>CAJTNK010000125.1:3602-5072 GCA_910577885.1 uncultured Rikenella sp.
CGGGATGCGTTCTGAAGTCTTTTTGGTTCTTTTTCTTCAGAAAAAGAACAGTTCCTGCATGTCGCCAAAGAACAGTAATATATTGATAAGGATGGAAAAGATAAAAGTAGGGATTACGCACGGAGATTTCAACGGGATCAGTTACGAGATCATTATCAAGACGTTGCTCGATTCGCGGCTATTGGACCTTTGTACGCCGGTGGTGTACGGTTCGGCGCGGGTGGCCGGGTACTACAAGGGGATGATGCCCGAGGCCGAGGGGTTCAGCTTCAACGTCATCACCGACCCGGAGCAGGCCAATCCGAAACGGGCCAATATGATCGTCTGTGTGGACGAGAACGTGAAAATCGAACCGGGGCAGCCGACGGTGGTTAGCGGACAGTATGCGATTGCGTCGCTGAACGCCGCTGTGCGGGACCTCAAGGCGGGGAAGATCGATGTGCTGGTGACCTGTCCGATCAATAAGAAGAATACCACGGGCGACGATTTCGGGTTTATCGGCCATACGGAGTACCTGGCGGCGCAGTTCGGCGATGCCGAGCCGTTGATGTTCATGGTCAGCGACACGCTGCGGGTGGGGTTGGTGACGATGCACATGCCGTTGGTACGGGTGCCGGAGGCGGTGACCACGGAGGCGGTGTTGGAACACATCCGGGCGTTGAAACGCTCGCTGGAGCGCGACTTCCGCATCACCGGGCCGAAGATTGCGGTGCTGGGGCTCAATCCGCATGCCGGGGACGATGGGTTGCTGGGGACTGAGGAACGGGAGATTATCATTCCGGCGATTCAGTCGGCGAAATACGAGAATATCTTGGCTTTCGGACCTTTTGCGGCCGATGGGTTCTTTGGGAGCGGGGCTTATCGGAAGTTCGACGCTGTGTTGGCCATGTATCATGACCAGGGGTTGGCGCCGTTCAAGGCGTTGACTTTTGCCGACGGGGTGAACTTTACGGCGGGGCTGTCGGTGGTGCGGACTTCGCCGGCGCATGGGGTGGGGTTCGATATTGCGGGCAAGATGGTGGCCGATCCGGCACCGATGCGGGCGGCTATTTATCGGGCGATCGATATTTATCGAAATCGGCAGGTGTTCGATGCGGCATCGGCCGATCCGTTGCGGCATTTCTCGAAGAACGACCGGAACGAGCGTGGCGGCGGTGAGCAGAAAGGGGGCGGTCGTGGCGGAAATCGACGCGGCAATGGGAATAACGGTGGTGGCGAAGGGAGGAATGAGTCTGCCGGGCGGCGGGATGCGGATGTGGCGGAGTTGTTGAAGGCGGATGAGACGGCGGCTCAGGCTACGGCGGATACCGATGCGTCGCTGGCGGCGGAGGTGTAGGGGGCTTTGGGGCTGGTTTTCGGCGTTCTCTGCCGATCTGAGTGCGAACAAAGATTGTTTTTCTCGTCCGGATGGCCAATACCGGGTGCCGGGAGGCACCGCCCGTCCGGCGCACCCGTTGGGTGTTTTGCCGG
>CAJTNK010000126.1 GCA_910577885.1 uncultured Rikenella sp.
AGAAAAACGGGCAGAGACAACCCCGGCAAAACACCCAACGGGTGCGAGCGGCACCCTGACGAGCAAGAAAAACCTACCAAAGCGCCCCCGTAAAACCAAACCCCGGCAGCCCCGACAAACCCCCGTTGCGACAGGTGGGAACACCTCTCGAAACCGACAAAACCCATCAAAACAGCCGAAAGGTATCTTTTTGAGGACGAAGAGCCGGAAAATTCAGCACCGATCCACCCGGAACCGATTAAAATAGCTAATTTTGCAGCGACTTGCCCCGAAGATCATACCATGAAAAATTATATCCGTTACACATTCGGCCTCGTGTTGTTGGTTGCGCTGCTGACCGTCGGCTTGCGGTACGTGCCGGCAGACCTGGCACGGGAAGTCGGGCTGAAGCCCGTCGACATCCTGGCCGATCTGAATCGGGGGAACAGCGTCGAGGCGCTGGACCGGCTGGATGCCGAGTCGGGAGCCGGCCAGCCGTTGCCCGGCGGGGCGGTGGCCGGAGGCTACTCGGCCCGGTCGGTGACCGAGCCGGACACGACCGCTTCGGCGGCGGGGGATAGCAGCCGGTCGGTGAGCACGATTTTCGTGGAACCCGCTTTGGAGATCGAAGAGACCGCGGAGACAGAGGCGGCGGATTCGACCACAGGGACCCAGGGCGGAGCGGCGGCGGTGAACGGCGAGAAGCAACTTTCGCCCGGTTCGGCGAACGGCACGGAGAGGGCCGATAGCGCGGCGAATGCGGCACAAGCCGGGACAACACCGGATCCGACGGCGGCAAATGGCGGAGCGACGGTCATTCCGATCCGCGACTATTCGGCGGGCGGGACCATGCTGCGCGGATTCATGGGCAAACTCGGCCACGTTCGCGGCATGCGACGGCCGCTGCGGATCGGATTCATGGGCGACTCCTTCATCGAAGGCGACCTGTTGACCGCCGACTTCCGGGAGCTGATGCAGAACAAGTACGGCGGCGGCGGGGTCGGTTTCGTGCCGATCACCTCGCAGGTGGCCGGTTTCCGGCAGACCGTAGGGCACAAGTTCGGCAAGTGGAAACAAAGCTCCATCATCAACAACAAAGCCGGGCGGTTCACCATCTCGGCCTTTCACTTCACGCCGTCCGAAGACAGCTATGTGGAATACCGCGGATCGTCGAACAAGAAACACCTCGACCGATTCGGCCGCGCCCGGCTGCTGTTCGTGAGCCGGGGACAGTCGGTGGTTCGGGCCACCGTCAACGGCAACCGCGAATTCCTCTACAACACCGAACCTTCCGAACAGCTCGAAGAGATGGTCATCGACGAAGACATCCGGTCCATCCGGTTTCAGGTGAGCGACGTCGAAGGATTCACCGCTTACGGGGTGTTTCTCGAGAATCCGACCGGCGTGTCGGTCGACAACTTCTCGGTGCGCGGAAACCCGGGGACCTCGATGGGACGGATCAACCCGGCCTTGACACGGCAGTTCGGACGACTCTCGCCTTATGACCTGATTATCCTGCAGTACGGGCTGAACGTCGTTTCGAGCCAAGTGACCGACTACTCCACCTACCGCAAGCAGATGACCGCCGTAGTCGAACACATCAAGAACTGTTTCCCCGGGGTGGCGATCCTGATTATGAGCGTCGGCGACCGGGCCACCCGGAGCGACGGCGCACTGGTGACCATGCCCGGCATCCGCGCCATGGTCAAGACCCAGGAACAGGTGGCGCAGGATTGCGGTGTCCTGTTCTGGAACACCTATGACGCCATGCGGACATTGGGCGGCATGGGCACCTTCGTCAAGAACGGATGGGCGGCTAAGGACTATACCCATATTTCGGCCCGGGGAGGAAGGAAGATCGCCACGGCGCTTTTCGACGCACTGATGGCCGCGCAATAGCGCAATACAGAGAGGGAACGCACCGAACACAGAGAGCAAAGAAGAGAGCAAACGAAAACGATGTTAAAGCATATCCTTTACAGTATCATTGCGGGATGCGTCGTACTGAGCAGTTGCGGCGCGGGAGGGAAACGGACCGCACAGGAAGAGACCGCCAACCTGCAGTCCGACTCGGTATTCATCGCCTCGTATCCGTTCGTGAATACGGCGGCCGACACGCTGTTCGATCCGGCGGACAACCTGAGCTCGTTTTATGCCAAGCTGCGGCGGTTGGACACCTTGCGCCTCGTGTGCGGCGACGGTTCGACGACCGACGCGACGACCGGCCGGGAAGGCGGGATCGATGCGGCCAAACGCGACAGCTTGCGACAGGCCCTGCTCCGGCAGGACGGAACGGACGAGGACGAAGAGGGAGGAGACGGGGTGCTGCGGGTCAATATCCTTCACTTCGGCGACTCGCATATTCAGGGGGGAGTGATTCCGGACGTCATCATGCGCCACCTGCACAAACGGTTCGGGAATGCCGGCCGGGGAATGGTGGTGCCGCATAAGCTCAGCGGGAGTAACGAGCCGCGGGACTATGCCATCCAGGGGCTTCCGGGGTGCTGCGGCGAGTGGTCGGTGAGCCGGGTGGTCAACGCGCGGCCGAGCCTGCCGATCGGCATCAGCGGCGTGTCGGTACAGAGCTCGACGGCGGATAACCGACTGATGCTCTGCACGCTCAGGACCAGCGACAGCCTGGACTACAGCTTCAACAAAGTGCGGGTCTTTCATGGGAAGTATGCGCCGATTATCGAAGCCGACGAACGATTGTCGGCCGGGCTCAGCGCGCCGGATATTATCTACGACTTCAACACCGATATCGAGCTGGTGACACGGGTCGATACCTTGGAACTGCATACGTATGCCGATGACAAGTTCGCGCGCGGGCCGATCTACGGTTTCTCGCTCGAGAACGGACAGGACGGCGTACTGTACCATGCGATGGGAGTCAACAGCGCCTGCTACCTCCACTGGGGAAAGCAAGAGGAAGTAATCCGGCAGAGCACCGCACTGGCTCCGGACCTGATCGTCCTCTCGATGGGGTCGAACGAAGCGGCCGGGGATCACTTCCACGACGACGTCTTCTACCGCGAAGTGGACCGCTTCGTACGGCCGCTGCGTCAGGCCAATCCCGGGACGGCGATTCTGCTGACCTCCCCCGCACAGGCTTTCCGCAACGGACGGCCCAACCCCAATTTCGAAAACATCAGCCGCACCCTGAGGCGCTATGCCGAAGAACAGGGCGTGGCCTTCATCGACCTCTATGGCGCCACAGGGGGGGCCGAATCGGCCGTCGAGTGGGACGACCACCGGCTCATGGCTCGCGACCGGATACACTACACCGCCGAAGGATACCGCATCCAGGGCCTTTTGATTTACAACGCACTTTACAACGGATACATCGGCCATGGCCCAACAGTTCAGTAACCTGCTCGACCTGCTGCGATACAACCCCGAGGAACCGCTCCTGTTCACAAGCGGTCTCTTTCTGTTCCTGTTTCTCGGCTTCACCTTCCTGTACGGCTTCATGCGGCGGACCGTTACGCTGCGGATCGTCTACGTCACCCTCTTCTCGCTCTACTTCTACTACAAGACCAGCGGGCTGTTCTTCCTGCTGCTGATATTCACCGCCACCAGCGACTTCTTCATCGGCCAGTGCATCGCCTCGGCCCGGAGAAGATGGGCCAAGCGGTTCTGGGTCGGGTTGAGCGTCTGCATCAACCTCGGAATGCTCGGGTACTTCAAGTACACCGACTTCCTGATCGGTATCCTCAATGACTTCCTGGCCGATCCGCTCGAGTTTCAGAACATCTTCCTGCCGATCGGGATCTCGTTCTTCACCTTCCAGTCGATGAGCTACATCGTGGACCTCTACCGCGAAAAAGTGAGGCCCCTGCGCAGGTGGATAGACTACCTGTTCTACATCTCGTTCTTCCCGCAGCTGGTGGCGGGGCCGATCGTCCGGGCCCGGGACTTCATTCCGCAGATCCACCAGCGGCCGCTCACCGTCAGCCGGGCACAGTTCGGCGAAGGATTCTGGCTCATCCTGTGCGGGCTGTTCAAAAAGGCGGTCATTTCGGACTTCATCAGCCTGAACTTCGTGGACCGTATTTTCGACAACCCCACCTTATACACCGGCTTGGAGAACCTGGTGGGTGTCCTGGGGTATGCCATGCAGATCTACTGCGACTTCTCGGGCTATTCGGACATGGCGATCGGGATCGCGCTGCTGTTGGGGTTCCGCTTCAACGCCAACTTCGACTCGCCCTACAAATCGGCCACCATCACGGAATTCTGGCGGCGGTGGCACATCTCGCTCTCGAGCTGGCTCAAGGACTACCTCTACATCTCGCTCGGGGGGAATCGCAAAGGACGGGTTCGGACCTACCTGAACCTCTTGATTACGATGCTCCTCGGAGGGCTTTGGCACGGGGCGGCGATCCGTTTCCTGGTTTGGGGCGGGGCGCACGGCGCCGGGTTGGCCGTCCACAAACTCACGATGCACCTCGCACCCGGTTTCCGGGCTACGGGGGCTGAGATGCCCCGCTGGCGCAGGATTATCGGCATCCTCTTCACCTTCAGCTTTGTCTGCGCCCTGTGGGTCTTCTTCCGCGCCGAGTCGATGGAGGTGGCCGGGCAGATCTTTACCCAAATCTTCACGGCATTCCATCCGGAGATCTTCTTCGACTTCATCACGGGCTACCGGTGGGTGGTCGTGCTGCTGGCGATCGGCTATGCGCTCCACTTCACCAGCGCACGGGTCGAAGCGCAGACGCTGCGGGTGGTGCAGCGGCTCCCGATCTTCGTCTACGCCCTTTTGATGACAGGGCTCATCTGGCTCATCATGCAGCTCAAAAGCGGCGACGTACAGCCTTTCATCTATTTCCAGTTCTAACGGGTTTCAGGGTGGTTTTTCTGCCGACGGGCCCAGCGAAGCGGCTTTGTTGGTAATTTCTCGCCCGAATGGCCAGTAAAACGCCCTTTGGGCGCGCCTGCCCGGCGCACCCGTTGGGTGTTTTGCTGGGGT
>CAJTNK010000127.1 GCA_910577885.1 uncultured Rikenella sp.
GGGATTTCTCGCTGCATTTTGCGACGCAAACCCAGCAAAAGCCCCTGTGGGGCCGAGCGGCACCCGGACGGAAGAGAAAACCCACCCAATTTTAACAGGCTGTCACTTCCAGAGATGGACCCGAACAGAAGCTTGTTGACAAAAATCGATTCCGCGGGCCGTTTGGTGGAGCACCAGCGCCGCACGGATCGACAGCCAGGAGACCAACGTTTTCGACCAGTAGAGATCCGTTCGGTTGTAGAGCGGCGCATTATAAAAGGCATCGCCCCAGTAGACCTGCGTCCCGTAAACGTCGTACAACGGCATCAGCCCCTTACCGGCAAAGAACGTATCCTCGATCCCCCAGCCGTGCCATTCGATATTGAATCGCGCGTGAAACCCCGCGCGTGCCGTCCAACCTCCCGCATTGCCCACCGCGATGCGCCCGCGCGAGAGCGACCCTACGATCCCCGCGTCCAGCGACAGGACGTCCAACGGCGTCAGCTCGCCCAAGTCGAAGTCCCCGTAGAGGTGATACATCGCATTGTCTACCAAGAAATTCGGTGCCTCTCCCGCCTCCACGGCCCGTTCGCCGAGCCGGTAGTGGTACATGTATCCCGCCAGGCCGATCCGAAACAACTGCCTCCGCCCCAGGTTCAGTTCACCGGCCAACCCGGCCATGAACGACTCTTTGCCGGTTTTCGTATCCTCGGCGTTCCAGTCGAAAAAAGCCTCGATTCCGCCCCGCGTCCCCTCCCAGCGGAGCAATGCCCCGGCGAGCGTACGTTTGAAGTAGCCCACCGAGTCCGAAAACAACGCCCGCGAGTAGTATCCGTGCATCTCGTCCCGCGGCAACAATCCGCCGAACCCGTTGAAAACCCGCCCGGCATAGTTGTAGTAGGCCACGAAGTCCGGCACCTGTCCGAACGGTTTTTGGCCGAACTGTTGCAGAAAGCCGATCCCCGTCATGATGCGGTGCTCTCCGCCGCCACCGAAGCGCATCCCGACGGTCGGCATCACCCACACCCCCGAGAGGGTTTTCGGCGCCTTGTAGTCCGAGTTGTACTCTCCGTTGTCGATAAAGGTCCCCAGTCTGACATCGTAGTCGAACCGCACCCGCGCCGTCGAATCTCCCGCCGCCCGGGCCGTTCCGATCAACAGAGTCGCTCCTGCCGCCAGGAGCATCGCGCCGCAGCGTTTTCCGAATCCAGTCATCTTGTTAAGTTTTAAAAAGTCCCTCTCCCTCCCCCTCCGCGCACAAAAAATCCGCGCCCCCCTGCATGAAGAAGAGAGCGCGGACAGTATGAAGAAGCGAGGGTGGAAGATCGGGCTCGAACCGACGACCTCTTGAACCACAATCAAGCGTTCTGACCAACTGAACTACATCCACCGGGGGCAAAAGTACAACACTTTTCGGAACTACCAAAAAAGTTCCGGAAAAAATGCGCTATTTTTGCACCGCGAACGGAAGAATCGACCGAGAGATGCTACTGGAGACCTTCATAGCCAGCCGATTGGGCAGCGGCGGACGACGCACCGATGTCATGCGACGCGTGGCGACGTTGTGCGTGGCCGTGAGCGTGGCCGTGATGAGCGTCGCGCTGGGGGTGGTGAACGGTTTTCGGAGCACCGTGGCCGAGAAGATCGCCGGATTTGCCGCCGACGTGCAAATCACCGCTTTCGGTAACGGAAACGGGTACGAGACGACGCCCGTGACGTTCGATTCGACCTGGGTTCAGCAGCTGCGCGAGGTGCCGGGGGTCGGAAGCGTACAACGGTTTGCGATCAAAGCGGGGATCGTACGCGGCGACGAAGCCATTCAGGGGGTGGTGCTGCGGGGGTTGGCCCCGGAGAGCGACACCGCCTTCCTGCACCGGCAGCTGGTCGAGGGGCGAATTCCGACCTACTCCGACACGGTACGGAACCGCGAGGCGGTTATTTCCGAGAGCCTCAGTCGGAGCATGCGGCTGGGGCCGGGCGACCGGTTCGAGGTGCTGTTCGTCGGCGAGGAGACTCCCCGGCGGGATCGTCTCCGGGTGGCGGGCATCTACCGGAGCGGCATGGAGGAGTTCGACCGGCTGACCGTTTTCGGCGACCTGGGGGTGGTCCAGCGGCTCAACGGCTGGACGACGGAGCAGATCGGCGGGTATGAAGTTCTATTGGCACGGGACGCGGAGGCCGGGCCAACGGCCCGGGCGATCACGGCACTGATCGACGGCGAGGAGGGGGAGGAGGACGACGGATGGGCTCTTTGGGGGGCGGAGACAAGCCTGGACGACGGGCAACGGCTCGTAGCGGCGACGGTCGAAGAGCGGCATCCGCAGATCTTCGACTGGCTCGGGATGCTGAGTCTCAATACGACGATCGTGATCGTCATCATGCTGGCCGTGGCGGTGGTCAACATGGCCTCGGGGGTGCTGATCGGGGTGCTGGAGCAGACCCGCACGATCGGGATCCTCAAGGCGCTCGGAATGGGAAACGGGGCGCTGCAACGCATCTTCGTCTTTCGGTCGGTGGGGGTGACGCTCCGGGGGCTGCTGTGGGGCAACCTCGCCGGGCTGGGACTCTGCCTCGTCCAACAATACGCCGGCGTCGTCGCGCTCGACCCGGTCAACTATATGATGGCGACCGTGCCGGTGCGGATCGACTGGGGGCAGATCGTGGCCCTGAACGTCGGGACGCTGGGGGTCGTGACACTGGCTATGGGGCTGCCCGCGGCGATCGTCGCCCGGATCGCGCCCGAACAATCGATCCGATTCCAATGATTAAACCGCACAACGAAAATCCGGCCGGAAAAAAAGAACAAGTCCGACAGATGTTCGACTCGATCGCCGGCCGTTACGACCTGTTGAACCACCTGTTGTCTCTGAACATCGACCGCCGCTGGCGGGCCCGGGTGGTCCGGCTGGTAAAGCGACAGGGGCCGGCCAGCCTCTTGGACGCGGCCACCGGCACGGGCGACCTGGCGATCGCCCTGGGCCGGGCCTTGCCCGAGGCGGCGATTACGGGGGTCGACCTCTCGCCCGAGATGCTGCGGATCGGACGCAAGAAGGTGGCGGCCCGGTTTCCCGGGCGCGAGTTCCCGATGGTCGAGGGGGATGCCGAACGGCTCCCCTTTGCCGACGAAACGTTCGGGGCGGTGACCTGCGGATTCGGCGTGCGGAACTTCGAGGACCTGGAGGCCGGAATCCGCGAGATGTACCGTGTATTGCGGCGGGACGGGGAGCTCTACGTACTCGAATTTTCGATGCCCAAGCAAGGCAACCTCCTGGGACTGCTCTACCGGTTCTACTTCCGGCGGATCCTGCCGACCATCGGACGGCTCGTCTCGCGGGACACGCGGGCCTACGCCTACCTGCCGGAGTCGGTGGGCGAGTTTCCGTACGGCGAGCGGTTCTGCCGCCTGCTCGCCCAAGCGGGATTCGACCACCCGCAACAAACCCTGCTCATGGGCGGCATCGCAACGATATACAGAGCGAAAAAACAATGAAACGACTGATTCTTTTCTCTTTATGCGCCGCGGGGCTGCTGTTGAGCGGCTGCGGCGGGGTACGGACCCTGACCCGGATGAACGTCGACCGGTTGGAACAGTTTCGGGTCCGTTCGATGGGCCTGGGCTCGGTCGAGGGAACGGCCCGGACGGCCTTTTACAACGGGAACAAAAAAAGCGTTACCTTTGGCCTCGGACGATTCGAGCTGCAACGCGACGGACGGACGGTGGCGGTGGCTACGCTGCTCGCTCCGGTGACGGTGACACCGGGCCACGATCGAGTCGAACTCCCGGTACGGATCCGGTTCTCGCAAGAGGCGTTGAGGAGCATGCTGGACTTGATGCGGAAGGCACGGCGGGACAAAGCCCCGGAACAGCCTGCGGTGTGGCGGCTGGCGGGCGAGATCGGCATCGATCCGGCGGAGGGAGAGCGCCCGGGGAGGGGTCGGCAACGGATTCGGTTCCGGCGACGGGTCGATGACCGGATGTTGCAACGGCTCGAAGAATCGCTGCTGAACGCAGCGGTATTCAACTTAATGCTAAAATAAGCGGATGATGAAACGACAGATCTTCTCTTTTTTCTTGATACTGACCGCCGTATGCGGTGTCCGGGCGGGGGCTCAGGACCGGGTCAACTCCTACATGCAGCGCCTTCGGACGGCGGATGCACGGGGTGCGCGGATCGAGGTGCGCAACGACTCGGACGTCTCGTCGGGATTGCGGGTCACGCCCCGAAGCAGCCATACGGTGGGTTATCGGATCTGCATCTTCTTCGACAACACGCAGAACGGTCGGAGTTTGGCTTACGGAGCCCTGTCGGCTTTCCGGAGCCATTTCCCGGGGATTCCGGGCGAGGTGGTGTACGACAGTCCGACGTTCAAAACGCTGGTCGGCTACTGCATCGACGTCGACGAGGCCTCGATGCTCCTGGGCCGGGTGCGCGAGTACTTCCCGAAAGCCGTGATGCGCGAAGAAAGCATGTCGCTCGCCGCCCTCAAACACAGCCCGGTGGTGACCATCCCGCAAGCGAGCATCGACTCGGTGAGATAACGTTTTTCGATTCTTTACAAAGAGGACTTCCTGCTGTATTTTTTCGCCGGTCCTTAGCCGACAGCCCCTTTCCCGAGGGGCTTTTTGTTTTGTCGGGCTCCGGGCCATGCGATGCGGTTTTGTGGGGGTTTGTGGGGGGGTCTCACCCGGACGCCGCCCGCGTAGGGCAGTCCCCGCTCGTCGGGATAGCTCGACCCGCGCGCGACTGCTGGAGTAGGAAATCGACCAAACAACCAAGAGTTGTTTGATCGATTTCCGCCAGCGCGCGGACGAAGAATGTTTTTGCAGCCGAATGGCCCCTCCCGCGTGCCGGGAGGCACCGCCCGTCCGGCGTAAGGGCAGTTCCCTCCTGTTGCCGAGCCAACTCCAGCTTTCGAGTGCC
>CAJTNK010000128.1 GCA_910577885.1 uncultured Rikenella sp.
GCCGGGCGGGCGGTGCCTCCCGGCACTCGGTAGGGGCCTGACGGCAGAGAAAAACCAACAAAACCGCATCGCATGGACCATCCGAAGAAGAAATACCCCCAACCCCAGTAAAAACCCACAAAAACGACAAAAGCCCTCGAAAGAGGGCCGAAGTTCAGAAGTCACTTGATTTTGTCCGGGTTGTTGTTGACGAAAGCCGCCCAGGAGTTCGATCCGCCGCTCACTCCACCCGCCTGCCGACGTTCGCCGACCGTCGTCCCCAGAGGGCTCGACGAGATGTAGTAGTGGCACAGCGCGACGGCCAATCCGTCCGTCGCGTCCAACTCCTTGGGGGTCGTCCCGACACCCAGAATCTTCTGCAACAAGGCCGACACCTGTTCTTTCGAAGCTCCCCCTTCGCCCGTGATGGCCTGTTTGATGCGTCGCGGCGAGTACTCGAACACCGGGATGTCCCGCACCAGCGCCGCCGTCATCGCCACCCCCTGGGCCCGCCCCAACTTCAACATACTCTGTACGTTGTCTCCGTAAAACGGCGCTTCGATCGCCATCTCGTCCGGCTGGTACTCCCGCACCAGGGCACTCACCCGCTCGAAAATGTGGCGCAACTTCTCGTACGGGTTCCGGAACTTGCCCAGCGCCACCACCCCCAACACCCGACACTTCGGCGTCCCGCCGACGATCTGCAACACGCCGTACCCCAAGACATTCGTTCCGGGGTCGATCCCGATGACGGTTTTCCCCTCCATCGGATCGGCCCGGACGGCCTGCTCCTCGCGCTCGGCCCTGCTTCGACGTACGATCATACTCAGCTTTTGTTTGAATGAAACCTCCCTACGATCCCCCCGCCCCCTCACCGCCCCACCCGGGCAGCGAACGGGTGAGCCAGATTCCTCCACCCCGTGAGCATGGCCTGTACCCGCCCCACCCGGATCGGTGTTTCGAGGTAGATCGGAATGCGATTCCGGTCGTCCGAGATCCAAATGTAAAAGTCCGTTCCCTCCTCGAACGACTCGGCGTCGCCCGGCGCCAGCTGGCACGTGAACTTCAGACAACGGACCTGTCCGGTGGCCGGCGCGTCGATGATCTCACGCCCCAGAAAACGGTACCGAATCGTCCGGATCGTGTCCACCATCACGAGATTCAGCCGCCCGGCTTCACCCTTTTTCATCGAGTCGATCCCCGGCAGGCAGCGCAGGTTGAAAAAGTGCGCCACCGGGTCGAAATCCCCCGGCCGAATCACCATCGTCCGACTCCGTTCGTATCCCTTTTTGAGGTTTTTGCCCTGGGTGTAGACCCGCCCCGCCTTCCAGTTGAAAGTCAGCCGACTCCGATAACGGTAGCTGCCCTCCTTGATCTCGGCCGTGGCCAGGAGCGGCCGCAGCGTAGCCTGTTCGAGCCACGTGTCGTACCGGTCGTCCATCCGGAAAAAGACCGAAAAAAAGGACTTGGTCAATCCATGCGCCTGGACCCGGTAACACGGCACCCCGTCGAGCCGGTCCGTGTCCGTGCGGAACGTGATCGTCGCCACGTCCGTCGAAACAACCGCCGCACTATAACCGGCCGTATACGTAAGTTCCTCGCCCGGGCCGAAAGCCAGGGGCGGCTCCGCCGAGTCCGGAGCGGCCCACGACCCGACAGATGTAAAGGACAGAAGGC
Organism: uncultured Rikenella sp.; assembly: GCA_910577885.1. Classification (GTDB taxonomy): domain Bacteria; phylum Bacteroidota; class Bacteroidia; order Bacteroidales; family Rikenellaceae; genus Rikenella. The sequence continues at coordinate 1,657 of CAJTNK010000128.1, forward strand.
ACATGGTTGCGAAAATACAAAGGCGTTTCATAGGCTTTGTCATTGATGTGTGAAAAGAAAAAGGGACGATATGAAACCGCTGTCAGTGCAAACCGCGTACCGAACCGCCCGTAGCGCAGCCCGTGGTGAAAGCCGTCCGCCCCTGGCCGCAAATTCGGATCTTGCCCCGCTCCGTCGCGAGGGCCGAGACCCGCTCCGAAGCCCGGCAGCGAACCTTCGCGCCGTCCCGAGCTTCGACCTTCGCCGTGCGTGCGTCGAGCCTCCGCAGGTCGGCCTGTGCTCCCGGATACTTCAGCAATCCCTCCCAGTAGGCTCTCGCCGAAAGGTCGACCCTCTCGGCCCGCCCGTGCACCCTGAGCCGGGAGCCGCATTCAGCTAAAATCTCCAATGTGTCGGCTTGCACGTCGGGCAATATTACTCGGGCCTCGGAAGAGGTGTAAATATGACACCGGGCCGCCGTCTCGAGCCTCCCCTCGCTCCGCAACCGGGCCTCTACATCGGCTTTGAGGTGGGTCAATGCGCCGACCGTCACATCGACCCGAAGCCGACGCCGGTACCACCGACGAGGTACATCACGCAACGCCAACAAAAGCTGCCCTTCCTGCCACCAAACCTGCAAATACGGATACAAACGACTCGTCGTATCCACCTCCAACCGCCCCTGCCGCCCCTGTCTCAACCGCACGTCGATCCGACCGCTGGCCTCGAACGCCTTCACCCGCTCCCACACCTCGGCCCTCGCCAGCCCCGGAAATACCGCTGCCGTAACGGCCAATACCGCCCAAAGGCCGATCATTCTTCGTGGTCTCTTCATCTTTACAAAGATAACCCCTTTTATTGAACTTTGATTTGGAAAACAGGAGGGTACTGTACTTTCTGTGAACAGTTCTATCCGGCTCTCAAAACATAGACAAATAACGGAGGAGAAAGTATTATCTTTGCATAAGGGGGGAGCAAAAAGCATGGACAGCATACTCGACAGACCGATACAATATTTGCCCGGGATCGGGGGGAAGCGCGCCGAGCTGCTCGCTTCCGAGATCAACGTGCGCACGTTCGGCGACCTGTTGATGCACATACCGTTCCGGTATGTCGACCGGTCGCGGATCTACAAGATCGCCGAGTTGGGCGACGAGCACACCACGCAATACGTTCAAGTGCGCGCGCGGGTGCGCGACAAGGGGATCATCGGCGTTGGGGCCAAGGCCCGGCTGGCGTTGGTCGTGACGGACGACACGGGCGAGATGGACATCGTTTGGTTTCGGGGGGCGCGGTTCGTGATGAAGAAGCTCGAGGTGGGGCGGGAGTACATTTTTTTCGGTCGGCCGACGATGTTCAACGGCTACCCGAACATGGCCCATCCGGAGTTCGAACCGCCGATCGTGGTCGAGGGACAGGAGCCGATCGGGATGCAGGGGATCTACAGCACCACCGAGCGGTTGAACTCGATCGGCCTCGGGACGAAGGCCATTTTCAACACCATGCGAACCTTGTGGGAGGCCGTGCGGCCGTATATTCCGGAGACGCTGCCCGCCCACCTGCTCGAACGCGAAGGACTGGTGAGCCGCGTACAGGCCTTGCACGATGTTCATTTTCCGCCGTCGGCCGCGGCTTTGAACGCCGCCATCCGGAGGCTCAAGTTCGAGGAGTTGTTCGTGATCCAGCTGCAGCTGCTGGGCCAGCGACGGGTGAGGACCGAACGCATCCGGGGATATGCGATGCCGAAAATCGGCGGATATTTCAACATGTTCTACCGCGAGAAGCTACCCTTCAGCCTGACCGGCGCGCAGCAACGGGTCGTGAAGGAGATCCGCGGCGACATGGTCGGCGGACACCAGATGAATCGCCTGATGCAGGGCGACGTGGGGAGCGGCAAGACGATCGTGGCCCTGTTGTGCATCCTGATCGCGGCCGACAACGGTTTTCAGAGTGCGCTGATGGCGCCGACCGAGATTCTGGCGACGCAGCACTACCGGTCGATCCTGGAGCTGGTCGAGACCACCGGTCTGCGGGTCGAGCTGCTCACCGGCAGCACCGGACGGCGAAAACGGGCCGAGATTGCGGAGGGGCTGATGTCGGGCGAGATCGACCTGTTGATCGGCACCCATGCTTTGATCGAGGAGGGAGTCCGGTTTTCGCGGCTGGGATTCGTGGTGATCGACGAGCAGCACCGCTTCGGGGTGATGCAGCGTGCCAAACTGAGGCTCAAGAGTCAGGAGTATCCGCCCCACGTGTTGGTGATGACGGCCACGCCGATCCCGCGGACGCTGGCCATGACGCTGTACGGGGACTTGGACGTGTCGGTGATCGACGAGCTGCCGCCGGGCCGGAAACCGATCCGGACCTCCCACGCGCGGGAGTCGCACCGCCTGCGTCTGTTCGGGTTCCTGCGCGAGCAGCTGGCGCAGGGACGACAAGTCTACATCGTCTACCCGCTGATCGAGGAGTCCGAGACGCTGGACGTGGCCAACCTCGAAGCGGGGGCCGAGCTGCTGGCCCGCGAGTTTCCGCCGCCGGAGTACACGACCGCGGTGGTGCACGGCCGGATGCCGGCCAAACTCAAGGACTACGGCATGGAGCTCTTCAAGTCGGGGCAGGCGCAAATTCTTATCTCGACGACGGTGATCGAGGTGGGAGTGAACGTACCGAACGCAACGGTAATGGTGATCGAGAGCGCCGAGCGTTTCGGACTCTCGCAGCTCCACCAGCTCCGCGGACGGGTCGGTCGGGGGGGCGAACAGTCCTACTGCATCCTCATGACGGGCGACAAACTCTCCTCCGATGCGCGCCACCGGATGGAGGCGATGGTGTCGACCACCGACGGCTTTCGGCTCTCGGAGCTGGACCTCCAGCTGCGCGGAGCGGGCGACATCGACGGTACGGCCCAGAGCGGTCAGGGGATCGAGATCAAAGTATCGAACTTGGCCAAGGACGGAGACATTTTGGAGTATGCCCGGGGTGTGGCGGAACGGATTTTGGCCGAAGACCCGCAGTTGGAACGGCCCGAGAACGTGCTGTTGGTAGCCGCGCTGGAGCGTCTGAACCGCCAGAAGAAGGTGGAAGTGGACCTGAGTCAGATCAGCTAAGGAATTGCGGTTGGGCTGATTGCCTTGGGCACGGTTTGTAGTCAGGTGAGCAAAGGCCGCCGCCAGCAGGCTTTGCCGAGCCAACTCCAGCCTTCGCGTGCCGGCCTTAAGCGCAGCGGCGGGGCCAGCTGGTCGTCGTCGATTCCGACGGGGAGT
>CAJTNK010000129.1 GCA_910577885.1 uncultured Rikenella sp.
CCAACTAAGGCTAAGATAACCCCGGCAAAAGCCCCAGCGGGGCCCCCGGCGGGACCGGCGATGCTGCGCATCGCTGGGGCCTACCGGACGAAAAAAACCGACTAAAGAGGCCTGCCCGGTGGCAAACGAACTCTACGCAAACAGCTCGTCCAGCACCGCCGCCACCGACGCAGGGTCCGGATCCAACGGGAACACCCGATGCGGCTTGAGATACCAAAGCTCCTTGCCCCGCTGGAAACACTCTTCGCCGCCCCCCGTCACATTGAGCATCACGATCTTGTCCCGGTCCACCCGCCCCGCTTCGACCGCCTGGATGAGCGTCGCCAAGGCAACCCCCGCCGCCGAATAGATATCCACTCCCTCCAGCTCCTCGAACAGTTTTCTCGCCTCTCGTGCCTCTTCGTTCGTTGCCACCAGGATATCTCCGTCCGTCGCCCGGAGCGCGTCGTACAGACCGCCGCAAATCCCGTAGGGCGGTTTCCGGTTCGAGAGCACCTTCGCGTCGATCGCTTCGGCATCGGCCCGGGCCCGGTCGGCGTCGTAAGGCAGCATCTCGCGACTCCCCGCCCGCCACGCGTCGTACATCGGCACGAACGGCACGTTCTGAGACACCATCAGTTTCATGACCTTGTTGCCGAACCGTCCGTCTTCGATGAGTCGTTGATTGGCCTCCCAGGCTGCAATGGCTCCCGTGCCGCTCCCCACGGCCTGAAAGTAGTAGTCCGGAATCTCGCCGATGGTCGTCGCCGCCGAAAGGACCGTCGTGGCCATCCCGTCTCGCCGTGCGACGTTTTTCGCCCCCCCCTCGGCATAGAACCGCGGCGAGCGCAAAGCCATGTCGCTCAGGTGAATCGCATCGAAATAGTCTCCTCCGCTCTGCGGCGCGATCAGTTTGACACACGGATCCAGCGGCGCTTCGAACCACAAGGCCTTGATGTTGTCCTCTGGCACCGACAGCAGCAGCGGGATCCGGTTGTCCGAGCAGACCTTGGCAAACGCCCGCGCCGTGTTCCCCGCCGAGGCCACGACCAGTACCCGCTGTTCGTCCTCGGCCCGTCGCGCACAGACGTTGTACGCTTCCGTCTCCTTGAACGAGCAGGTGGTCATCCCGGCGCCGATCTTCGGGAAATAGCCGCTGAAGGTGATATACAGGTTCTTCAGACCCAACCGTTCGGCCAGCCCGACGCTTTTGTAGGTCACCGGCGCGTGGCTCCCGCAGAGCATTCGCCGAATGGGCAGCCAGTCGCAAAACCGATAGATGCCGTACTCCTCGCCCCGCAAGTTGAGCTGCCGGGCTGCGTAACGGGTTCTGACGAGCGTCGGCCCCTCGGCCTGCGGGTCTTCGAGCATCCATCCTTCGTCTTCAAATTCGCGGCCCGAAGCCACGTTGGTCAAGGTGTACCGCGTGGGTCTGAAATTCTCCATTCCGTGTCGATTGATGATCCGCGCCGCCGGGCGCGTCGGCGCATTGGGCGGGAGCGGATTTTGGTTTTTCGCTGACAAAGGTACGAAAAAGCGTCGGGGCCGGAATGAGTACAAATACCCATTCCGGCCCCGACGCGCCCCTCTTGCTCCCGAGAGGAGCAAGAGGGGCGAACTCGTCAGCCTCAGCCAACCGCTACTTCCTCGGCCGGTCCGTGCAGTAGATCGTCAGCCGCCCCGCCTCGGTCAGCTGTTTGTGCGAGATGAAGTAGCCCCGGAAAGGCTTCCCGTCCAGCTCGATCCGTTCGATGTAGATGTTCTCCGGCGTGCGGTTCACCGCCTCGATCACCAGCTCTTTTTGCGCATAATATTTCGGATCGAGCCGCACCGTCACCCGGTCGAAAGCGGGGGTCGTGATAATATACTCCGCCCGCGCCGGACAGGCCGGATAGATCCCCATCATCGAGAGGTTCTGCCAGGCGCTCATCGTCCCAGCGTCGTCGTTTCCCGGCAAGCCCCCCGGCCGATTGCCGAAGTAGCGTTCCAGGCACTGGTTCACGTAGTACTGGGTCTTCCACTCCGACCCCTTGACGTACGAGAAGTAGTACGGATAGCCCATATCGGGTTCGTTGCCCATGTCGAAATAGCCGCGGTCGAAGCAGGCGCTCAGCGAGTCGACGAACCGCCGCGGCGAGCCGTAGAGCTTGATGAGCCCCGGAATGTCGTACGGAATGCCGAACGAGTAGTTCCACGAACTCCCCTCGTGAAAACCGTTCACCGGTTTGAAGTTCTCGCCCTCGCGCGGGTTGAAGCCGGGCATGAACGTGCCGTCCGGCAGCACCGGTCTCAAGAGGCCATACTCCTTGTCGAAGTATTTGCGATACCCCATCGCGCGGGCGTCGAGCATCCGGTAATCGGCCGTCCGTCCCAAGGCTCGGGCCATCTGCCCGAGGCTCCAGTCCGCCACGTAGTATTCGATGGCCTGCGACACCGAGTTGTCGTACGGCGCCCGCAGCGGGATGTAGTGATTTTTCGTGTAGAACGACTGATCGCCCCGGATGCGGTTCTCCTCGGCCGGAGCCGTCGCGTTTTTGAGCATCGCCTGGTAGAGGGTCTCGGTGTCGATCCCTTTGGTCAACCCCAGGAACCAGCAAGCCGTCATGTACGGCACCGCCGCATCCCCCTCCATCACCATGAATTCCTTGCCCGCGATTTCGAATCTCGGCAGGTTGCCCGTCTCCTTGTACATCTGCATCATGCTGAGGGCCATGTCGTTCTGCCGCTGCGGGAAGAAAAGGGCTCCCAGGAACGGCGTGAGCCGGTAGACGTCCCAGCCGCTGAACATCGTGAGCCGGTCTACCCCCTGCGGCATCCGCCGGATCCGACCGCTTTCCATCTCCGGGTAGTCGCCGTTGGCGTCCTGCAGGACGAACGGGTGCACCCAGTTGTGATACAACCCTGTGTAAAACTGAGTTTTCCGGTCTTCGGTCCCGCCGTCGAGACCGACGACGCCCAGCACTTCGTTCCACGCCGCCACGGCTTCGGTCCGAATGGCGTCGAAGGTCTTGCGGTGCTGTTCGCGGTCGAGGTTCTCGCGGGCGTTCTCGATGCTCACGTACGAAACCCCCACCGAAACTTCGATCACTTCGCCCGCCGTCGTGGAGTAGTTGAACGCCACCCCGATATCATCCCCCGCCAGCGGCTGCTTGAACCGCTCATAGACTTTGTACCGTCCGCTGGTGCTGCTCCAGTTCTTGACGGCGCTCCGTGCGAAATCGGGCTGCCGTTTCCAGTATTGGACGCTCTGGGCCGGTTTGCTGGTCCGCACCACGAAGTAGACCGGAATCACCGACTGCGGCACCCCGTAGCAAAAATCCCCCATGACCTTGAACCCCTCGATCTCGGAGTCCGATACGATCCGGGCATATCCCCCCGACTCGGTGGTGAGTCCCTGGCCGATGTTGAACAAGATGTGCGACTCGCCCGCCGGAAAAGTGTACCGCGACCGCGACGTGCGCAGCGTAGTGGTCATCTCGGCCAGTACGTCGTAAGCCTCGACCCGGGCCGAGTAGTAGCCGGCCTGCGCCGTCTGTTCGGCCAGCGGCGAGGCGTATTGCTGAAAGTCGACCTCCAGTTTCCCGGTAGTGGGCATCAGCAGGAGCGATCCCAGGTCTGGACACCCCACGCCGCTCAAATTGACGTTCGTGAAACCGATCGTCCACCGGTTGTCCCACACGTACGGGGTCGAACACCAACTGTCGGTGTGTACCTTGTGTTCGGGTCGCGGAATGGTGTTGAAAGGCGACATGCTCACCATCCCTTGCGGCACGACGGGTCCGGGCTGTGTGGTCCCGTAGTTCGAGGTCCCGATGAAGGGGTTCACGTACTCGGCCGGGGTCTTCTGTGCCCGGGAGTTTCCGACGGCGCAACAGGCGGCGGCCAGGATGATTAGTTTTTTCATATGGAGTTTCAGGTTATGATACATCAGGTTAATCGAACAAAGATATTTATTTTAGCCGAAAATTAGTTGACGACTCATGAAACAGAACGAATCGTTGCGGCGCGATGTGGCCGCTATCCGGACACAGGCTCCGCTGGTGCACAATATCACGAATTTCGTGGTGATGAACAATACGGCCAATGCGCTGTTGGCGGTGGGTGCTTCGCCGGTGATGGCCCACGCGGTCGAGGAGGTGGAGGAGATGGTGCGGTTGGCCGGTGCGCTGGTGGTCAACGTGGGGACCCTCTCGCCGGAGTGGGTGTGCGGCATGGAACGGGCCATGCACACGGCCCGAGAGGTCGGGGTGCCGATCGTCTACGATCCGGTGGGGGCGGGAGCGACGGCGTATCGCAACGTGACGAACGAGCGGTTGCTGAATGTCGCCGCTCCGACGATCATCCGAGGCAACGGCTCGGAGATTCAGGCCGTTGCGGCGGGTTTCGGGCTGGGGTCGACAGCTCGCACCAAGGGGGTCGACTCGACGGCAGGTTCGGAGGCGGCGGTGGCGGCGGCTTGTGCGCTCTCGGAGCGGCTGGGGGCGGTGGTGGTCGTGAGCGGACCGACCGACTACATCGTGTCGGGCAATACGGTCCGCGAAAATTCGTATGGGACTCCGCTGATGACGCGGGTCACGGGGATGGGGTGCACGGCGACGGCCGTTTGCGGGGCTTTCGCGGCGGTGAATGCCGACGCGGCAGAGGCCGCTGCAAACGCCATGACGCTGATGGGACGGTGCGGTGAACAGGCGGCTTTGGCGGCAAACGGTCCGGGGAGTTTTCAGGTGGCTTTCCTCGACGCGCTCTATCGCTTCGAGGCGTAATGGTTGAGGGGCGTCGGAGGGGTGTTGGCGGTTTTTGGGAGGCTTTTCTCGCCAGTCAGGGTGCCGCTCGGCACTCGAGGGCTGGTGTTTTCTCGCCCGGATGGCCCCAGCGATGCGCAGCATCGCCCGCTCGC
>CAJTNK010000130.1 GCA_910577885.1 uncultured Rikenella sp.
CTGTACCCGCGGGCGTCCCGCTTGTCCGAGAAAAGCCCAGCAAAACACCCTGTGGGTTCCGCTCGAGTGCCGAGCGGAACCCCGGGGCTGGGGGGTATACCACCCCCACAGGGCCAAACACACAAAAAACGACAATAAAATAGGCGGCTATTACCGGGAAGGTAATAGCCGCCTGTGCCTCCAAAACGCAAGCTGTTAAGCCGCGCGAGTTAAACCGTCATGATCTCCTTTTCCTTCGCTCCCAACACCTCGTCGATCCGCTTCGAGTAACCGTCCACGATCTTTTGCACCTCCTCCTCGCCATCCTTGGCCACGTCTTCCGGCAGCCCGTCAGCCTTGATCGCCTTTTTGATCGCTTCGATCGCCTCGCGCCGCACGTTCCGGATGCTCACCCGGGCCGATTCCGCTTCGGCCTTGATCTGCTTCATGAGATCCTTGCGCCGCTCCTCGGTCAAGGGCGGCACGTTCAGGCGAATCGTCTCTCCGTTGTTCGACGGGGTCATCCCCAGGTTCGAGTTGACGATCGCTTTTTCGATCGCCCCGAGCAACCCTTTGTCCCACGGCTGGATGAGAATGGTCCGCGCATCCGGTACCGTGACGCTCGCCACCTGATTGACCGGCATTTGCGAGCCGTACGACTCGACCAATACCCCGTTCAAGACGTTCGGACTGGCCTTACCCGCCTTCACCGCCGCAATCTCCTCTTCGAAGTGTGCAAAGGCTTTCTCCATTTTCGGTTTGGCCGCGTCGATAATCTCCCTTTTCTGTCCCATATGGTTTCTTGTGTTTTTGTATTGTTCCGAATCAATTGTGTACCAGCGTTCCGATGGCCCGCAGCGACGCATCGTCCGGCCCCTGTGCCGCCGCGACCCGTTCCAGATTCCCGGGCGTGTCCATGTCGAAGACGAAAATCGGCAGGTCGTTCTCCATGCACAGCGTAAAGGCCGTGAGGTCCATGACCTTGAGCCGTTTTTCGATCACCTCCGCAAAGCGGATGGCGTCGTATTTCGTTGCGGTCGGATCTTTTTCCGGGTCTGCCGTGTAGACGCCGTTGACCCTCGTCCCCTTGAGCAGCAGATCGGCCTCTATCTCAACGCCGCGCAAGGCCGATGCCGTGTCGGTGGTGAAGAACGGATTTCCGGTCCCGCCGCCGATGATAACGACATAACCGTCGTTCATCAGCTCGATCGCGCGGAACTTCGAGTAGATCCCCGCCCCGACCGGTCCCATCGGAATCGAGGTCAGCACACACGCCTTCCCCCCCGCATTCTCAATGGCGGACTGCAGTGCCAACGAGTTAATCACCGTCGCCAACATCCCCATCTGATCCCCCCGCACGCGGTCGAATCCCTTCCCCACACCGGTCATCCCGCGAAAAATATTCCCTCCGCCGATCACAATCCCCACTTGCGTCCCCCCCTCGGCCACAGCCTTGATCTGCCGGGCATACGACGCGAGCATCTCCGGATCCAGCCCGTAACCTTGTTTCCCTTGCAGCGACTCGCCGCTCAGCTTCAATAATATCCGTCCGTATCTTGACATCTCTCGTAATTTTTATTGTTCTATTTTTTGCAATCCGTGTTTGGCTACCGACTGGAACTGCCGCTTTTTGTAAAAAGCGGCACCAAAAACTTTTAACTAGCTACGCTACGCCTTACGCTGCCGCAATCCTTAGGGTTTGTGGGGTGGGGTTCTTTTAGGCGCGCCTGAGTCTTAGCTCGCATAAAGCGCGCCCAAAAAGAATCCCCACCCCAAAACAACAGGCTGACACGGCCAGAGCATCCCGTAGGGATGCGTGCTAAAGTTTTTCTGGTTCTCTTTGTTCACAAAGAGAACAGTACCCGCACGTCGCTAAATACTGTTTACAGAAAATAGAACGATTAATAAGCCTGTTGCAAGAGTTCCATAAGCCGGTCCATATCCGGAGTAAGGATGATTTCGGTGCGTCGGTTGCGCGCCCGCGCCGCTTCCGAGTTGCCGGCGGCCACCGGTGCATATCGGCTTCGTCCGGCCGCCGTGATCCGTTTCGGTGCGATCTCTTTGTTCCGCAGCAAAAGCCGTACCACCGCCGTTGCCCGGTGTACGCTCAAGTCCCAGTTGTCGATGATCTGTTCCCCCTCGTTGAATCGATAGGGCAGGTTGTCGGTATGCCCTTCGACCATGATCCGAATATTCGGATTCCGGGCCAGCACCTCCGCCACCTTCAACACCGCCCGTTCGCCTTCCGGTGAGACCTCCGCCTTGCCCAGTTCGAAGAGCAGCTTGTCGTCCACCGAGACGTAAATCATCCCGCCTCGTTCGCTCACCGTCAACCCTTCGTTGTTCAGGTCCTGCAACGCTTCGTCGAGCAGCGTCCGCACCCGGCTCAAGGCCTGAGTCCGCTCCTGTAACAACGCCCGCAGTTCGGCCGCCGAGACCTGCGTCGAGTCGAGCAGGTTGTACTGCGCCTCGAGCGAAGCCCGTTGTTCGAGGAGCTGTTCGACCTCGAGGCCCAGCGTTTCGGCCTGTTGTTCGGCCCGCAAGGCGCGTGTCTGGGTCCGCCGGTAGGTCTTCATCGAGACGCAGGATGTCGCCCCGAGGCAGGCCAAACACCCCGCCGCCAAGGCCGGCAGGGCGGTTATTTTTCGCCTTTTCATAAGGCGAAGGTACAAAGAATTTCTATCTTTGTGATTATATCGACAGTTGAAATGACGGCCAAAGCGACAAAATACCTCGATCGGATCGACTCTCCGGCCGACCTGCGGAAGTTGGCGGTGGAGGAGCTTCCTGCCTATTGTGCCGAGTTGCGGGAGTTCATCGTGCGCGAGGTGTCGACCAATCCGGGTCACTTGGGGTCGAGCCTCGGGGCGGTGGAGTTGGCCGTGGCGATCCATTATGTGTACGACACGCCGAACGACCGGTTGGTTTGGGATGTCGGGCATCAGGCCTATGCGCACAAGATCATTACCGGCCGGCGCGATCGGTTCCATACGAATCGGAAGTTGGGCGGAATCAGCGGTTTTCCGAAGATGTGCGAGAGCGAGTACGATGCTTTCGGGGCGGGTCATTCGTCGACGTCGATTTCGGCGGCGTTGGGATTGGCGCGGGCGTTGCAGGGGGAGGGGGGCGGAACGGGGGCGAAGTGCGTGGCGGTGATCGGCGACGGGGCGATGAGCGGCGGCTTGGCGTTCGAGGGGCTCAACAACGCGGGGGCCGATCCGGCGAACGATATCTTGGTGGTGTTGAACGACAACCGGATCTCGATCGACCCGAATGTCGGGGCGCTCAAGGAGGCGTTGTTGGAGATCTGTACCTCGCGGCACTACAATCGGTTCAAAAACGGGACGTGGCGGGCATTGAAACGGTTGCCGCGGCTGCGGCGCGTGATACAGAAGGTGATGGGGGGCGCGAAATCTTTCTTCCTGCACCAAAGCAATTTGTTCGAATCGCTCAATTTCAGATACTTCGGGCCGGTCGACGGGCATGATGTGGTGAGCCTGGTGCGGGCGTTGCGGGACTTGCGCGACTTGCCGGGGCCGAAACTGCTGCACGCACTGACGGTGAAGGGTAAGGGGTACGGGCCGGCAGAGCTGGACCAGACGGAGTGGCATGCGCCGGGGCGGTTCGATCCGGAGACGGGGGTGCGGCTCGGTGCGGCTTCGTCGGCTGAGGGGCCGGTGCGGTTGAAGTTTCAGGAGGTCTTCGGCCACACGCTGGTGGAGCTGGCGGAGCGGGATGAGCGTATTGTCGGGATCACGCCGGCGATGCCGACGGGGTGTTCGATGAACCTGTTGATGGAGCGGATGCCGGAACGGGCTTACGATGTGGGGATTGCCGAGGGGCACGCCGTGACCTTCGCGGCGGGGTTGGCGGCGGGGGGGAAGGTGCCGTTCTGCAATATCTATTCGTCGTTCATGCAGCGGGCGGTGGACAACATCATTCACGATGCGGCGCTGCAGCGTTTGCCGGTGGTGTTGTGTCTCGACCGGGCGGGGCTGGTGGGGGAAGACGGGGCGACGCACCACGGGGCGTTCGACTTATCGTTGTTGCGGGGGATTCCGAACTTGACGATCGCTGCGCCGATGGATGCGGCGGAGCTTCGTGCGGTGATGTACACGGCCTCTCGACGGGCCGCCGGGGAGGCGCAGGGGCGGGGGATGTGGGTGATTCGCTATCCGCGGGGCGGTGCTTTTGAGGCGGAGGGGCTGTTGGAGGCTCCTTTTGAGGAGGTCGAGGTGGGGCGAGGGCGGACGCTGGTCGAACCGCCGTCGGATCAGGCGAGGGTTGCGATTCTTTCGGTCGGAGCCATCGGGGCGGAGGCCTGCAAGGCGGTCGAGGCGTTGGCCGGAGAGGGGATTGCGGTGGGACACTACGATTTGCGATTCGTCAAACCGTTGGATACGGAGCTCTTGGAACGGATTGCCGGGCGGGACTATCGGTATGTGCTGACGGTCGAGGATGGGGTGGTTGCCGGCGGGGCGGGGAGTGCGGTGCTGGAATACTTGTCGGATCGTGGATTTTTGGCCGATGGGTTGCGGGTGGTTCGCCTGGGGCTGCCGGACCGGTTTGTGGAGCACGGCACGGTGCAACAGCTCCGGGAACAGTGCGGAATCGATGCGGCATCCATTGTGGCGCGGGTGCGGGGGCTGGTGTCGTAGTTTTTTTGGGGGGGAAGGGATCTGTTTTTCTCGCCCGGATGGCCAGTAGAACGCCCTATGGGTGCGCCTCCGCGGCGTAAGCGGGGCCGGCCGGCCTGAGGCCAGTCGAAGCCGGTTTAGGTCGCCCGCCCGCCTTAAAAAGGGATTTCGCTCGTTGTGCGAGAGCACAACCGAGATGAAATCCCAGCGGGC
>CAJTNK010000131.1:0-1611 GCA_910577885.1 uncultured Rikenella sp.
GCGCGGGGTTTGAGGGGACTGCGCTCCCGCGCGGGGCCGCGTGCTCGCGGCGAGCTGGCAAAACTTCGTTTTGCTCGGGCCTGCCGGGCGAAAAGCCCGACAAAAATCCCGGCAATCGGCATTACCTTTTCGGCAGAGAAAACCCCAGTCTTCGAGTGCCGAACGGCACCCGGCATGGGCCATTCGGCAGAGAAAGCACAACAAAAAAACTCCGAAGGCCGGCACAAAAAAGGTGCGCCGTTTGCACAAGCAAACCGGCACACCCTCTGGCTATTCGACAAAATCCTCGCTGATGCTATTTATGCGAGACGACCAAAATCCGTGAATTTTTCCAAAAAGCCGTCCCATCCGTAATCACCAACTCATCGACCACATCCTTCGAATCTTTCACCAGCATATAGCTGCTCTCCGGATGCGACGTAACAATCCGAACCCTCGCTTTCCCGATCGGGATCCGTTCCAACGTCCGATCGTCCGCCCGAACGAAATCCGCCATCGACGCCCCGTCGCTCACCACCCGCGTGCGACCGATAATACCTCGTTTGTCCATGATATCCTTCCGCATCAGCTCCTTGTCGCTATCGACGATGTAGTAGACCACGTGCAACTGAGCATCCTGATCCGCCACCGTATTCATCAGCTCGGTTTTATCGTTTTCCAGGTTGGTAACCGTATTCCCCAACGCTTTCACCTCCACATTCAAAGCCTTCACCTGGTCGGTCAGCGCCGCCAACTGAACATTCTTCTGATCGACCTGTTCTTGCAACTGGGTAATGAGCGTCTGCAAGGCATCGACTTTGACATTGGCCTCCTTCAGCTTACGCGCCGAGACCTGCAGCCGGGCAATCGTCGTCCGATTCTGTGCCAACAGGTCGCTGATAGCCGCCACATTCTCCGCCACCTGATTCTGGACCGGTTTGGAGAGTTCGCCGCCGGCCGAAGTTTGCTTGGCAACCAGCTTTTCGCGTTCGGCAATCTGACTGATATTGGCAGCGATCTCGCCGATACTGTTGAACGCGTCGTTGATAATCGAATCTTTGGAAGCGATCACCAACTCCAACGAGTCGTTGGCCACCGCCAACGGATCCGGGGCCTGAGATTTCGGCCCGCACGCAACGAAGCCGGTGGCTGCCAGAATAAGAATTTGAATCTTTTTCATACGTGAATTCAGTTTGGTACGAAACAAATGTAGATAAAATTTTTCTCCTTGGATTTTCTGCATCAAAAATCGTACCGCTAATTTCATTTCTCTCTAATTTTCGCATTACCGGTTCGGGATCAGCATGGCACTCGAATCGAGCCTGCCGAGCGGAAAAACTCTGGTGGCGGAAGCCCCAGCTTTCGCGTGCCGAGCGGCACCCGGCCCCGGGCTTCCGCGACAGCGGAGAGTACAAAGGTTATGGCAAAGTGCGCAGCGTCGGCTACGGCGCATGTTACTGGTCGTCGACGGTATTTGGCTCCAATGCCCGCAACTTGAATTTCACAATTGACGGACTCATCCCCCAGTACAGCTACGGCCGTGCGCACGGTTTTCAGTTGCGTTGCCTCCAAGAAGAGGGAGGCCGCTGGGCCCCGGGACGAAGCCTCCCAGTCCCCCGTCGGGGCCCAACC
>CAJTNK010000131.1:1616-4805 GCA_910577885.1 uncultured Rikenella sp.
CCTTAAGCGCAGCGGCGGGGCCAGCTGGTCGTCGTCGATTCCGACGGGGAGTGGCAATGCCCGCGCTACTTGGACTTCTGCTTCCTCGCCCGACAGGCCGGCAAAACGCCCCGTGGGCGCGGTTTTCCGTTGCGTGCCTCCTGGAAGAGGGGGGTGGGCGCGCGGCGGATTTTACCCTCGAGCCGGGCCGGGCCCAACCCTCTCGGGGAGAATTTATCTCTTTCCTCTCCCCCGCTCAAGCCGCGGGGGCTCCTACTTTCTGTGATGCGACAGAAAGTAGGCAAAGAACGCAGCCAAGAGGGCTGCGCCCCCTTGGCTAACCCCCACCGTTTTTTGGCCTGCCCTCTCAGAAAGTTCGGCACTCGAAAGCTGGGGTTTTCTCCGCCGGAAGAGTAATAAAACGCCGGGCAGGCGCGCCCATAGGGCGTTTTACTGGCCTACCGGGCGAGAAAATATGCCACGAAAAAAACCGCCCTCACTCCGACTGCGGCACTCGACGCAGACGGACGAACACCGGATTGTGGTCCGACCACGGCAAACGGTCCGATCGATAGCCCGTCGTCTCGAACGACGGAGCATGGAACACATAATCGATCCGAAGCATCGAAAACAGACGATTGTACGTATAGCCATACCCACTCCCCGCATTGACAAAAGCGTCTTCCAGCCCGCCCCTCATTTTCCGATACGTGTACGACACCGGCGTGTCGTTGAAGTCGCCCACCACGATCGCCGGGTGCGGCGACGCGGCGATCATCCGCGAAACCGTATCCACCTGCACGGCCCGTCGCCGATAATTGGCCTTCAGGTGAGAACCCACGCTGCGGACGAAATCCCGTGTTCCCGGCTCCCCCCGAACGCCGAAACGTTCCACCCGCCGCTGACTCTCCTCGTCGACCTGCGTGGACTGCAGGTGGTTGTTGAACAGCCGCACGGTATCCCCCCCCGGCAACACCACATCGGCCCGCAAGAGCGAGTTGGTCGACTGTTCGAAAATCGTCCGGTGGGCCTCCAGGATCGGAAACCGGCTCAACACCGCCGTTCCGTAACCCACATCCCCCGCCCCGCCGTAGATGAAGTTGTAAGCCCGGTAAGGCCACTCGCGAAACAGGGTGTCGATCCGCCGCACATCGCCCCCCCGCATCGTTTCGTACTCCTGCAGGCAGATCACATCGGGCTGAAGCCGCCGCACATAGGCCGCCACGCTATCCACCGTCCGCAGGTAACCCCCGTGCTCGCGCTGGCCGAACGTAAACCCATGGACGTTGTAAGTCAACACGGCCAGTTGCGCCGGATCCCGCTGCCGGGCAGCAATCGCCTTCGCATCCTCCGCCTCCGGCTCGTACTTCTTGCCGAAATCGAACTGCACCAACCGCCCCAAGTACCCGACCCCGCAGAGCAGCGTCAACGCCGGCAACACCGCCCACCACCGCCACCGGATCACCCACACGAGCAGCATGACGATATTTCCGAGGAAGAGGAACGGAGCACCGAGGCCGAAAAATGCGAAGACCCAGTTCCGTTCCGGACTGACTCCGGTCGACCAGTAGGCCATCACCAGCCCCCCGCTCAGACCGAGGGTCACCAGCACCAACAGCACATCGACCACCACCCGCCAAAACCGTATCGGCCGACTCTGTTCCAGGTAGTAATAATCGCAGCCGGACGCCTGATTCCGTTTTGCACTCATATATAATTATAGATAGTATAGATGTCTGTCGAATTAATCCGCCCGGCACGAAGTCAGGAGACAGGAGACAAAAAAAGGGGGGGTTAAAAATAGATCTTGCCCCTGCGCTTCCACAGCACCAGCAGCACGAATCCGAAGAGCATCCCTCCGACATGCGCGAAATGGGCGATATTCGACCCCGTCTGCGTCACCCCGAGGAAGAGTTCGAGCACCCCGTACGCCACGACGAACCATTTGGCTTTCATCGGAATCGGAGGGATAAGCAGCATGATACGATCGTTCGGGTGAAACATCCCGAACGCGAGCAGCACCCCGAAGACCGCCCCCGAAGCCCCGACCGTCACCACCAGGTCGCCCCACCGACGGAGTACGACTTCGGCCGGATAGGTCGCCAAGAGATGCCTGTACTCCAGCCAGTTGACCCCCAAGTTACAAAGCCCGGCCCCCACGCCGCAGATCAGGTAGTAGACCAGAAACCGCCGCGACCCCATATCGTATTCGAGTATGCGCCCGAACATCCACAGAGCGAACATATTAAAGAACAGGTGCTGAAACCCGCCATGCAGGAACATGTAAGTGATCGGTTGCCAAAGCCTGAAATCCTGAGCCTTCCAAAAGTGGAGTCCGAAAAGGTCGGTCATCCGCTCGCCCCCGATCCCCTGCGGCAGCAGCGTCTGTGCCAGGAAAACTATGACATTCAGGAAAATAAGATTCATCACGACGCTCTCGCCCCAAGAGGCTCGACCGCCGTTTCCGCGCGTTCCGAAAAGGTTATTATTACTCATGATTTTTCAGTATGCTTTACAAATTCACGCCGCGCGGGGCCACTGGGCCCCGGGCCGCCGCCAGCGGTAAGAGCTACGAGCTCCGACGAGTTGCGTCGCCCCGCCCGGGGTGGCGGCGACTCGCGCGACTCGAAGAGTCGCAGTTGCTCTACTTGCCGCACTGCCCTCTGAGAAAATTCGTCCTCGGGCGCGGTGCCGCTCGGTACCCGAAAACTGGAGTTAGCTCGGCCAAGACCGCTCCCACTGGCCGGCCGTTTGCAAATGCCCCGTCGGGGACTCTTTTTCTATATATACTTTTTCTCCTCCGCCCTCATGCCGGGCGGGCACTTACTTTCTGCTATGCGGCAGAAAGTAAACAAAGAACGCATCCAAAGGGGCTCGCCCCCTTGGATAACCCCCGCCGATGCGGCAATTTCCCTGTTTGCTAACCGATAGCGGGCCGCCGCCAGCGGTAAGAGCTACGAGCTCTGCCGAGTAGCTCGCGCCGCGTGGGGTGGCGGCGACTCGCGCGACCCTATGGGTCGCAATTTCTATAGGTGCCAACCAATTCCCGGGCGCCCGACCCGAAACAACGGTCTCTGTCCGCGCGCCTGGGGAAATCGTATCCGATAAACTCATCGTTTATCGGGTTGATTTCCTCTTAAGGCGGGGCGCGCGGTGCCGCTCGGCACGCGAAAGCTGGAGTTGGCTCTGCAACAAGCTACGACTGCCCTG
>CAJTNK010000132.1 GCA_910577885.1 uncultured Rikenella sp.
GACGTAAAGGGCGAAACTAAACAGAAAAAACCACAGCAAAAGCCCCAACGGGGCCTCCGGCGGGACGGGCGATGCTGCGCATCGCTGGGGCCTCCGGGCGAGAAAAACTGTCTCAGGCCGCGCGGGCCCCTAATTAAGGCAGAGGCAACCCCGGCAAAATACCCCTACTTCTTCGGCACCCAAACCTTCACCCAGTCGATCTCCATCTTCACCGGGAGCGTCGACGGGTCGACCGCACCGACCCAGCCGCCTCCTAACTGCATGTCCATCAGTAGGTAGTAAGCCTGGTCGAACGGAAACTGTCCCTCCAGGTCGGTCTGGATCTTCGGGTAGGTCAAGGTCGCTGCGCCGTTCACCGTAAAGACCACCCGGTCCGGATAGAACTCCACGCCGTACGTGTTGTAACCCTCCCGGTCGATCGGTACGGTGGTGTAGCGTTGCGGCGTGTCTTGTTTGAGGCGCAGCGTGTAGTACGAATGGATGGTCTGGTAGACGATGCTGTCGTGGTTCAGATGCTCCATGATGTCGATTTCTCCGTTTTTCGGGTACGGGCCGTATTTCCGGTCCTGGGCCAGCATCCAGAAAGCCGGCCACGCTCCCTGCGCTTCGCCCAGCCGGGCACGGATCTCGATTTTACCGTACCGGACCGAGAATTTGTCCTTGGTCCACACGCCGCCCGTCAGGTACCGGGCCGTGTCGAGGTCCGGACGGTCGTTCACGATGCCGTGCAGAATGAGCGTGCCGTTCTTCACCTCGTAGAGATCCTCGCGCGAGGACATGTAGTTACTCCAATCCGCCGTCGCGCGCGGAATCTTCGACCATTTTGTCGTGTCCAGCACGCCGGTTTTCCGGAAATCCTCTTTCCAAAGGAGTTTCCATTTTGTCTTGGGGGCCGGGGCCTGTTGTGCCGCTGCCGCGCCGGAAAACAGCAGCCCGAACGCGCTGCACAGAAGGGTGAGGGGGTAGGATAAGATTCTTTTTTTCATGTTTTTTGAAGTTGTTCCAGTGGTTGCATGCGGTTTCGTACCGATGGGTTACTCCAGTTCCGGACAGGTCGGAAGGGTCTCGTTGTAGTAGGCGGCCAGCCGTTTCAACTCCCGCATCAACCGGTCGGTCTGCCGCTCGGTGCCGGGGGTGCCGTAGAGGTTGTGCATCTCGTGCGGGTCGCGGTGCAGGTCGTACAGTTCGAAGAAGTGTTCCGAGGGGACGGGCGTTTCGTTGCTGTAGAAGTAGACCAGCTTCCAGCGCCCGTCGTGAACCCCGGCATGTTGCATGACGTTGTGGATGCCCGGGTTTTCGAAGTAGCGGTAGTAGAGCGTGTTTCGCCAGTCGCGTCCCGGTCGGACGGCCCGGTCTCCGCCGCGGGCGATGGCCCGGAACGATTCGCCCTGCATGCTGTCGGGCTTGGCGATGCCGCACCAGTCGAGCAAGGTCGGTGCAAAGTCGATGTTCTGCACCAGGGTGCGCCGGGCCTGGGTACCGGCCGGGATCTCGCGCGGGTAGCGGATCACGAGCGGCATCCGCATCGACTCCTCGTACATGAACCGTTTGTCGAACCAGCCGTGTTCGCCGAGGTAGAAGCTCTGGTCCGAGGCGTAGACGACGATGGTGTTTTCGGCCAGTCCCGAGCGGTCGAGGTAGTCGAGGATCTTGCCCACGTTTTCGTCCACGGCGGCGATGGTCGAGAAGTAGTCGCGCATGTAGCGTTGGAACTTCCACCGGGTGAGGCTGTCGCCCGTCGGCGGATTCCGGTAGTAGGCGTCATTGGCCGCGTCGTACGAGGCGATGTAAGCCTCCCGCTCCGTGGAGTCCATGAAGCGGTAGTCGGGTCCCCAGTCCGTCTTCGGGTCCCACCCCTCGCGCCGCGTGTAGAGCTTCAGGTCATAAGCGGGCATCAGGTGCCCGGCGATGCTCATCTCCTGCCGTGCGGCGGCTTTCCGACCCGACCAGCTGTCGAACAGCGTCTCGGGATAGGGGAAAAACGTATGTTCGTGCAAGGTCAGGTGCCGCGGCGCGGGTTGGAAGTTCCGATGCGGCGCCTTGTTGTGCACCATGATGAAGAACGGTGCGTCCTTGTGCCGGTCGATCCACTCGATGCTCTCGTCGGCCACGATGTCGGTCACGTAGCCCCGCTGCCGTACCGTGTCGCCGCTCATCACGACGAAATCCGGGTTGTAGTACATCCCCTGGTCGTCCAGCACCTTCCAGTAGTCGAACCCCGTGGGGTAGGTCTTCAGGTGCCACTTCCCGATAATGGCGGTGGAGTAGCCGTTCGCCTGGAGGACCTTGGGCAGGGTGGTTTGCGCGCCGTCGAAAAAGTCGGCGTTGGTGCGGAAACTGTTGCTGAAGCTGTGTTTCCCGGTCAGAATCGATGCTCGGCTCGGGCCCGAAACCGAGTTCCCGCAATAAGCCCGGTCGAACCGTACGCCTTCGGCCGCGATCCGGTCGATGTTCGGGGTCGGAGCCACTTGCGAGAGGGGGTGTCCGTACGCGCTGATGGCCTGTACGGCGTGGTCGTCGGACATGATGTAGATGATGTTGGGCCGCTGCGGGGCCGGCTGCGGTCGGGTCGACCGGGCGAACGCGCCGCCGGTCGTCGCTGCGCATAGTGTGCCCGGCAGGATCAAAAGTTTACTGTTCATGGTTTGTATCGAAAAAATTTGGGTATGATTTTCTTTGAGGTGTGGTTTCGGGTGTGTTTCCGATCGGGCGAGCGGACGGTTATTCGGCCGTCTCCGCTTCCGTTACGCGTGCCGTCCAGTCCGGTGCCTGGAGGCGGATTTCGCCGCCGTCCGGCGTCTCCAACGCCGCGCCGGCCGAGGCCGGAACGATGTGGCCGATCACGTCGACTCCGGCCATCGTCAGCAACTCGCGGTGCTTGTCCAGCGGCGCGGTGAAGAGCAGCTCGAAATCGTCTCCGCCGTTCAACGCCGCCACCACCGGGTCGATGTGCATCTCCTCGGCCATCCGGAAGGTCTCCGAGGCGATCGGGATGCGGTTCAGGTAGATCCGTGCTCCGACTCCGGAGCGTTGGCAGAGGTGCAGGGTGGCCGATGCCAGCCCCCGGGTGACGTCGATCATCGCCGTCGGGCGGATGCCCGCCTCGCGCAGCTGGTTCAGGACGTCGCCCCGGGCCTCCGGCTTGAGCTGACGCTGCAGGATGTAGGCGTGTTCGCGGTTGATCTCCGGCCGGCTCACGCCGTTCCCCTGCAGGACCCGTTTTTCGCGTTCCAACAGTTGCAGTCCCAGATAAGCGGCTCCCAGGTTCCCGGTCACGCAGAGCAGCTCTTTGTCCCGCGCTCCGCTGCGGAGGATCAGCTCTTCGTCCGAGGCGGTGCCGATGGCCGTGGCGCTCAGCAGCAGCCCGGTCAGCGACGCCGACGTATTCCCGCCCACCAGGTCGAGCCGGTAGTGCTCCGTGGCCCGCCGGATACCCTCGTAGAGCGCCGTGGCATCCTCCACCGAGAACCGCGCCGAGAGGCCGATGCTCACGGTGAGGTATTCCGCCCGCGCCCCCATGGCGCAGATGTTCGAGACGGCTGCCGTCACGAGCTTGTAGCCGAGGTGTTCCAACGGAGTATAGGTGAGGTCGAAGTCGATCCCTTCGAGCATCGTGGCCTGGGTCACCACCTCCAGCCAACCGCCCCGGTCGATCACCGCTCCGTCGTCGCCGATCCCCTGGCGGATCTGCGTGTTGCTGTTGGTCGTGAAAGGCTGGGTGAGCCGCTCCACAAAGGCCACTTTGCCCAGGGCGGATATTTCGGTACGCTTCATCTGAGATTCGGTTTGTGTGATCGTTTTTGCAAATTTAAGATTAAAAAAATAACTTTACTGCTTCGTTCGGTGTCCGGCGGGCCGGAACGAACCTCGGTACGGAACATAAAGTCTTACTATACACCATGTTGAACATCGTATTATTCGGTCCTCCGGGGGCCGGAAAGGGGACGCAGGCGGAAAAACTGCAGCAGAAATACGGACTGCTTCACTTGTCGACCGGCGAGGTGATCCGCGACGAGATGAATCGCGGCACGGAACTGGGACGACTGGCTGCCCGGCAGATGGAGGGCGGTCGGTTGGCTTCCGACGAGTTGGTGCTGGGGATCATCGAGAATTACATCGAAGCCCACCGGTCGGCACCGGGGGTGATTTTCGACGGCTTTCCGCGGACGCTCCCGCAGGCCGAGGCGTTCGACCGGATGCTCAGCCGCGTGGGGGCCGAGGTGTCGGTGATGCTGGCGCTGGAGGTGCCCGACGAGGTGGTGATCGAACGTATTCTCACGCGCGGCAAGACCAGCGGACGGGCCGACGACCAAAGTATCGACACGATCCGAAATCGCATCGAGGTTTACGACCGGCAGACGGCGGTGGTGGCCGATTTCTACAAAAAACAGAACAAGTTCCGGGCTGTGGAAGGGGTCGGGACGATCGACGAGATTTTCGACCGGTTGTGTGCGGTGATCAACGGGCTGGGGCGGTGATCGACGGGCTGGGGCGGATGTCGGGGCTGTCGATCGGTGGTTGGCGGTGGGCGGTGATTTCTTTGCGACGGCACGGCTGTGTGGTGTGATCGGCTTGGCGATTTGTTGCGCTGATTGACTGCGTGCCCTCGATCGAGGGCGCGCAGTTCTTATTTTCGGAGCTCTATAATGGGGGGCTCACTTCTCCGCCTCTGCTGGTGACTGGCTTCGGTGCCAGCGGTCCCGGCCCCGGGCTGCCGCTCGGCACTCGAATCGGGCCTGCGGGCAAAAAAGCGGGTCAGCCAGTTTGGCCTCCCACACC
>CAJTNK010000133.1 GCA_910577885.1 uncultured Rikenella sp.
TTTCTTTCAAGAAAGGGACAGTACCCTCCCATCACGAAGAACGATTAACACATTATACCAAGGCAGCGCGAGGAAAGCGAAGTTAAAAAGGGACAGTACCCTCCTGTTGCAAAGAAGTGGATCGGTAGTAAGGTTAGAATGCGAAGACCAGGTTGGCACCGCAGGTGAGCGGTTTGCCGCGTTGGAGGAACGACCGGCCGAAGGATTCGAAGTAGAAGGCGCCGTAGTCCGTCGCCAGGAGGTTGCGTCCCCAGAGCTCGAGGCGGACGAAGTCGTGGCGGAAGGCCACTTTGGCGTTCAACAGTCCGTAGAACGGTTGTCGGAGGTCGTTCGCTTCGGTCCAGAAGATGCGTCCGGCGCCGGTGTATTGTGCGGCGAAGGTCATCTGATTCACCCATCGGCCCGGCAGGTTGAGCGTGTAGGAGGCTCCGACCGAGAAGGTGTGCTGCGGGACGTAGGGGATGAATTTTCCGCGGTAGTCCACCGCCTGGCCTTGGTTGTCGGTTCCGGCGTCGTAGTCGCGGAACGTCGCGTGGGTGAAGCCGTAGTTGATGTCCACCGACAGCCCGTCGACCGGTCGCAAACCCACCGTGGCTTCGGCGCCGTAGCTCAGGCCCCGCCCTGCGTTGGTCAGGATCCGTCCGCTGCCGCCGTCTACGAACTGCGTCAGTTGCACGTTCCGGATGTCCATCGCGAAGAGGGCCACCTCCACGTTCAACCTCCCGTCCCAAAAGGTCCCTCGTGTGCCGAGTTCGTAGTTCCAGGTCTCTTCCGGTTTGTAGGCCAGGGCGTTGCGAATGCTCCCCGTACCGTCGGCCGCTCGGGTCTCGGCCGCAGGCCGTCCGGTCGAACCGCCCCCGCCTCCGCCCATGCTCATCGACGGACGAGAGGCCCGCAGGCTGTCCTGCATCACCTCCGAGAACATCTGAATGTTGTATCCCCCCGCTTTGTATCCTTTGGCCACCGTCAGGTAGGTCATCACCTCCGGTGAACACTCGTACTTGACCGAGATTTTCGGGAGGTACTGCAAAAACTGCTGGTCGTCCGTGCCGACCAGTGTCCGGGCGATCGGCATCTCGATCCCCGCCGGTGGCAACATCGGCCGTCCGCCCGGTTTGTTCTCCGCCCGCAGGTCGAGAGCCATCGAGGTGTTGTAACGCAGGTACTGTTTCTCGTAGTCGAGCCGCAGCCCCAGGGTCACCGACAGGCCGGGCGTCAACAGGTCGTTGAAGGTGGACTGGTGGAAGAGGGCCGCTCCGACGGTCGGCGTCCGGTAGACGCCCGGGTTGGGGATCTCGTCGTTGAGAATGGTCAGCCGGATAGGCATCGGAATGGCGTCGAACACCGGCTGAAGGATCCCCCGGATGCCGTCCTCCTTGAACAATACGTCGCCGTCCGTAGTCAGGTGGTTGTAGAACGCAAAGGCACCCACCGACCACTGGTAACGCCGTTCGGTGTCCGCCGAGCGCAACGTCAACTCCTGGTTCACGGCGTGTTGCCGTTGCCGCTGGTTGATCGTGAAGATGCTCTCCGGCGTGAAGTCCTGGTCCATCCACATGGCATCGCTCAGCCACTGGTAGCCGGTGTTCGAGGTCAGCAGCAGTTGCTCGGTGCGGTACTCGAACCGAACCGAGTTGTTGCTCATCCGCCGCAGGTAGCTCCCGCGGTCGTTGTAGTTGACCGGAGCGGTCCGATGCGACTCCTTGTCGTACTGACCGTAGGCGAATGCCCCTTGGTCCGTGAAGTCGAAGCTCGAGGCCACCATCATCCGCAGCCGAGGCGTGATGTCCCACTCCAGTTTGAGCCGCCCGCCGGCCGACTGGCCGTCGTCCGCCTTTTTTCCGGTGTATTCGTTGCGGAAGTATCCCCCCTCGCGATCGTAATAGGCCCCGACGCTCAGCCCCACACGGTCGCCGAACCGAGCCAGTTTCGATACCCGGGCGTTCCACGTGCCGTAATTGCCCCCCCCGATCGAAATCTTATGCCCCTGGTACTCCAGCGGCGAGAGGGTGTAGACGTTGATGATCCCCCCCATGGCGTTCCGCCCGTACAGGGTTCCCTGCGGACCGCGCAACACCTCGATCCGCTGGATGTCCAGGAACTCGAAATCGAACGTCGACTTGTCCATGTACGGGATGTTGTCCACGTACATCCCGACGCTCTGTCCGCTGCTCCGCGCCCCGACCCCTCGCAGGTAGACGGGGGTGGTCATCTTCGACCCGTAGTCCGGAATGAAAAGGTTCGGCACGAAAGCGCTCAGGTCCTTCACCGACTCGATCTGCCGGTTGGCGATCTTCAGCGGCGTTATCAGCGAAACAGCCTCCGGAACGTTCCACAGGTTGTTGGTCTCCTTCCCCGACGACCGCACCACGATCTCGTCGGCTTCGACGCGACGGCCCACGCTGTCGATCGGCTCCGCCTCTCGCCCCCCGGCCGTGGTCCCGGCCGTGGCGCCGCCCAACGTAAGCAGGATCGCTGCAATGGCGGCTCCGCTGCTCAAAAATAGTCTCTTCATGGATCACTATACCGGATTCCTCCGGCCCTTTCTATTCATAATTCGACCGCAAAGTAACCGCTTCCACACCGCCCCCGCAATCGCTACTTATAGTGATTTCACCCCCCGGCAACAACAAAATAACTATCTTTGTCATTCCTTAAAAACCGTACTTTTACTTAGAAACACGTTCTTTGGCTACGTGCAGGAACTGCCGCTTTTTGTAAAAAGCGGCACCAAAAACTTTTGAGATAGCATACGCTACGCCTTAGGCTCCGCAAGCTAATGCTCTGGCCCACTTTGTTGGGGCCGGGTCTTTTGATGGGGCGCATAAGGTAGTGCATTGCGTCATGCGCCCCATCAAAGCCCGACCCCAAAAGAAAGGACTCAAGGCTCTTGACTACGGCAGCCCATGGAATGCGAAGCATTCCCGAAAGTTTTTCTGGTTCTCTTTGTTCACAAAGAGAACAGTACCCTCCTGTCGCTAAAGCAGAGTGTTTTGAAATAAAAGTACATTTATTAAGTTAAAAGATCAATGATTGATAGTTTGTTGAGTTCGACGATTTTCGTGTTGTTCGTCATCATCGCTCTCGGGTTCATCGTCGGCAGGATCAGTATCAAAGGCATTACGCTCGATGTATCGGCCGTAATTTTCGTGGCGTTGCTTTTCGGGCATTTCGGCGTTGTGGTTCCGGCCGAGTTGGGTAATTTCGGGATGACGCTGTTTATTTTCGCCATCGGGATACAAGCCGGGCCGGGGTTTTTCAGCACTTTCCGCAGCAAGGGGAAGGCATTGGCGACGGTGGCGGCGGTGTTGGTATTGACGGCGGCCGTGGTGGCGTTGGCGATGAAATACATTTTTCACTTCAACGCGTCGGATACCGCCGGGTTGCTGGCCGGGGCGTTGACCAGCACGCCGGGGTTGGCCACGGCGCGCGAAATCACGGGCAATGCGGCGGCTATCTCTTATGGGATCGCTTATCCGTTCGGGGTGATCGGGGTGATCCTCTTTGTCAAGCTCCTGCCGCGGGTCCTGAAAATCGACCTCAAGGAGGAAAAGGCGCGGATCGATGCCGACAGGCGCGAACTCTATCCGGACATCGTGCCGCGCGCTTATCGGGTTACGAACCCGCTGATCGTGGGGCGCGAGCTGCAGGACATCAAACTGAGGTTGAATACCGGAGCGGTGATTTCGCGGATCCTGCGGGGCGAGGAGTCGATCCTGCCGAAGGCCCGGACGATGTTGCAGGAGGGCGACCAAATCAAGGTGGTCGGTACACCGGCATCTCACGAGAAGGTACGCGAGCTGGTCGGCGAACAGCTCGAGGGGGAACTTCCCTTCGGTGACAATGTCGAGCTGCAGACGGGGTTGGTGACGGCCCAAGGGCTGGTTAACCGGACGCTCGGCAGTCTGAACTTGCAACAGAATTTCCACTGTGTGGTGACGCGGGTCCGGCGGGCGGGCATCGACCTTTCGCCGGCGCCTTCGCTGGCGTTGAAGTTCGGCGACAAACTGACGCTGGTCGGTAAAAAAGACTCGATGGAGGAGGTCCTCCGGCTGATCGGCAACGACGGCAAACGGATCTCGGACACCGATTTCCTGCCGATTGCGTTGGGGATTGCTCTGGGGGTAATCATCGGGAAAATATCGCTCTCGTTCTCGGACAGCTTCACCTTCTCGTTCGGTCTGACGGGCGGGGTGCTGCTCACGGCCTTGGTCTTGAGCGCGGTGGGCAAAACGGGGCCGGTGATCTGGACGATGTCCGGCTCGGCCAACCAACTCTTGCGGCAACTGGGCTTGTTGCTCTTCCTGGCCAATGTCGGGACGGCGGCCGGGCAGGGGTTGGTGGAGACGTTCCGGAACAGCGGCTGGTCGCTTTTCGTGGGCGGATTCTTCATCACGCTGGTGCCGATGGTGGTGGCGACGCTGGTGGCGCGTTACTGTTTCCGGATCAATGCCCTGGACCTCCTCGGGACGCTCACGGGCGGTATGACGAGTACGCCGGGGCTGGCGGCGGCCGACTCGATGTCGGACAGCTCGGCGGTGAGTGTCGCTTATGCTACGGTCTATCCGGTGGCGATGGTGCTCTTGATTATCTGTATTCAGATCGTCTCCATGATCGTGGGGTAGGGCAGTGAGGGTGTTTTCTTTGGCTGTCGGGGTGCCGCTCGCACCCGTTGGGTGTTTTGCTGGGGTTTTCTGTGCCCGTTTTTCTCTTCCGGCAGGGTAATAAAACGCCCTTTGGGCGCGCCTTGGCGGCGCACCCGTTGGGTGTTTTGGTGG
>CAJTNK010000134.1 GCA_910577885.1 uncultured Rikenella sp.
TGCGTAAGCATCCTTGAAAGTTTTTTTGGTTCTTTTTGTTCACAAAAAGAACAGTCAGATACGGTCGCCAATGACAGCGAAGAACAATTCACTGTCGATCGTTGCGGGAGTAAAAGTAGGGAAAAATTGGATGAAACGTCCGTGGGAAATTCGGAAAAAGCGTTATCTTTGTATTTCAGAAACTAATTCTGAAGATTGACATGCTGAAAAGTAAGACCGCCCGCTTGATTTTAGAGGATGGTACGCAGTTCGACGGCTTCTCGTTCGGTGCAGAGTGTTCTGTGTCGGGGGAAGTCGTTTTTTCTACGGCCATGACGGGGTATCCGGAGAGTTTGACGGACCCTTCGTATTCGGGACAGATCCTGGTGATTACCTATCCGTTGATCGGGAATTACGGGGTGCCGGATGGTGCGGCGGTGGATCCGCAGACCGGGCTGCCGCGGTTTTTCGAGTCGGATCGGGTGCATATCAAGGGGCTGGTGATTAGCGACTACTCGTTTCAGTATAGCCATTGGAATGCCGTCAAGAGCTTGGCCGAGTGGCTGGCCGAGAATAACGTGCCGGGGATCTTCGGAGTCGATACCAGACAAATCACGAAAATCATACGCGAACGGGGGGTGATGCTTGGGAAGTTATTGCAAGAGCAGGACTTTGCCAATCCTAACGCCGTGCCGTTTCACAATCCGAATGCCGAGAATCTGGTGGCGGCGGTTTCGTGCAAGGAGGTCGTTACTTACACCAATCCGGAGGCGAAACGACGGATCGTGCTGGTGGACTGCGGGTGTAAGTATAATATTATCCGGTGCTTGTATACACGGAATGCCACTGTTGTTCGGGTGCCGTGGGACTATGATTTCAGCACCTTGGACTATGATGGGGTGATGCTCTCCAATGGGCCGGGGGACCCGGCGTTGTGCGGGGCGACCATCGAAAACATCAAGAAAGCGATGTCGACCAAGGCTGATCGGCCGATTTTCGGGATCTGCCTCGGGAATCAGCTGCTGAGCTGGGCGGCGGGGGCGACGACCTATAAGCTCAAGTACGGACACCGGTCGCACAACCAGCCGGCGCTGGAGGTGGGGACCGATCGGGCGGTGATTACGAGTCAGAATCATGGGTATGCCGTCGATCCTGCGGGGTTGGGGGAGGGTTGGGAACCGTACTTCATCAACCTGAACGACAATACGATCGAGGGGATTAAACACAAAACCTTGCCTTTCTTCAGCGTGCAGTTCCACCCGGAGGCCACGAGCGGACCGGTGGACACGGAGTATCTTTTCGACCAGTTTATTGACTTAATCGACCAATACAAGAAGTAATGTCAACGACCAAAGACAACAGCATAAAGAAAGTGGTGCTCCTGGGTTCGGGAGCGTTGAAGATCGGCGAGGCCGGGGAGTTCGACTACTCGGGGTCGCAGGCGCTCAAGGCACTTAAGGAGGAGGGAATCTATACGATTCTGATCAATCCGAATATCGCCACGGTGCAGACCAGCGAGGGGATTGCCGATAAGGTCTATTTTTTGCCCGTGACGCCGGATTTCGTCGAGGATGTCATTGCCAAGGAGCGGCCGGAAGGGATTCTGCTGGCGTTCGGGGGGCAGACGGCGTTGAACTGCGGCGTGCAGCTCTACAAGCGGGGGATACTCGAAAAGTACAATGTGCGGGTCTTGGGGACGCCGGTGCAGGCGATTATGGATACCGAGGACCGGGATCTGTTTGTCCACAAGTTGGATGAGATCGACGTCAAGACCATCAAGAGCGAGGCGGTGACCACGGTGGCGGATGCCAAGCGGGTGGCCAATCGGTTGGGGTATCCGGTGATTATCCGCGCGGCGTATACGTTGGGGGGGTTGGGCTCCGGGTTCTGTGACAATGATGCGGAGTTGGAGCAGCTGGCGGCCAAGGCGTTTACCTATTCGCCGCAAATTCTGGTCGAAAAGTCGCTCAAGGGGTGGAAAGAGGTCGAGTATGAGGTGGTGCGGGATAGGTTTGACAACTGTATTACGGTTTGTAATATGGAGAACTTCGACCCGCTGGGGATTCACACCGGCGAGTCGATTGTCGTGGCGCCGAGTCAGACGCTGACCAATGCCGAGTATCATAAGCTGCGGCAGATTGCCATTCGGATTATCCGGCATGTCGGGATTGTGGGGGAATGTAACGTGCAGTATGCGCTGGATCCGAATTCGGAGGATTATCGGGTGATCGAGGTCAATGCCAGATTGAGCCGGAGTTCTGCGCTGGCGTCGAAGGCGACGGGTTATCCGCTGGCTTTCGTGGCGGCGAAATTGGGGCTGGGGTATGGACTGCATGAGCTGAAGAACTCGGTGACGAAGTCGACGACCGCTTGTTTCGAGCCGGCGCTGGACTATATTGTTTGTAAGATTCCGCGTTGGGACCTCTCTAAGTTCAAGGGGGTTAGTCGTGAGTTGGGGAGTTCCATGAAGTCGGTGGGCGAGGTGATGGCCATCGGGCGGAACTTCGAAGAGGCGATACAGAAGGGCCTCAGGATGATCGGGCAGGGGATGCACGGCTTTGTGGCCAATAAGGAGATGGCGGTCGAGGATATCGACCGGGAGTTGACCAAGCCGACCGATAAGCGGATTTTCATCATTGCCCAGGCGTTCAAGCATGGGTACAGTGTGGAGCGGATTCATGAGCTGACCAAAATCGACAACTGGTTCTTGCGGAAGCTGGAGGGGATCATCGCGCTGGAACGGGAGATGGAGGAACATCCGACGTTGGAGGCGATGCCCGACGTGTTGTTGTGGGAGGCCAAGCGGAAAGGGTTCTCGGACTTCCAGATTGCCCGGACGGTGCTCCACAGCGAGGACTTGAAGATGGAGGAGGGCTTGCTCAAGGTGCGGGCGTATCGGAAATCGCGGGGGATTGTGCCGGTGGTCAAGCAGATCGATACCTTGGCGGCGGAGTATCCGGCGCAGACCAATTACCTGTACTTGACGTACAATGGGACGGCGCACGACGTCGACTTTGCGCATGATGATAAATCGGTGATTGTATTGGGGTCGGGGGCTTACCGGATCGGCTCTTCGGTGGAGTTCGACTGGTGCTCGGTGAGCGCCATCAATACGATCCGCGAGAATGGCTTGCGGTCGGTGATGATTAATTACAACCCGGAGACGGTGTCGACCGACTATGACATGTGCGACCGGTTGTACTTCGATGAGTTGACTTTGGAGCGGGTGCTGGATATCACGGATCTCGAGGTGCCGCGTGGGGTGATCGTGTCGGTGGGGGGGCAGATTCCGAACAACCTCGCAATGCGGTTGTATCAGGAACAGGTGCCTATCTTGGGGACTTCGGCCACGAATATCGACCGGGCCGAAGACCGGCACAAGTTCAGCGAGATGTGCGACCAGCTGGGGATCGACCAGCCGCGGTGGAAGGAGCTCACGAGCATGGACGAGATCTACGGGTTTGCGGATGAGGTGGGGTTCCCGCTGTTGATTCGGCCGTCGTACGTGCTTTCGGGGGCGGCTATGAACGTCGTTTCCAACAAGGAGGAGTTGGAGCACTATCTGACCTTGGCGACCAATGTGTCGAAGCAGTATCCGGTGGTGGTGACCGAGTTCGTGAACAGTGCGAAGGAGATCGAAATCGACGCCGTGGCGAAGGATGGGGAGGTGTTGATCTATGCCATTTCGGAGCATGTCGAGTTTGCCGGGGTGCACTCGGGGGATGCCACGATCGTGTTCCCGGCCCAGAAGCTCTACATCGAGACGGTGCGGCGGATCAAGAAGATCGCCCGGCAGATTGCCCGGGCGCTGGAGATCAGTGGGCCGTTCAACATGCAGCTCTTGGCCAAGAACAACGATATCAAGGTCATCGAGTGTAATTTGCGGGCTTCCAGATCGTTCCCGTTTGTGTCGAAGGTGTTGAAAGTCAACTTTATCGACATTGCCACGCGGGTGATGCTGGGGCTCGATCCGAAGGTGCCGCACAAGTCGGCGTTCGAGTTGGATTACGTGGGGATCAAGGCGCCGCAGTTCAGTTTCAGTCGCTTGCAGAAAGCCGACCCGGTGTTGGGGGTCGAGATGGCTTCGACCGGAGAGGTGGGGTGTATTGGGGAGGACTATTATGAAGCTATCCTGAAGTCGATGCTCTCGGTGGGGTATTCGATCCCGAAGAGCAGCGTCTTGTTGTCGACGGGCGATGCGAAGTCGAAAACGCAGACGCTCGAAGCGGCGCGGGCTTTGCAGGGACGGGGCTACACGATTTATGCCACCAAGGGGACGGCCGATTTCTTGGCCGAGAACGGGGTGCAGGCGACGGTGGTGGGGTGGCCGGACCAGGATCCGGCGGTTAGCGGGTTGCCCAATGTGCTGGACTTCATCAAGGAGCATAAGATCGATTGCGTGGTCAATATTCCGAAGAACCTGACCAAGGACGAGTTGAATAATGACTATACGATTCGTCGGTCGGCGATCGACTTCAATATTCCGTTGATTACGAATGCCCGGTTGGCCAATGACTTTATCGTGGCGTTCTGTCGGATGGGGCGCGAGGAGCTGAAAATCAAGGCTTGGGGGGAATACAAGTAGGCTTTTTCGGCTGGGTTGTACAGACTGAAGAGGGGCTGTATTTGGAATGAAATAGCCCGCTGCATCAAATGCAGCGGGCTATTTCGTTTCTTGCTAAGCCCTTCGTCAGGGTGCCGCTCGGCACTCGAACCGGGCCTGCCGGGTGAGAAATTTTCGGAGAACA
>CAJTNK010000135.1 GCA_910577885.1 uncultured Rikenella sp.
CCAGCGGTGCTTTGCAAAGCAAGCTCCAATCTTCGGGTGCCGAGCGGCACCGAGCGGCACCCCCGGCAAAACACCCAACGGGTGCACGACACTCAGCACGCAAATCAGGCAGCCCTACCTCACCGACAAAACAAGATCCCTCCGATTCAACCGGCAGATCGCAGAAAAAACGTACATTTGTCCATTCACCGAACCAAACCGAACAACACGAAAACCGTCATGAAAAAAGCCATAGCCTTTATCCCCAACTTACTGACGCTTTGCAACCTTCTGGCAGGTTGTACGGCCGTCGCACTGTTGTTTCTTCAGGGCGACTTCCGGATGGCCTTTGGGTTGGTGATCGCGGCAGCGGTGTTTGATTTTCTGGACGGTTTCGCGGCACGGATGCTGCACGTCAGCTCGCCGATCGGCAAGGAGCTCGACTCGCTCGCCGACATGATTAGTTTCGGACTGGTACCGTCGGCGGTTGTTTTCCGACTGTTGAGCCCCATCGGCACGGAGGCCATCCCGTGGGTCGCTTGGGGGGGATTCTTCATCGCGGCATTCTCGGCGCTGCGGCTGGCCAAATTCAACGTCGACGAAAGACAACACGAAGAATTTCGCGGATTACCGACACCGGCCTGCGCCCTGTTTTTCGTCTCGCTCCCGATGCTGGGCTTCGCTGCCGAATGGCTGACCCGTCCGCCGGTCGTTCTCCCGATCACCCTCCTGTTCTCGGGCCTGCTGGTCTGCGACATGCCCATGTTCTCGCTCAAATTCAAATCGTTCGGATTCGCAAAAAACAAACTCCGATACCTTTTTCTGCTCCTGGCCCTCGTCCTCGTCCTTTGGCTGCGGCTGGCCGCACCGGCCATCATCATCCTGGCCTACATCACCCTCTCCGCCATACGCGCCACACTTCGCAAAACAAACACAACCAACTAATAATCTGCAAATTACGGATTTACAAAATTTTCCGTACCTTTGTCCCGTTTTGTTATGACGTTCGTTCTTCTTTGACTGGTCATTAGTGACCGGAGGGTACTGTCCCTTTCTTTCAAGAAAGGGACCCAAAGAACTTTCAGATAGCATACGCTAAGCCTTAGGCTCCGCAGTCCTCAGGGTTGTGGGTGGGGTTCTTTTAGGCGCGCTTCATGCGAGCTAAAACTCATAGCGCGCCCAAAAAGAATCCCCACCCAAAGCACGAGGCTGACACGGCCAAAGCATCCCAGCGGGATGCGTGCTAAAGTTTTTTTGGTTCTCTTTGTTCACAAAGAGAACAGTTCTATACCGTAGCCAAAGAAGAGCCGAAGTAAAGAAACGAAACGATAAAAAAAGTCGGAAACGATGGGCCATGTGCCGATAAAGCGATATTTGTGGCAGAGCTTTTTGTTGAGTTTTGCGTTCGTTGTACTGTCCGGGGCGGCACGGGGGCAGAACAATGCGTCGACCGTTATACGTTATCCGGTGGACAACAGTTCGAGTAATTCGTCGGGGTTGTTGCCCGGTCAGTTTTCGCTGGAGCGGGACACGGTCGACCGGGCGAGACGGCCGCGGAAGCCGTTGGAGTCGTTCTACTTCGACGACTCGACGCGGGCTCGTCGGATTTTCTCGTGGAGCGTTTCGCTGGAGAACAACAACATCACGCTGCAGGAGATGGATACGACGATCGCCGAGTTCCAGCGCGACTATCCGTTCATGCGGCAGGGCGTCGGGAGCGCCAGCCTCGGGAACTTGGGGGGGGCGACCATTCCGCTCGATTACTTCGAGCGGCCTCAGTTTCGGAACTTTTCGTTCATGCAGGCTTGGTCGGCTTATCTGATGAGTCCGGAGCAGATTCGGTTTTACAATGCCCGGATGCCTTACACCAATATCTCGTACCAGATGTCCGGCCAACGGAGCAAGGAGGAGCAGTTGTTCCATGCGGTGATCTCGCAGAACATCTCTCCGTCGAGCTCCATCAACCTGGACTACAACTCCGACGGGATGCGAGGCCAGTATGAACGTCAGCGGGCTTTGGACCGTTACTTTTCGGCCAACTTCGCCCATACCGGCAAACGGTATGCGATTCACGGGGGGTATATCTACAACGTGGGGGATATCCAGGAGAACGGCGGGATCGTGGATATGCGGGACGTGACGGATACGGTGATGGACCGGACCGAGAATATTCCGGTGCGGCTGGACGGACAGGCCGATGCGCGGAACGCATATAAGGGGCACACGTTCTATTGGACCCAGTCTTACGGGATTCCGCTGCGGCGTCAGCGGCTGTCGGACGACCTGACGCTGTCGAAGATCCCGACCGTTTTCGTGGGCCAGTCGTTCCAGTACACCACCTTCCGGAAGATCTACTCGGACGCGGTGAAACAGCCGCTCATGGGGATGGGGGAGGAGGAAGAGACGCTGAATCCGCCGTTCTACGACCATTTCTACATCAGTTCGGAGGGCACGCGGGATTCGGTGCGGCAGGCCATGCTGGATCTGAAGCTCTTCATGCAGCTCCAGCCGTACAACCGGAACGGAGCCTTGGGGCTGGTGACGGCCGGAGCGGGGTATGAACGGAACAGTTACTCGTATTACGTACCGGAAGAGTACCGCGAGAGTTACGGACGGGGAGGGAAACAACATAAGAATTCGATCTATGTGTACGGGCGCATGGAGGGGGCTGTGAGCCGCTACCTGCGGTGGTCGGCCGATGCCCGGCTGCACACGATCGGGTACCGAAGCGGCGATTTCGACGCCGGCGGACGGTTGTCGCTGTCGGCTTACATCAAGAACAAGCCGTTGACATTGGACGCTTCGGTGCGCTTCGCACTGCGTGAGCCGGATTTCTGGCAGCAGAACTACTTTTCGAACCACTACGCGTGGTCGAACCGTTTTTCGAAAGAAAAAACTACGCTCATCCGAGCGGCATTCCGGGTCCCCGACGTGGGATTGGAGCTGGGCGGGAGCTACGCGCTGACCAAGGACAAGGTATACTACGGTCTGAACGTCGTTCCGGAACAGTACGGAGATATGCTGAGCGTGATGAGACTGTACCTGCGCAAGGATTTCCGCCTGGGCGGATTTCACTTGAACCACCGGGTGCTCATGCAATGGAGTTCGGCCCAGGAGGTCGCTCCGGTGCCGCTGCTCAGCGCAGACCTCTCCTACTTCTTCGGCTTCTATGCCGTGAAGGAGGTGTTGTACCTCCAGGTCGGGATCGACGGGCGGTATAATACGCGGTATTATGCCTACGCCTACGATCCGGCCATCGGACAGTTCTACACCCAGGACCGAGTCAAACTGGGCAACTACCCTTCGCTGGACGCCTTCGTGTCGGCGAAGTGGAAGCGGTTGAGGCTGCTGGTCAAGCTGCAACACTGGAACTGCAACCTCTTCGGCGGGAATCGCTACTTCGAGGTGGTGAACTACCCGCAGAACCGGATGATGCTCAAGTTCGGCCTCTCGTGGTCGTTCTACGACTAACCGCCGACAGGCCGCGCGGCACGCGGGAAAAGATGGCTCGCATTGGCATGGGAATTGCTCTCCCACCCAAAAAACGATTTATGAACTTCAAAAAAGTTTTTTTTGTTTTTGCACTCTTATTGCTCTCCGATCTGACCTTCACGGGTTGTTCGTCGTCGCAACAGGGCGGCGTTCTGGCGTCGGTGGGTCCCACGGACCGCGACCTGGAGATCGCCAGCCGCGGCCAGATTTCGCCTTTCGACCCGATCATGCGCCAGGTGGCCGAACAGGTCGGAATGGACTGGCGGCTGTTGGCGGCGATCGCTTACCAGGAGTCGCACTTCAACCCCACCGCCCGGTCGCATCGCGGCGCACGGGGGCTGATGCAGGTGATGGGCAGCGTGGCGCGGGATTTCGGCATCCCGGAAGAGCAGATCGACGATCCGAAGACCAACATCCTCATTGCCGTCAGGCAGATCCAACGCATCGAAAACACCCTTCGGTTCGGCAACCGCACTTCGGACGAGGATCGCTGGCGGATTATCCTGGCTTGTTATAATGCAGGGATGGGTCACATCATCGACGCCCGGAGGCTGGCGGTGAAGCACGGCGTGAACCACAACTCGTGGTCCCGTCTGAGCGAGTTCGTCACGCTGAAAGGAACGCCGGAGTGGGTCGACGACGAAGCGGTACGCAGCGGCGCTTTCGACGGAACCGAAACACTACTCTACGTCGACAAGGTGATGAACCGATATGCCTTGTACTGCAAAAATTACATCTAAAGCCCTTGCGACTTCCGGAAAAAAGCCTATCTTTGCTCGGTGAATCTCCGTTTTCCGCTTCTTGAGAGGCGGGGGCGGCGCTGGGGGACGAGAAAGACTCTACTCTTCTTCCGGCGGACAAGGAAACAGAACCGCGATTCACAACCACAAAACGATGAAACACATTTTCGGACACGGCATAATGGAGGGCTTCTATTCGCCTTTTTATTATTACCGCCACCTGTTTTTCGGGGAGGGGTCCGAATCTCTTTTGTCGTTATAGCACGCTGAAAAATTGCACCGAAGATGCGAAACACAAAGAACCGGCTTCCTCTCCTCAGGAAGCCGGTTCTTTGTGTTATAACCGTTCCTTTCTCTGTAACTGTACATTGGCTACTGTATGGAACTGTTCTTTTTGTGAACAAAAAGAACCAAAAAAACTTT
>CAJTNK010000136.1 GCA_910577885.1 uncultured Rikenella sp.
AAAGCCCCAACGGGGCCTCGCGGTGAGCGGGCGATACTTCGTATCGCTGGGGCCTTCGGGCAAGAAACATTCTCTGTCCGCGCAACCCCAATAAGCCAAAGAAAAACCACAAAAACCGCCCTACCCTCCAATACCCGCCCACAGAACAAAAAAGCGGGGAGGCGTAAATCCATTTACACCTCCCCGCCGCAGTTTCTGCTGCGAGTCGTCGACAGACGCTATCCCCCTACGCCTCCGGCGCAATCGCTTCCGCCGGGCAAACACCGGCGCAAGTTCCGCAGTCGATGCAGGTCGACGCGTCGATAACATAAACGTCACCGGCCGAGATCGCCCCTACCGGACATTCGTCGATGCACGTACCGCAAGCTACGCACTTGTCGGGATCAATTTTGTAAGCCATGAGTAATTTAGTTTTGAGTTGTTATGTCCAACAAATGTACGACTATTCCCCTGAATAGTCAAATTTATTCCTGCCACCCGACGTATCCGGTCGGCAACAGGCCCAGGTGGGCCAGAATTCGCTCGACGACCGTATCCACAGCCTCTTCCAAGGTCTGCGGCGCGGAGTAGAACGCCGGCATGGCCGGTAAGACGATCGCACCGGCCTCGCATAACGCCGTCAGGTTGCGCAAGTGGACCAGCGAAAGCGGCGTCTCGCGCGGACACAGGATCAGGGTCCTGGGTCGTCGCGGCGAATTCTCCTTGAGCATCACATCGGCAGCCCGTGACAGGAGATCGTCCGACACTCCGCCGGCTATCCGCCCCGCCATCCCCATGCTGCACGGCACGACGACCCACGCATCGTACCCCGCCGAACCGGAAGCCGGCGGAGTGAAGAAGTCGTCGTTCCGATATTCCACGATCCGACCCGCCCGCACCTGCTCGTCGAGCCACCCAAAAAAGGCCGGCCGCTCGTGCTGCGCCACCGCGCGGCCGTTCCGCGAGAATACCACCGCCACACTCTCCACCCGCTCGCCCGCTCCCAACAGCCGGACCAACAGCCGCTCGGCATAAATCGTCCCGCTGGCTCCCGTAATCCCTACGCCGACTCTCATCGCTTTACGTATCTTTAAAATCGTTCGTTTATCTGTAACCATTCTTTGGCTACGGGCCGGAACTGTTCTTTTTGTGAACAAAAAGAACCAAAAAAACTTTCAGATAGCATACGCTACGCCTTAGGCTCCGCAGTCCTCAGGTTGTGGGTGGGGCTTTCTCGGCGGGCGCCTAAGGTAATTACTGCTTCATCGCGCCACGCCGGAAAGTCCCCACCCAAACACAAGGCTGACACGGCCAAAGCATCCCGCTGGGATGCGTTCGGAAGTCTTTTGGGTACCTTTTCTTCAGAAAAGGTACAGTACCCTCCCATAAACAAAAGAAAGGCAACAATAAACGAACCTATTTAATGATATCGAAACCGGTGTAAGGGCGAAGGGCTTCGGGGATCACGATTCCGTCCGGCGTCTGGTTGTTCTCGAGCAACGCCGCCACGATCCGCGGCAAAGCCAGCGAACTACCGTTCAGCGTATGCGCCAATTCGGTTTTCTTGGTCTCGGCGTTGCGGAAACGGAGTTTGAGGCGGTTGGCCTGGAACGACTCGAAGTTCGATACCGAAGAGACCTCCAGCCACTTATCCTGTGCCTCGCTGTAGACCTCGAAGTCGTAAGTGAGCGCGCTGGTGAAGCTCATATCCCCGCCGCAGAGCCGCAGGATCCGGTACGGCAACCCCAGCTTTTGGACAATTCCCTCGACATGGGCCACCATTTCGTCCAACCGGTCGTAAGAGTTTGACGGGTGAGCCACCTGTACGATTTCGACTTTGTCGAACTGGTGCAACCGGTTCAGCCCCCGGACATCCTTCCCGTAGGAACCCGCCTCGCGACGGAAACACGGCGTATAGGCCGTCAGCCGAATCGGCAACTCCTTTTCGTCCACGATCTCGTCCCGGAAAATATTGGTCACCGGCACTTCGGCCGTCGGAATCAGGTAGTAGTTATCGGCCGTCGCATGGTACATCTGTCCCTCCTTGTCCGGCAGCTGGCCGGTGCCGAACCCCGACGCCTCGTTCACCAGAATAGGCGGCTCGACCTCCTCGAAACCCGCAGCCGTATTGACATCCAGAAAAAAGTTTATCAACGCCCGCTGCAACCGGGCCCCCTTCCCCTTGTAGACCGGGAAACCTGCCCCCGTGAGCTTATTCCCCAACTCGAAGTCGATAATGTCGTATTTCTTGGCCAGCTCCCAGTGGGGCAAAATCCCCTCCCCTTTGAGCTGTTCGGCCGCCGGACCGCCCGTCTTCACCACCAGGTTATCCTCGGCCGTCCGCCCCTCGGGCACGATCTCGGCCGGGCGGTTCGGCAGGGTCACGATCAAGGCCTCCATCTCCGTAACGACCGCCGTCTGGTCGTTTTCGAGCTCCTTGGACTGCTCTTTCAGACCAGCCACCCGCTCCTTCAACACCTCGGCCTCGGCAGCTTTCCCCTCGCGGAACAGACCGCCGATCTCCTTCGCTATCCGATTCTGTTCGGCCAGACAGTCGTCCAACCGCTGCTGGATCGCCTTCCGCCGGTCGTCCAGCGCGATGATCTTCTCCACAACCGGTGCGGCATCCACCCCTTTCTTGGCCAACCGGGCGACGGTCAGCTCGCGTTCCTCCCGGATCTGTTTCAGTGTAAGCATTTTATTATCTCTTAGATTTTATCTTCCGTTTCGACCCTTCGCCCCCCTCGGCGGTGTCGGCGAAGACTCAAAGTTACGATTTTTTCCAAAAAGAAGAGGTCTGTTTTCTCACCGCGATGAGAAAACAGACCTCTTTCTGAAAATATATCCCGGGGAAAGCAAGCCTTCCCCGTCCGCTAACAAGAGATTACTCCGCAATCGGCACCACCGACACGAACGATTTCCCCTCAGCCTTCTTCTTGAAGCATACCGTCCCGTCCACCAATGCGAACAGCGTATGATCTTTCCCCATCCCGACATTCTCGCCCGGATTGTGCACCGTCCCGCGCTGCCGAACGATGATATTCCCGGCCTTAGCCACCTGACCGCCGAACAACTTAACCCCCAGGCGTTTGCTTTCGGATTCGCGGCCGTTCTTCGAACTACCTACCCCTTTTTTATGTGCCATGACTTGTTACTTTTTTAAGCGTTATGAACTCTGAAACAGCGAGCAAGTTAAGCGATAATGTCCTTAATCTCAATCTGCGTCAAGCACTGCCGATGCCCGTTCTGTTTCTGGTACCCCTTGCGGCGTTTTTTCTTGAAGACGATCACTTTGTCATCCTTCAGATGTTTGATAACCGTCGCTTCGACCTTGGCGTCTTTTACCGTAGGTGCGCCAACTGCAACCTTTCCGTCATTGTCAATCAACAGGACTTTGTCGAAGCTTACGCCGGCGCCTTCCGCGTCAGCGAGACGGTGAACATACAGCTTACGACCTTTTTCAACTTTGAATTGTTGCCCTGCAATTTCTACGATAGCGTACATATTCGCTTGTTGTTTGGTGTATTTGAACCGCAAAGGTAAGTATTTTTTCTTTCTTCCGCAA
Organism: uncultured Rikenella sp.; assembly: GCA_910577885.1. Lineage (GTDB taxonomy): Bacteria > Bacteroidota > Bacteroidia > Bacteroidales > Rikenellaceae > Rikenella. Next base: position 3,545 of record CAJTNK010000136.1, read on the forward strand.
AAACTTTCCGCTCCGGAAGAGATCGTGCTCGGAAAGTTTTTATACTTTTGGCCCTCGGATACACTGTCTTTTCAACTTTCAGAAACGAACGACCTATGTCCACAGAAAGCAAAACCCGCGCCGTGACGACCTTTCGGCTGGCCGAAATGAAGGCCCGGGGCGAACGGATCTCGATGCTCACGGCCTACGACTATACGATGGCGGGAATCATGGACGCCGCCGGAATCGACGTCATCCTGGTGGGCGACTCGGCGGCCAACGTGATCGCCGGGTACAAAACCACCGTGCCGATGACCCTCGACAACATGATCTACCACGGGAAAGCCGTGGCCCGGGCCGTAGAACGCGCCTTGGTGGTGGTCGACCTGCCGTTCGGCAGCTACCAGGGCAACTCCAAGGAGGCGCTCAACTCGGCCATCCGGATCATGAAAGAGACCGAAGCCGATGCCGTGAAACTCGAGGGAGGGGCCGAAATCATCGACTCCGTACAACGCATCCTCTGCGCCGGAATTCCGGTCATGGGACACCTCGGACTCACCCCCCAGTCGATCAACAAATACGGAACCTATGCCGTCCGCGCCAAGGAAGAGGCCGAGGCCGAAAAACTCTACAACGATGCCTTGCTGCTGGCCGAAACGGGCTGTTTCGGCATCGTGCTCGAGAAGATTCCGGCAACGCTGGCAGGACGGGTGGCCCGGGCCCTCACCATCCCGATCATCGGCATCGGCGCCGGAAACCAGGTCGACGGACAAGTCCTCGTCTCCTATGACATGCTGGGAATCAACAACGGCTTCTCGCCGCGATTCCTGCGCCGCTACCTGAACCTACACGACCAAATCACCGAGGCGGTGGAACACTACCACCAGGATGTCAAAAACGGCGATTTCCCTAACGAAAACGAACAATACTAAACCTCCTTTCCCTGCCCTGGCTTTTAGCTACCGGGAGGGTACTGTACCTTTTACCTACGGTTTCCTCGCGCTACCTCGGCAAAGCGT
>CAJTNK010000137.1 GCA_910577885.1 uncultured Rikenella sp.
GCGGCCTCTGGATTCGCTGGCAGCGTCGGTTGTTCACAAAGAGAACAGTACCCTCTTGTCGTCAATGCAGGAATGGCAAGGAATAGAGACAAAGATAATGAAAATGGGAATTTAAGCTTTATCTTTGGGGTTTGATGGAGCAAAGTAAGTGAAATAGTATGGCACAGAGTAAGAATACGTATTGTGTGATCATGGCAGGTGGCATCGGGAGTCGTTTTTGGCCGTTGAGCAAGAACCGGATGCCGAAGCAGTTTTTGGACGTGTTGGGGACCGGGAAGAGTTTCATTCGGAGCACGTTCGAGCGCTTTCGTCCGTTGGTTCCGGTCGAGAATTTTCTGGTGGTGACGAGCGAGAGTTATAAGGAGTTGGTGTTGTCGCACCTGCCGGAGTTGCGGCCGGAGCAGGTGTTGGCCGAGCCGGTGAGGCGGAATACGGCGCCGTGTATTGCGTATGCGGCCCGTCGGATCGCGGCCGAGAATCCGGAGGCCGATATGGTGGTGACGCCGGCCGACCATTTGATTACCGGCGAGGCCGAGTTTCAGCGCATTGTGCGCGAGGGATTGGGGTTTGTGAGCGGGAGCGATAAGCTCCTGACCATCGGGATCAAGCCCAGTCGGCCGGAGACCGGCTACGGGTATATCCAGGTGGACGCCTCGCCGCGGTCCGAGACGGCCGGCACCGAGATCTGCAAGGTGAAGACCTTCACCGAGAAACCGAACGTCGAGATGGCCCGGGTTTTCGTCGAGAGCGGCGAGTTTTTTTGGAACTCCGGGATCTTCGTATGGTCCGTGGCGGGGATTCTGCGGGCCTTGGGGACTTATCTGCCGGAGATCGACGCCGCCTTTGCCGGCGGGCGGGAGAAGTACGGTACGACGCAGGAACAGGCCTTTGTCGATGCGGTCTATCCGGCTTGCGACAACATTTCGATCGACTACGGCGTGATGGAGAAATCGCCGGAGGTCTATGTGCGTTGCGGCGACTTCGGGTGGAGCGACATCGGCACCTGGGGGTCGCTCTACCAGCATGCCGTGCGGGACGAGAATGGAAATGCGTTCGGCGGCGGGGGGCAGGTGCTGGCTTACGACACCCGGGGGACGGTGGTGAATGTGTCGGAGGGGAAAGTGGCCGTGGTCGAGGGGCTGGAAGACTACCTCGTGGTGGAGAAGGACAACGCCCTGTTGATTTGCCGGCGGTCCAGCGAACAGAATATCCGAAATTACGTCGAAGATGTCAAATACCGGTTTGGGGAAGAGTTTATTTAGGCTCTACGAGCTCTATTGCGAGAACGGCGGGGTGGTGACTACGGACAGCCGGGCTGTCGCGGGACTCGGCGCGCCGATTTTCTTCGCCTTGAGCGGCGAGAATTTCGACGGCAACGACTATGCCGTGCAGGCGGTGGCGGATGGAGCTGCGGCGGCGGTGGTGCGGGGGCGGTTGCCCAAGGGCGTCGAGGCCGGGTCGGACGAGGCGGCCAGATATTTCGTGGTGGAGGATACGCTGGCGGCGTTGCAGGAGTTGGCGGCCTATCATCGCGAGGTGCTGGGGCTGCCGGTGGTGGCGCTGACGGGGAGCAACGGCAAGACGACGACCAAAGAGCTGACTGCAAGGGTCTTGGGGGTGAAATATCGGGTGGCGTGTACGCGGGGCAATCTGAATAATCATATCGGGGTGCCGTTGACCCTGTTGTCGATCCGCGAGGAGGACGACGTGGCGGTGGTCGAGATGGGGGCCAACCACCGGGGCGAGATCGCGGACCTGTGCGAGATCGCGCGGCCGGATGTCGGGCTGATTACCAACGTCGGCCGGGCGCACTTGGAGGGATTCGGCGGACCGGAGGGGATTCGGCGCGGGAAGGGGGAGTTGTTCGACTACCTGGCGGCGCATGGCGGTCGGGCGGTCTACTCGGCGGAGGATCCGGTGTTGACGGCGATGGTGGGCGAGCGGTTCTCTGCAGAGGTGGGGGAGGGGAGTGGTGCGGCTGTGGGCTACTCGGCGGCGGCGTTCGGTTTGACGGTGGTCGGCAACGATCCGTTGACGCTGCGCACGGCATTCGGCGAGGTGCAGACACACATGACGGGGGGCTATAACCTGGCGAACGTGGCGGCGGCGGTTGCGGTGGGGGATTACTTCGGGATCCCGCTGTCGGAGGCGTTGCGGGCGGCGGCGGATTACATGCCGGACAACAACCGCTCGCAGGTGGCGGACTCGGTCAACGGAACGGGCAACCGGCTCTATCGCGATGCCTACAACGCCAATCCGTCGAGCATGGCGGCGGCGCTGGACAATTTTCTGGCGCTGCCGGACTCGTCGGCAGAGTTTCCGGGAGGTAAGGCGGTGATACTGGGCGACATGCGTGAACTGGGAGAGTTCTCTGCGGCGGAACACCGGGCGATTGTCGAACGGCTCCGAGGGGCCGTCTCGGCCCGCGGGACGCAGCAGCAGCGGCTGGTCGGCTACCTCGTGGGGCCGGAGTTCTCTGCGGCACTCGACGCCTTGGGAACCCCGTGCGACGGACTCCGCGCCTTCGACTCGGTCGACGCGCTCATCGAGGCCCTCGCTGCGGACTCCGTCCGCATCCGTCGCACGCTCCTCCTCGTCAAAGGCTCCCGCGGAACCACCCTCGAAAAACTATACCCTCTCCTCTAATTTAAACCTATATTGTTTTCGTATAGTTTGCGAACCGTGTTTGGTAACGGGCGGGTACTGTCCCTTTCTTGAAAGAAAGGGACCCAAAGAACTTCCGAGGATGCTTGCGCATCCTAACTCTATCTCGGTACAGTGTCTGCCCTGTCTTTGGTGTGGGGTTTCTCGGTGCGGCGCGTAATGAGCATAGTACCTCAGCGCCGACACCGGAAAACCCCACCCAAAGCACGAGGCTGACACGGCCAAAGCATCCCAACGGGATGCGTGCTAAAGTTTTTTTGGTTCTTTTTGTTCACAAAAAGAACAGTTCTATCCGGTCATAAAGAACGATTGTCAGCAAATGACGAGATATATAGATAAATAGCGAAGATGGCGAAATTAAAGAAGAGTTATTATTGTACGTCTTGCGGGAACGAGTCACCGAAGTGGGTAGGTAAGTGTCCTGCGTGCGGGGAGTGGAATACCTATACGGAGGAGGTTGTTTCGGCGAAGAGTTCGCCGTTGACGACGAACAATTATTTCGGTTTGGCGGGTGCGGGAGGTGCGAGTGGGGAGCGTAACCGGCCGATTCCGGTGCACAAGGTGGAGCGGAGTGCCGTGCAGCGGATCGACCTCCTGAACCAGGAGGTGAATCGGGTTTTGGGAGGTGGTTTGGTTCCGGGTTCATTGGTGTTGTTGGGTGGGGAGCCGGGGATCGGGAAGTCGACGTTGGCTCTGCAGATTGCCGTGCGGATGGCCGGGATGCCGATCGTGTACGTCTCGGGCGAGGAGAGTCCCGAGCAGATCAAAATGCGGGCCGATCGGCTCGGGGTGGTCAACGAGCAGTGTATGATTCTGAGTGAGACCTCGCTCGAGAACATCATCACGCAGTTGGCCGAGAATACGCCGGAGCTGGTGGTGGTGGACTCGATTCAGACGCTGTACTCCGAGCGGATCGAGTCTTCGCCCGGGAGCGTCAGTCAGGTGCGGGAGTGTGCGGCGATGCTGCTCAAGTATGCCAAGGAGACCAAAGTGCCGGTGCTGATGATCGGCCACATCACGAAAGAGGGGTCGATAGCCGGTCCCAAGATCTTGGAGCATATCGTGGACGTGGTTTTTCAGTTCGAGGGAGACAACAACAATGCTTACCGGATTTTGCGGAGCATCAAGAACCGTTTCGGCGCGACGAACGAGATCGGGGTGTTCGAGATGTTGAACGAGGGTTTGCGCGAGGTGGACAACCCGTCGGAGATTCTGGTGTCGCACTACGACGAGCCGTTGAGCGGCATTGCGATCGGTGCGACGATCGAGGGTGTCCGTCCGTTTCTGATCGAGACGCAGGCCTTGGTGAGCTCTTCGGCCTACGGGACGCCGCAGCGGTCGGCGACGGGGGTCGACTACAAGCGTTTGAACATGCTTTTGGCGGTGCTTGAGAAGCGTGTGGGGTTCAAACTGGGGACGAAGGACGTGTTTCTGAACCTGGCGGGCGGTTTTCGGGTGGCCGACACGGGGCTGGACCTGGCGATCATTGCGGCGGTTATTTCCTCGGGGTTGGATATCGCGTTGGATGCGGATATCTGTTTTGCGGGCGAGGTGGGCCTTTCGGGCGAGGTTCGTCCGGCTTCGAAAACGGAGCAGCGGGTTTCGGAGGCGGCGCGGCTGGGGTTCCGGACGATCGTCGTGTCGGGCTATGCGCGTAAGGCGATGAGTCGTCCGCCCAAGGGGATCGAGATCGTGTATGTTTATCGGGTCGATGAGTTGGCCCGTCGGGTTTTCGGGAACAGGTAGGGGCGCGCCCACAGGGCGTTTTGTTGGGTTTTTCGGGGTGAGTTTTTCGCCCGAATGGCCCATGCGATGCGCAGCATCGCCGGTCCCGCCGGGGGCCCCATTCGG
>CAJTNK010000138.1 GCA_910577885.1 uncultured Rikenella sp.
GCATTGGCACCCGTAATGGACAAAGACCAACTGTACCCGCGGGCGTCCCGCTTGGTCGAGAAAAGGCCAGCAAAACACCCTGTGGGTGCGGTTCGCGTGCCGAGCGGCACCCCGCGAAAATGGCCAGCTGGGCCCCCGCGGCCGAGGACGAACTATCTCTGAGGGAGGGCGCCCGAGCGAATAACGGAAAATTACGTAAAAACAAGTCGTTCAATACATATACTATGGTACACATTTTCGATCAGTTGGCCGGGGCGCGGATCACCGGACCGCAGCGGCCCGGCATACGGAACATTCAGTTCAACTCCCGGAAAGTAGAACCCGGCGATCTGTTTGTGGCCGTACGGGGTACCCAGGTCGACGGACACGACTACATGGCCGATGCGGTGGCGCAGGGGGCTGTGGCGGTGGTTTGCGAGACCTTGCCGGCGGGGGATCTGAATCCGGAGGTCAGTTATGTGTTGGTGGATGACAGTGCGGCGGCTTTGGCGCAGCTCGCGGCGGCGTACTACGGCCATCCGAGCGACCGGCTGCGGCTGGTGGGGGTCACCGGGACCAACGGAAAAACCACGATCGCTACACTGCTCTACGACCTGTTTACGGCCTTGGGGCATCGGTGCGGGTTGATCTCGACCGTCGTGTATCGTGTGGCGGAGGAGCGGATCGAGTCGACCCATACGACCCCCGATCCGTTGACGCTCAATCGGTTGATGGCCGAGATGGTGGAGGCCGGATGCGACTACTGTTTCATGGAGGTCAGCTCGCACAGCATCGTGCAGCAGCGGATCAAGGGGTTGACTTTCACGGGGGGGATTTTTACGAATATCACCCACGACCACCTCGATTATCACAAAACTTTTGCGGAGTATATCCGGGCGAAGCAGGCTTTCTTTACGGCTTTGCCGGCGGAGGCTTTTGCGTTGACCAATATCGACGACCGGAACGGCGAAGTGATGCTCCAAAACTCCTCGGTTCGTCGTCGGGTGAGCTATTCGCTGCGGAATGTGGCCGACTATCACGGGCGGATCGTCGAGGAGCACCTGGACGGGATGCAAATCGAGATGAACGGGCGGGAGTTGTGGGTTCAGTTCATCGGGCGGTTCAATGCCTACAACCTGACGGCGATTTACGGTGCGGCGATGGAGCTGGGCCAGGAGTCGGCCGAGGTGTTGCGGCTCCTGAGCACGCTGCACCCGGTGAGCGGTCGTTTCGAACAGCTTCGGGCGGCGGACGGGCGATTGGCCATTGTGGACTATGCCCATACGCCGGATGCGTTGCAGAATGTGATCGATACGGTGAACGAGTTGCGGCGAGAAGAGGCGCAGCTGATTACGGTGGTGGGTTGCGGAGGGAATCGCGATGCCACGAAACGACCGGTGATGGCTCGTGTGGCGGCCGATGGGTCGTCGCGGGTGATTCTGACGTCGGACAACCCGCGGTTCGAAGAGCCCCGGGCCATCTTGGACGAGATGCGGGAGGGGCTCGATGCGGCTCAACTGGCTCGGACGCTGACCATTGTCGATCGTCGCGAGGCGATCCGTACGGCAGCGGCTTTGGCCCGGCCGGGGGATATTATCCTGGTCGCAGGCAAAGGGCATGAACCCTACCAGGAGATTGCCGGGGTGCGCCACCACTTTGACGATCGTGAGGAGGTGGCTGCGGCGTTTGCTTAATTGCCTGTCTTTGGTGACGAGCTGGAACTGTTCTTTTTGTGAACAAAAAGAACCAAAAAGACTTTAGAGCGCATCCCGCTGGGATGCTTTGGCCGTGTCAGCCTCGTGCTTTGGGTGGGGTTTTCCGGTGTCGGCGCACTAAGGTAATATGCGCCTTATGCGCCGCACCGAGAAAGCCCCACTCACAACCTTGAGGACTGCGGAGCCTAAGGCATAGCGTATGCTATCTGAAAGTTCTTTGGGTCCCTTTCTTTCAAGAAAGGGACAGTACCCTCCTGTCGCTAAGGAAGATATTCAATTTGCCACCGCACCTCATCGGCCACGGCGGCCGAAACGCGGTTTAGGCTGTCTGCTACTTGGGTTCGAAGAGCTGGGCGGTGACGATGAATCTCGCGTAGCGCATAGGCTGCCGAGCGTTCTGTAGTGTCCGGACCGAAGACTGAAGGAAGGCTGAGGAGTCGGTGGAAATCGTCGTCAGCGACCTGTTGATCGGAGGCCAATCGGCCCAGCATATAGAATGCGGCCAGTCGTTTGAACGCCCCTGTCGCATCGGGTGTCGGTTGTTGTCCCGTCCATCCGATGGCCGTTGCCCATGCTGCCGGCGACCGCCAAAAAAGCTGCATGGCACACTGTTCGGCCAGTTCTGCGGTTCGCCAGTCGGCCGCCCAAGCCTCCATCTGCTCGGCAGTCACCGCCTCCGGCTCGTCCACAAACAGTGCGGCGAGCTTCAACTCCCGCACGTCCTGTCGCCACAATGTCTCGGCCAAGGCATGATCCGGCCCCCACTCCTGCGCAATCTCGCGGATCGTCGGCAACGACACCCCGTAATTCAGCCCATACCCTGCCTCCCCGCCGCCATACGCTCGCATGGCATCGGTCACGGCGCCGTTCATCTCGATTTTCAACCGCCGCAGCAAACCTATCATCCGTTCGGTCGTGGTCATAGTCTGATAACTTAATCTTTCTTTGGCTACGAGCCGGAACCGTACCTTTTCTGAAGAAAAGGTACCCAAAAGACTTCCGAGCGCATCCCGTTGGGATGCTTTGGCCGTGTCAGCCTGTGTTTGGGTGGGGTTTTCCGGTGTCGGCGCACTGAGGTAATATGCGCCTTATGCGCCGCACCGAGAAAGCCCCACCCATGCTCCTGAGGACTGCGGAGCCTAAGGCATAGCGTATGCTATCTGAAAGTTTTTTTGGTTCTTTTTGTTCACAAAAAGAACAGTACCCTCCCGTTCTCCAAAAAGAGAAATATGTTGTTAGTCTTTGACAGCGATTGTTTCGATTTCGACGAGGGTACCCATCGGTAAAGCGGCTACTTCGAAGGCTACGCGTGCCGGTGGATTTTCGGTGTAGAACTTGGCGTAGACGGCGTTCATGGCCGCGAAATCCGAGATGTTCTGGAGCAGGACGGTGGATTTGACGACGTCGGTTTTGGAGTATCCGGCGGCATGGAGGATGGCTTCGATGTTTCGGAGGCTTTGTTCGGTTTGGGCCTCGATCCCTTCTGGCATGGTTTTTGTGGTTGGGTCGATCGGTAATTGTCCCGAAACATAAAGCGTTGAGCCAGCCTCTACGGCCTGGCTGTATGGTCCGACGGCAGCAGGTGCAGCCGTCGTGGCGATAATTTTTTTCATTTTTGAACGTTTTGGCATTGATTTTGCTTGTGTAAAGGCATCGAAACCTTTGTGCACAAAATAACGGAAATATGATTAGAATCGCAACAGCAATCTTATCGGCCGCATTGTTTACGACCTGTCGAAGCGTCGGGAGATCGCCGCTGGTGCTTGACAGCGATATTTGGGTCGCCGTGGAGGGCGCGGATGGCGACAGCATCCCACTCCCGGCAGACAGACGCAGACCCGATTCCAGACCCTCTGTGGAGTTCTTCAGCGACGGCCAGTTGAGTGGCTACACCTCTTGCAACAGCTTCTTCGGGAGCTACAAAACCAGCCCCACGGGGCTGCCCGAAACGACTGCTCTGGAGGTCAACATCGATGGAATGACGATGGCGCTGTGTCCCGATAACGAAACGGAGCAGGAGTATATCGAGCGGTTGCGCCGCGTGCGGAGCTACACCGTCAGCGACCACCGACTGCGCATGATGGACAGTACGGGGATGACGGTCCTGATTTTTGCGCCGGCCAGCATGACCCATAAAAAATAACGGGGCATACTACTATATATATATAATGTATACGGAGGGAGGGCAAAGATCTCCGGCCGGGGTGTCGTGCTTTCGCGAGATCGGCCAAGCGTTTTCTTTGTTATCTTTGCGCGTGGTTAATCAATCAGAATTTTTGAGAATCATGAAGAAAAAATCGTTCATCCTGACGACCGTCGCCCTGGCGTCGGTTCTGTTTACGGCTTGCTGCGCCTGCCGCAAGGCGAGCCCGAAGATCGCCAACCTCGAGGCCGATAATTGGCGGCTCGTGGAGTTCCGCGGAGAGGCCGTCCCGACCGACAAGGCCATCACCCTCACTTTCGATGCCGAAAAGAAAACAATTTACGGCCAGGCGCCGTGCAACAACTTCTTTGCGGGTTACAGCCTCCTCGAAAAGGCCGAACACAACATCGAAATCAGTAACGTAGGGGCTACGCGGATGTACTGCCCGGACACGCAGATCGAAGACGGCTTTACACGTGAACTCAACTTCGTCAAGCGAATCAAAATCGAAGGTGGTCGGTTGCTGATGCTCAACGCGGAGGGTGACTTGGTGGCCTTGCTCACGGCGGTCCCGCGCACGGCTGAAACAAAATAATCCTCTCTTCTCCTTCCTTGGTTTTTAGCGACAGGAGGGTACTGTTCTTTTTGTGAACAAAAAGAACCAAAAAAACTT
>CAJTNK010000139.1 GCA_910577885.1 uncultured Rikenella sp.
GATTTTTTCCGAACTTGTCGCGATGCAAAGCATCGCGCGGCCTCTGCGGTGCCGCTGGGCACTCCAACCGGGGTTTTGCTCAGCCTCAAGGGAGTGGGCGCAAGGCCGAATTTTCTTCGATTTGGGGGCTCGTAGCTGATTGGCAAGTAGAGAAACTGCGACTTTTCGAGTCGCGCGGGGTGAGGCTAATTGCAAAGAAGAGGCCGCTGTCGGCGGATAGGACAGGCCCGCGAAAGTGAAGAGACCGGTGGAAACAAGGTAGAGTCAAGGAAATACGTAAACAAAACATTCAAAGTATGATACAGTTGTATATCGGGTATTCGCCCTCGTCGGGGGTCGGATTGTTGTTGTTGATTTTGGTCGGTGTCGTCGGTTTCATCGTACAGACCCGGTTGCAGAGCGTTTTTGCGAAGTACTCGAAAGTGCCTTTCGCGAACGGGATGACCGGGGCGGAGGTGGCCGAGAAGATGTTGCGGGATAACGGGATTACGGACGTGCGGGTGATCCATACGCCGGGGAAACTGACCGACCACTTCAATCCGATGGATAAGACGGTCAACCTGAGCGACGCGGTGTACGCGAGCAACTCGGTGGCGGCAGCGGCGGTGGCGGCGCATGAGTGCGGACATGCCGTACAGCATGCCGTCGGGTATGCGCCGCTGCGGATGCGGTCGGCTTTGGTGCCGGTGACTTCGTTCTCGTCGCAGTACTCCACATGGGTGATCTTGGGCGGGGTGGCCTTGGCGGCGACTACGAACAATATGATCGTCTTCTGGATCGGGATCGCGATGGTGGCCGTGTCGGCGTTGTTCAGCCTGGTGACTTTGCCGGTGGAGTACGACGCTTCGCGGCGGGCGCTGGCGTGGCTCGACGAACAGAACATCCTCACCGACCAGCAGCATGCACAGGCGCAGGAGGCGTTGTCTTGGGCGGCGAGGACGTATCTGGTGGCGGCGCTGTCGGCGATTGCGGTGCTGATCTACTACCTCGGCTTTGCCCGGCGGGATTAGGGGCTTGGTGGCGGAGCGCAGGGGCGATCGTCACGCTGTCGCGCCGCCGCCGTGCGCTTCGGTGCGCCGAACGAAACAGCAGCAGCGGAGACCGTCCGATGGGAGAGCGGTTCCCCGCTGTCTCTTTTTTCGGGCCGGGGAACGGCGGCGCGTCGAACGAAACCGGAAAAAACGTATCTTTGTCCTGTGGAGTAAGGCAGGGGCGAAATATTAGCAGGGAATATAATATATGGCAGATAACACCATACTGGCCAAGTTGGACGGTATTCGCGAGAAGTATGCGGCGATCTCGGAGCAGATCACCGATCCGGCGGTGATGAACGACATGAAGCGGTACATCCAGCTCAACAAGGAGTACAAGGAGCTGGGGCCGATCGTCGAGGCGGCGGACCGGTATCGGACCGCCGTGGCCAACTTGCAGGAGGCCAAGGATATCCTGGTCAACGAGAAGGACGAAGAGATGCGCGAGATGGCCCGGGGCGAGGTCGAGACTTTGGAACCGGCCATCGAGCAGCTGGAGGAGGATATCAAACTGATGCTCATCCCGGCCGATCCGCAGGACGGTAAGAATGCCATCATGGAGATCCGGGGGGGGGCCGGAGGGGATGAGGCTGCGATATTCGCTGGAGACTTGTTGCGGATGTATCTCAAGTTCTTCGAGCGGCGGGGCTGGAAGGCCGAAATCAACAGCCAGAGCGAGGGGACTTCGGGGGGGTACAAGGAGGTGGTACTGAAGATTACGGGTGAGGGGGTTTACGGGGTCTTGAAGTACGAGTCGGGGGTCCACCGGGTGCAGCGGGTGCCGCAGACCGAGACGCAGGGGCGGGTGCATACTTCGGCGGCTTCGGTGGCGGTGCTGCCGGAGGCCGAGGAGTTCGACATCGACCTGAAGATGGAGGATATCCGGAAAGATACGTTCTGTGCTAGTGGGCCGGGGGGGCAGAGTGTGAACACGACCTATTCGGCGATTCGGCTGACGCACATTCCGACCGGAATCGTGGTGCAGTGTCAGGACCAGAAATCGCAGCTCAAAAACTTCGATAAAGCGTTGGAAGAGTTGCGGACACGGATCTATAACCTGGAGTATCAGAAGTACCTGGACGAGATCTCTTCCAAGCGGAAGACGATGGTCTCGACCGGCGACCGGAGTGCGAAGATCCGGACCTATAACTATCCGCAGGGGCGGATGACCGACCACCGGATCGGGTACACGATGTACAACCTGCCGGCTTTTATGGACGGCGACATTCAGGAGTGTATCGACAAGCTGCAGTTTGCCGAGAATGCCGAACGGCTGGCGGCGGCTGCGGAAGAGGAGAATGCGTGACGGGATGGAACGGAATGAGAAATCTCATTTATTAACTAAATACTTTTCAGACCATGAAATACTGTAGTCATTGCGGTGTCGAGCTGCACGATAATGCCGTTATGTGTGTCAAATGCGGGTGTTCGCTTTCGGGTGCTTCGCAGCAGGTTCAACAACAGCCGATTGATCCTATGGTGAGCGATAAGAGCGGATTGGTGGCGTTGTTGCTCTGCTTTTTTGTCGGTTGTCTCGGGATTCACCGCTTTTACGTCGGGAAGGTCGGATCGGGGATCGCTCAGTTGTTGACGTGCGGGGGGTGTGGGATTTGGACGTTGATCGACCTCATTGTTATCGTGATGGGCAATTTCACCGACTCGGATGGCAAAAAGCTGAAGTTGCAGTAGGAGATAGGAGTAGGGGGGCGGATTATTGTGCTCGGGCGAGCGGGTTTGTGTACGGCGGCGGTCGATGCACCGGGTGAGTTGTGCGCGACTCACCCGGAGGCTCCCCGCTTCCCCGTCTCCGGGCCTCTATGAATGTAGAGGGGGGCCGGCGGGCGGGTAAACGAACCTATTTTTTCGCATCGGGATGAGGGAACGGACCACGACGGTACGGTGGCGGAGCTGGAGGCGCTGGGCGGGATTCGGCTTGTTGGCCCTTTTGGCCTTTTTGCCGTTCGGCATCGCACTTGCGCCGCTGGGATGGGTCATGCCCGAACCGGGCGAACAAAATCCGTTCACGTTCTGTCTTTTCACCAACCTCACGGGGCGCCATTGTCCGGGGTGCGGCATGACGCGGGCGGTGTTTTGTTTTCTGCACGGCCGATTCGCGGATGCTTGGGAGGCCAATCGGCTGGTCGTTGTCGTTTTTCCGCTGTTGGCGTGGCTGTGGGGCGGTTGGCTTGTCCGGCTCGGCCGGAAGCTGTTCGGCTCTTCGCGGCGGAGGGGCGCTCCTTCGGCGTCATCGGGCGGTGCGAATGAGACCGACACGACTTTGGCTTCGGGAGGAGAGAACGAGTAAAATTTTCTAAGGCAAACTGTTATGACATCGCAGGAGTTATTCGGGCAGATAGGTGCGAAACGTAGTTTTTTGTGTGTAGGGCTTGACACGGATCTCAAGAAGGTTCCGCCGCATCTGCTGGGGGACGAGGATCCGCTCTTCGCTTTCAACCGGGCGATTATCGATGCTACGGCGCCGTTCTGCGTGGCCTACAAACCCAACCTCGCGTTCTACGAAGCGGCGGGGCTCAAGGGCTGGGGGGCGTTGGTGAAGACGGTTCGGTACCTGCGCGAAAACTATCCGGAGCAGTTCATCATTGCGGATGCCAAGCGGGGCGATATCGGCAATACGTCGCAGATGTATGCCCGGGTATTCTTCCAGGAGATGGACTTCGACGCGGTTACTCTCTCGCCTTACATGGGGAGCGACACGGCGGAACCGTTCTACGCTTATGCCGGGAAATGGGCGGTGTTGCTGGCGTTGACCTCCAATGCCTCGGCGCAGGACTTCGAAACCCTGCGGCTCGAGAACGGAGAGAGGCTCTATGAACGGGTCCTCAAGAGCTCGATGCACTGGGGGACGGAGGACAATACGATGTATGTGGTGGGGGCGACTCGGGCCGAGGAGTTGGAACGGGTGCGAGTGATCGTACCGGACCATTTTCTGCTGGTGCCGGGGGTCGGGGCCCAGGGCGGGTCGCTCGAGGAGGTGGCGAAGTTCGGGATGAACAGCCGTTGCGGGCTGCTGGTCAATTCTTCGCGCGGGATTATCTATGCTTCGTCGGGGCGGGACTTTGCCGAGGCGGCTGCCACGGCGGCGCGGGAGTTGCAGGGGCAAATGGCTGCGCTTCTCGCGGGGCGGGGGATGTAAACTGATTTTTGCGGGTTGTCTATGAATGCCTCCGAGGATGCGCTCCTCGGAGGCATTTTTGTAGGTGGCTGCCGGTCGGGGTATGTTCTCGGCCGTTTTTGTTTGCGTATTTTGGCGGGGTTCTCTCCGCCTTGGTAGGCGGCCTGCGCAGATAAGACAGTTTTGCGCCGGACGGCCCATGCGAAACGAAGTTTACCTACGGTTTTCTCCTCGCCGCTCGGCAAAGCG
>CAJTNK010000140.1 GCA_910577885.1 uncultured Rikenella sp.
CCCGCTCTGCTCTCGCTGGCAGCGTCGGTTGTTCACAAAAAGAACAGTACCCTCCAGCACAAAGAATGATACCAACAAATAACGAGAGAGAGAAAGGAAAAGACATATGATAGAAGTCGAAAGCATATCGAAGCGTTGGGGCGATGTTGTTGCGTTGGACGACGTGTCGTTGAGCGTCGGACGGGGTGAGGTGTGTGGGTTGATCGGCGCCGACGGGGCAGGGAAGAGTACGTTGTTCGACATTCTCGTGACGTTGACTCGGGCGGACGGGGGGAGTGCTCGGGTGGGCGGGTATGAGATCGGCCGGGAGTGGAGGGAGGTGAGGCGGACGGTCGGGTATATGCCGGCGGCCTTTTCGCTGTACGGCGACCTGTCGGTGCGGGAGAACCTGGAGTTTTTCGCCCGGATCTATCGCAAACCGGCGGGCGGGATCGAGGAGCTGATGGGTGATATTTGGCGGCAGATCGAGCCTTTCTCGCGGCGACCGGCGGCCAAGCTCTCCGGGGGGATGAAGCAGAAACTGGCTTTGTGTTGTGCGATGATTCACGATCCGGAGGTGCTGATGCTCGACGAACCGACGACCGGTGTCGATCCTACCTCGCGGAGCGAGTTTTGGGATGCGCTGCGGCGGCTGGCGGTTGAGCGTGGGAAGACCATACTCGTCTCGACTTCGTATATGGACGAGGCCGCGCGGTGCGACCGGGTGTCGCTGCTGCACCGCGGAGAGCTGCTCGACACGCTGGTACCGGGCGAAGTGGCGGAGCATTACCGTGGGACGCTGTACGAAATTTCGACGGAGGATATGAAGCTCAATGCCCGGCTGTTGGGGGTGTTGCGGGATTGGTCGCTGTGCCGGGGGTGCTACTCGTTCGGCGACCGGATCCACCTCGGGATGGCGCTGGACGGGATGCACGTCGAGACGGTGCTCGGCTACCTGCGGGCGCAGGGGTTCGATACCGGCGGTGCGGTGCGTGTCCGACAGGCCGGGCCGACGGTCGAAGACCTCTTCATTCAGCTCACCTCGTCCGCCCAGTCGGCTGCCGACGACGAGGACGATTTAAGTACGACCTGTATATAGGAGAGAGACAGCATGAGCGATCGGAATATCATTGTACACCGCCTGACGCGTCGTTTCGGCGACTTTACGGCCGTCGACGACCTCTCGTTCGACGTCGGTCGGGGCGAGGTGTTCGGTTTCCTGGGGGCCAACGGGGCCGGGAAGACCACCGCGATTCGGATGTTGTGCGGCCTGCTGAGGCCCAGTTCCGGAGGAGCGGAGGTGGCCGGGTTCGACGTGGCCCGCAGGCCGGAGCAGGTCAAACGCCGGATCGGATACATGAGCCAACGCTTCTCGCTCTATCCGGACTTGACCGTACAGGAGAACCTGCAACTCTTCGGAACCATCTACGGCGTTCGGCGGCGGGCGCTGCGGGAACGGATCGAGGAGATGAACGACCGGTTGGCGATGGAGGAGTGGCGGGGGCTGCTGGTGGGGAGTTTGCCGCCGGGCTGGAAACAGAAAATCGCTTTGGCGGCGGCCATGTTGCACCGGCCGGAGGTGCTCTTCCTCGACGAACCGACCGGAGGGGTCGATCCGCTGGAACGGCGGCGGTTCTGGGAGCTGATTTTGGATGCGGCCGACGGCGGGACGACGGTCTTGGTGACGACCCATTATCTGGACGAGGCGTTGTATTGCAACCGGACCTTGATTATGGCCGACGGGCAGATGAAGGCCCTGGATCGGCCGCGGACGCTGATGGAGCGTTATGGGGCGAGGGATATGGACGACCTGTTCGGGCGGCTGACCCGGGGCGGCGGGGAATAAAGATGCGTAACGAAATGAGACACAGTACTTTTCTGAGCTTCGTGGGGAAGGAGTGGAGGCATATCCTGCGCGAGAGACGGACGCTGGTCATGTTGTTTGCGATTCCGGTGGCGCTGGTGATGCTCTTCGGGTTCGTGATCTCGACCGACATCGACCATACGCCGGTGGCGGTGCTGGATGCGTCGCACGGCGATCCGTTGGCGCGGAGGCTGATCCGAAAACTCTCGGCAGCGGGCCGATTCGAGGTGGTCCGGGAGCTGGCCGACGAAGCCGAAATCGACGACGCTTTTCGCGAGGGACGGGTGAGGTTGGCGGTGGTGATTCCGGCCGGGTTCGAGTCGGACGCCGGGAGAGAGGGGGGAGCTCGGGTGCAGTTGATTGCCGATGCCTCGGACCTCAATGTGGCGACCACCGTGTTGGGATACGCGGCGGCGATTGTCGCGGAGCTCAATACCGACACCGACATCCAACAAAAAGGGGGGGGCGTGCGGACCAACGTGCGGATGATGTACAACCCGGAACTCAAGTCGGCTTACATGTTTGTGCCGGGGGTGATTGCGATGATCGTGATGATCGTTTCGGCTGTGATGACCTCCGTGACGCTGGCCCGCGAGAAGGAGAACGGCACCCTGAGGCTGCTCACCGTCTCGCCGCTCAAGGCACGCACCATCGTGTTGGCCAAGGTGGTGCCCTATTTCGTGCTCACGGCGATCAATACCGCGGGGATCATGCTCCTCGGGATGCTCGTCTTCGGGTTGCCTTGCTACGGGAGTTTGTGGGGGCTGGCGCTGCTCTGTGCGCTCTTCATCCTGGCGGCGGTCGGGCTGGGGCTCCTGATCTCGTCGCTCGTCAGGACCCAACAATCGGCCCTCTTTTCGTCGCTCTTGGGGCTGCTTTTGCCGACGATGCTCCTCTCGGGCTTCGTCTTCCCGATTTCCAACATGCCGGTCGTCTTGCAGGGGGTGTGTCAGGCGGTGCCGGCCACGTGGTTTATCGAAGGGGTCAAGGCGCTGATGCTCAAAGGGGCTGAGGTGGCGGAGCTTTGGCTGCCGCTCACGGTGCTCGGGGGGATGGCGGTCGGGTTGATCGGTGTGGCGCTGGTACTCTTCGTGCGGGGCGAGAAACCGAGGCGGTAGATGGGAGAGGAGAGGGCTGAGGGCTTGTCGAGGATCCTGCGCTGCTGAGAGGCGTTCGGGGAGGTTTCCCCCGTCTCGTTTCTGTGGCCGAGGGGCGAAAAAAAGATACGCTACGCCGGCTGTTCTTCCTCCGTCTGTCGGAGGTGGCGGGCGAAGTGTTCCTGTTCGAAGAGCAGACTCTCCAACAATCGAAAGAAAAACAATTCCAATTTCGGCTCCGGGTCGAGCAGCATCTGACACTCGACGTTCACCGAGCCGAACTCGTCCAAGTAGAGCTTGATGTACTTCCGGTCTTCGTTGCGGGCGTTCATCACCCGGTACACCGAGTCGTGTTGGTCGGCCCGGGGCTGGAAAATCTCGGGCAGAATCAATTGAAAACACTGCGGATCGTTCTCCTTGTAGTCGAGCAGCAGAAACCGGAAGCCCCGGTGGTTGAAAGCGATTCCGAGACCCTCGTCCAGCTCCTGCCACGCCATTCGGTTCCGGGTCAGAAACGCCCGGCATGCGTCAACAGCTGTCATCATGGTGTGCGTGTGTTGAGGTGTGGTATTGTCTTTCCGACTCTGCAAAAGACACGCCAAACAAAAAGAGAGAGGGTGGGAACAAAAGAGAAAGTGTGGAGTCGTTGGTTTATCTGGCAGGAGGCTCTGGTAAAAGCCCAAAGATCAAATAAACAATACCCCACACCTGTATATGGACAAACGCACGTCATTTCCATAACATGCGCGGCCGTTATACAAGTATTGAGTGTTTATTACTCTCCTTGATCTTTTGAAATTTACCAGATTTCCTGCCAAGTAAAAGCAAACACTTTCACCGATATGTGTGTATGCGGCACGCGGGAGAGGCTCGCCGGGAGTCTCCCTCCGCCGCACGCAAAGGTAGAAAATGTTTCGTTGAAACAAACACTCCGTGAGGTATTGAGACGACAAATTTCGGCCAAACTTTTCAGATTTCCGCTATTGTACGGCAACTATGTTCGGCGTATCTTGAGTCCGATGCCGGGGGCCTACGGCGGAGCTTTGCCGCGCGGTACGCCCACGGGGCGTTTTGTTGGGCTTTTCTCTGTCAAGCGAGGCGAGTTGGTAGGTCAGTGGTAGGTACCAATGCCCGCTTCTCTCGCCCGACCCGTTGGGTCGCAATTTCTCTACTTGCCGCTCTGCCCTCAAAGAAAATTCGGCCTTGCGTCCACCCCCTTGAGGCTGTTCATCTCCCCGGTTGGAGTGCCCAGCGGCACCGCAGAGGCCGGCGATTCTACGAATCGCGACAAGTTCGGAAAAACTTCTCAGCCCAGGACTCAGCCGGGATCTCACTATGACGGCCGACGCCACCCCCCTACGGACCGGACTGCAGCTGGAAAACCGCGATCGCAGATCGCGCGCCCCTCCGCCGCCCCCCGCGGAGGGC
>CAJTNK010000141.1 GCA_910577885.1 uncultured Rikenella sp.
GTATGCTAGCTCAAAAGTTTTTGGTGCCGCTTTTTTCAAAAAGCGGCAGTCCCAGGCGGCACAAAGACCGATTGCACATTACGCCAAGGCAGAGCGAGGAGACCGAATGTAAAAGGTACAGTACCCTCCTGTTCACCAAATACAAAACAAAGAAAGAAGAGGTTTAGCGAATGCCGCGTCGGTTGAGTTCGGCGGCATAGGCCGCCGCGTTGCGGTTGTGTTCCGGGAGCGTGCGCGCGAAGGCGTGTCGTCCCGAGAAATCCGCTTTGGCGCAGAAGTAGAGGTAGTTGTGTGCGTTTTTGGGATCGGCGTAGTCGAGTGTGGCGTCGATGGCCGCGATGGACGGTACGCAGATCGGTCCCGGCGGCAGACCCGCATAGAGGTAGGTGTTGTAGGGCGAATCGTAGGCCAGGTGTTTGTTCAGGACCCGTCGGATCGTCGGGTCACCCACCGCGAATTTCACCGTCGGATCGGCCTGGAGCGCTATTCCTCGGCGCAGGCGGTTGATGTAGACCCCCGCCACGCGAGTCATCTCGCCCTGAAACTTCGTCTCTTCGAGCACGATCGACGCGATCGTGGCGATCTGTTCCGGCGTATAGCCCAGTTTACGGGCCTTTTCGCGCCGGTCTTCGGTCCAGAACCGGTCGTGTTCCTTCTGCATCCGGGCCACGAATTCCGCCGGTGTCATCGTCCAGTAGACTTCGTAGGTGTTCGGTATGAAGAGCGACGGGAAAGTCGCCCGGGTGAGCCCCGTGGCAGTGATCGCCTCCGGGTCGGTGAGCGTGCGGAGGACTGTCAGCGAGTCCGCCTCGATGTACCGCGAGACCACTCCCGCCAGCCGGTCCATGGTGCGGATGTTGTTGAAAGTCAGCCTTACGGGAGTCTGCCTCCCGTAGTGAAACGCCGTGAGGGCGGTGCGGTACGAGGCGCCTTTCCGCAGCGCATAGTTCCCGGCCCGGACACCCTGTACGTTATTCGACCGGGCGTAGGAGTTCCATTTTTTCAGGTTCCGGACGTAGCCGCTGTCGCGGAGCATGCGCCCCAGTTGGTCGAACGAGGTTCCGGTGGGCACCTGTATGGTTCCGTTCCGGACGATGGCCGTTCCGAACCGGTAGTCGTAGAGTTTCCACCCCCAGGCGCCGCCGATCACCGCGAGCAGCAGCCCGATGACCAGTAGGATGGTCCGGCCGCGCCGAACCGTGGAACGTTTGTGACGTTGGTCGGCTCGGGGCCGACGGGGATAGGAATTTGCCATAGGTATGGATGGTGAGAGAAAATGCGATCCAAAGATAGGGAAAAATCGAAAATCGTAGGGAGAGGGGTTGGGCGGAACCGAAAAAATACCTACTTTTGTGGCCGTGGGTAAGTCTTGTACGACCAGCTCCTGCTGAATCCCCCAGGGCCGGAAGGCAGCAAGGGTAGGCGGTTGTAGCGGTGCGATGCAAGTAGCTTACCCACTTTTTTTGTTTCGGGGGGTGGCGGTTTGTAGATGGCTTCTTCTATTTCTATGGGGGGCGTGACGCGGCCGACTGGATTGAAGTCAAATTGTGTCGCCCGAATTCCGTTTTCTTTTTTTCTCCGCGCGGCGGGTGCGGTCCGGCGGGGGGCGAACGAGCGGGCTGCGTTTTTTCTGTGCATCGTTTCGGGCATTTCGCTATCTTTGTTCCATGCTAATCAAGTTATATCCGGAGAATCCCAATGAACGCACGGTGCGGCAGGTGGTCGATGTGTTGCGGAACGGCGGGGTGATCGTCTATCCGACCGATACGGTGTATGCGCTGGGGTGCGCCCTGGACCAGCCCAAGGCCATCGACCGGCTGCGGAACCTCCGCGGCGGCAAAAAAACCGCCGAACTGGCGATCGTTTGTGCCGAGATCGGCGAGGTGGCCGAGTACGCGCGGGTGGATAATCTGGTCTTCAAACTCCTGAAACGGAACTTGCCGGGGCCGTTTACGTTTATTCTGCCGGCTTCGTCTCGGATCTCGGAGCGGGTGATGGTGGGCCGGCGGACCGTCGGGGTGAGGATCCCGGACAACCCGATTGCACAGGCCATTGTGCGGGAGCTGGGGATGCCGCTCGTCACAGCGTCGGTGCGGACGGACGATGTGGGTGAGGAGATCGAGTACATTACCGATCCGGAGTTGATCCACGAGCGGTATGCGGGGGTGGAGGCGGTGGTCGACGGGGGGATGGGCGACGTGCATGCGTCGACCGTGGTGGACTGTACGGAGAACGGAACGGTGGAGGTGGTGCGACAGGGGGTGAGGGAGCTGGATTTCTAACGCAAAACAAGCACGCAAGGAACAAAGAAAAATGGACGAAAAGGAACGGAAACAGAAGTATCGGACCGAGTTGCTGACGGCGGGGATGGTGCTCGGGTTGGCGATGACGGGGGTGTTGGTCTTGCAGTACCTGCTGCGGGGGGTGAGGATCGGATGGGGGGGGATGTTATTGTCGCTGGCCGGGTTTGCGGTGACGGCGGCGGTGCTGGTGGGGTACGGGCGGCGGGCGGCAGCGTTGTGTCCGCCGGACGAGAGGCGGCCCGAGGGGTTTACCTATGGCCGGGCGTTCGGATTCTCGCTATTGGTCTGCCTGCTCGGCGGGGTGATCTACGGGGCGGGCTATTTCGTGATGGCCGAGGCGGTCGATCCGGCTTACTTCGGGCAGATCATCGATCAGGTGGTGCGGCTCTATATCGAGTCGGGGCTGATGACCCAGGCGCAGGCCGAACTGACTGCCGCGGCGATGCACAACCTGTTGATGGTGATTTTAGGGTACGTCTTGGCGATGGCGTTGCAGGGCGGCTTCGTGGCGCTGTTCACGGCCGCGATCGTCAGACGCAGGGCCTGAAGATACTTTTACCTTCAATTTCCTCTTTACTGCTTGGTAATTTGCGAACTGTGCTTTAGCTACGAGCCGGGACTGCCGCTTTTTGGAAAAAGCGGCACCAAAAACTTTTGAGATAGCATACGCTTTGCCTTAGGCTCCGCAATCCTCAGGGTTGTGAGTGGGGCGTTCGGCGAGGCGCGTAAGGTAAATTACTGCTTCATCGCGCCCCCGCCAAACGTCCCCACCCAAACACAGGCTGACACGGCCAAAGCATCCCAACGGGATGCGTTCTAAAGTTTTTTTGGTTCTTTTTGTTCACAACCGACGCTGCCAGCGAGAGCAGAGCGGGCTCGCACGCTTTGCCGAGCGGCGAGGAGGAAGGCGAAGCCAACAAGCGGCAGTCCCGTACTGTAGCCAATGATCGGGCATGTATAATAATAGTACCATTAAAAGAGTCTGATGTAGTTATGGATATTTCGTTGGTGATTCCGGTGTACAACGAGGAGGAGTCGCTCGGGCCGCTGATGGAGTGGGTCGACCGGGTGATGGGGGAGGGTGGCTTTGCGTACGAGGCTATTTTTGTGGACGACGGTTCGACGGATGGTTCGTGGGCGGAGATCGTGCGGTTGAAGGAACGTTATCCGGCGGTGCGGGGGATTCGTTTTCGGCGGAACTACGGGAAGTCACCGGCTTTGTACTGTGGGTTCGACGCGGCGCAGGGCGAGGTGGTGATTACGATGGACGCCGACTTGCAGGACTCGCCGGACGAGATACCGGAACTCTACCGGATGGTGACCGAGGAGGGGTACGACCTGGTGTCGGGTTGGAAACGCAAGCGGTACGATCCGATGGGGAAGACGCTGCCGTCGAAGTTCTTCAACTGGACGGCGCGGCGGGCCAGCGGGATTCGGTTGCACGATTTCAACTGCGGGTTGAAGGCTTACCGGCGGAAGGTGGTGAAGTCGATCGAGGTGTACGGCGAGATGCATCGCTTCATTCCGATTTTGGCCAAGCAGGCGGGCTTCCGGCGGATCGGCGAGAAGGTGGTACAGCATCGGGCGAGGCAGTTCGGGGTCTCGAAGTTCGGCTGGGAGCGGATGATAAAGGGGTATATCGACCTGCTGACGGTGATGTTTATGACCCGTTTCGGTCGTCGTCCGATGTACATTTTCGGGGGACTGGGGACGGTGATGTTTCTGATCGGACTGGTGATTACGGTTTGGCTGATCGCCGAGAAACTGTCGCTGCAGGGGCAGGGGCTGCCGTTGCGGCCGGTGACGGACCAGCCGCTTTTCTACATCGCTCTGTTGGCGGTGGGGTTGGGGGTGCAGACTTTTTTGGCGGGGTTCTTGGGGGAGATGGTCAACCGTTCGGCGCCGGAGCGTAACCGGTACTTGGTGGACGAGGAGTTGTAGGGGTTTTCGGTTTTCTGCCGGAAGGGTATAGCGATGCGCAGTATCCCCGTCCACGGGACGTGGGGCTTGCGCGGCCAAAGACTGTTTTCTCGCCCGAATGGCCAGTAAAACGCCCTGTGGGCG
>CAJTNK010000142.1 GCA_910577885.1 uncultured Rikenella sp.
TGACCCCGGCGGGACGGGCAAAACTTCGTTTTGCATGGGCCTGACGGGCGAGAAAAACTGTCTTTGTCCGCGCGCCTGGGGAAATACTTCCGTTTCAACTCATCGTTGAAACGGTGTATTTCCCTCTTAAGGCGTGGCGCGCGGGTGCCGCTCGGCACGCGAAAGCTGGAGTTGGCTCGACAACAAACTATAACTGCCCTATGCGGGCGGCGTCCGGGTGACCCCAGCGGGACGGGCAAAACTTCGTTTTGCATGGGCCTGACGGTAGAGGAAATCCAGCAAAAACTCCGCACCGGCGCTGCATCTTGGCGCTATATTCCGCCAGCGGAAAAATTCACAAGCCCGACAACCAACCCTCTATTTCAAGTTTTCCGGCTTCGGCAGGTCGTTCGGCCACGGCACTCGGATCGTATCCACCGCCGGGTCGAACAACATCGCCGTACAGAGACAGTTCTTATGCTGTTTGCTCTGCAAGATACCGAAGTTAACGCAGCTCTCGCAACCTTTCCAGAAAGTTTCGTCGTCGGTCAGCTCCGAGAAGATCACCGGCCGATAACCCAGCTCGTTGTTGATCTTCATCACCGGTAACCCGGTGGTCAGCCCGAAGAGCTTCGCCCCCGGGAACTTGACCAACGAGAGGAAAAAAGTTTTGGTTTTGATCGCCTTGGCCAACCCCAGTTCCCGGAACTCCGGGTTGATAATCAGACCCGAATTGGCCACATAGGAGTTATGGCCCCAGCTTTCGATGTAGCTGAACCCGGCCCATCGACCGTCCTTGTGGAATGCGACGACGGCTTTTCCTTCGCGCATTTTGGAGGCCACGTACTCCGGCGTACGTTTGGCAATCCCTGTTCCGCGCGCTTTGGCGGATTCGGCCATCTCGGTGCAGATCTCCTGGGCGAACCGGGTGTGTTCTTCGGTTGCCACGAGGACATCAAAATCTTCGATCGTCATCTTGTGTACAAGATTTATAGTAAGAAAGTGTATGGTTGCGGTTATTTGTCCGGTCGAGAAAAGAGTGTGTGTCTGTCGTCGTCGGTAACGGTCGTAGTAGGCGTGTTAGGCCGGGAGAACAGAACACAGCAAGAGGGTGTTCCTCTGTCATATCGTCTCCTCCGGTCGGGAACGACCCGGGGCGGAGACCATGCAGGGGAACTATCGTCGTCGTCGCAAAGAGAGTGCGGAGCTGTTCACGATTGTAATCCTCAGTTTCCGGTTTTTCAGAAATAACGGCCACAAAATTAGTCAAAAATTTCGAACGTTGTATCGTCTTTGGTTTTTTCGGGGTCGAAAATATTTTTCGGCCCGGGAATTGCAGGGGTGGTCGGGGAGGCGTTCGGGGGTTTTTGTCGAGGAGGTGGGTTTTGCTCCTTGGTAGGCGGCCCGCGTGGTCCGAGATTATTTTTCTCGCCCGAATGGCCAGTGCCGAGTGCCGGGAGGCACCGCCTGTCCGCTCGCACCCGTAGGGTGTTTTGGTGGGGTTTCACAGCTCGTTATAGCGATGCGCAGCATCGCCCGCTCGCCGCGAGCACGCGGCCCCGCGCGGGAGCGCAGTTCCCTCCAGTTCCGCGCGCGTTGTAGGAGGTCGCCCGCCCGCCTAAAGAGGGATTTCGCTCGTTGTGCAAGAGCACAATCGAGTGAAATCCCCGCGGGCGACCGAAACACGACCAGTGACTGGCGGTAAAGAAAGCCTCGCGCGCCCCGCCTTAGGAGGAAATACGTTTGAATAATATGAATTATTCAAACAGAATTTCCCAAGGCGCGCGGACGGAGAACATTGGGCGGAGTAATTTTTCGAATCGGGCGCCCGGGAATTGGTCCGCAATCCGGGAATCTGCACTCCTTTGGAGTGCGCGAGTCGCCGCCACCCCGCGCGGCGCGAGCTACTCGGCAGAGCTCGTAGCTCTTTCCGCTGCCGGCGACCCGCAAAGGGAGGCTTGGCCGAGTTTTGGGCGGAGCAGTTTTGCCGATCTGGTCGTGATTCGCGGAGTCGCCGTTCTCAGCTTGGGGTAGAGGCTGCCCGGTTCGAGTGCCCAGCGGCCCCTCCCTATTCCTGGAGGCAACGCAACTGAAGACCGTGCGCACGGGCGTTGCTGTCCTGCGGACTGAGCCAGCTGTAGCTGAAGTACAAGTTGTGGGCATAGTCACTCTCCGTAGGAGTCGACGACCAACTGAACCCGTAGTGGCCGACACACAACAGTGTTCCGTATCCGTTATTGTTCCCGGCGTCGCGGAAGCCCGGGGCCGGTGCCGCTGGGCACTTGAATCGGGCCTGCCGATGGCAACCTGCATTGTCCGCGCGCTGGTGGAAATTGACCAAACAACCGAGAGTTGTTTGGTCAATTTCCTACTCCAGCAGTCGCGCGGTGCCGCTCGGCACTCGAACCGGGCTGTGTCTACCCTAACAAAGGCCCGCGCCGTGACGCGAACGCATCCGCCGCAGGGGCGAGCCCAAAGGGCGTCTTATTGGCCGTCCGGACGAGAAATTTTCCGAGAAAAACCCAGCCTTCGAGTGCCGAGCGGCACCCCCGGCAAAACACCCAACGGGTGCGCCGCGGAGGCGCGTCCATAGGGCGTTTTATTGGCCTGACGGGCGAAAAATTTGTCCCCAAAAACTAGCCCTCGTGTACCGAACGGCACCCCGGGGGCTGAGGGTGTTTGGGGGGGCGAATCATCCGATTGGGGGACGTGCGAAATGGCATTGTCGAGCCAAGGAATAAAAATATAAGCGGCGGGAATGTAACTTTGTAAAGTGTCGCGCGTCCAAGATTTGGAAACCGTCGGATAGGGTAAGTGGGCTGCGAGTCTTGCGGCGGTTGACGCGGACGAACCGCCCAAACGGGTTGACCGGATTAGTCTTATTTTCAGAGTTTTATAGAATCATGAAACGAAACCTCTTTTTGTTGTCGCTCCTGTTGGTTTCGGGAGCTGTCGCCGAGGCTTATGGGCAACGCGGGAGATATGTCGACGACTTGTACCGGGGTTCGACCCGGCAGAGTCGGGAGGCTGAAAAGCAGGAGGCTGCCGCTTCCCGCGCCCGGAGACAGGAGGAAAAACAGCAGGCGCGACAGATGCCCGCTACGTGGACGCCGACTCAGGATGCCGCCGCCAAGCGGTCGGTGGTGGAGTCGGGTGTGGCTGGTGCTGCGCGGCCGGAGCTGGTGACCGGCTACGACGAAGCGTTGCAGCGGCGGTTGGAGGCTTACAAGAGCTACCGCGAAATGGACGATACCTATTGGCAGCTCATGGAGGGTTATCATAAGGCGTTGGTGAGGAAGTACGATCCGGATCTGTACAATGTCATCACGTTCGGGAACGAGATGTGGGTCGAGCCGGTCTATATCACGGCGCTGTTCGATGGGAGCGATCCGGCGGGCGGGATGCGTACCAAAGAGCTGATGGTGCCGTCCGAACAGCAGACGCGTACGAACATCAGCCTGAGTTTGAACCTCGGGCCGGGGTGGTGGAACGATCCGTGGTATGACGGATGGTACGGTGGTCCGTGGGGTCCTTCCTGGCGGTGGAGGTACTACTGGGATGGGGGTTATTGGGGTCCTTCTTGGAATTGGGGCTGGAGCTGGGGACCTTCATGGGGTTGGGGGCCGTCGTGGGGCTGGGATTGGGGGCCGAGTTGGGGCTGGGGGCCGGGATATTATCCGCCGCCCCATTGGGGTTGGGGAGGCGGCTCTCATCGACCGGGTCGGCCGGTGATCTGGGGCGGCGGTCATCGACCGGCTGTGCGGCCGGGACCGGACTACCGACCGGGACAAGGCTCCGGGCGGCCTACTTACTCGGGCGGTTATCGGCGCAACGACAACGGAACGGGTGTCTTGATTAACCAGGACGGCGGGTCGGTGAATCGTCGTCCGGGCAGCGCGATTCGTCCGGGGAGCAGCGGGAATCGTTACGATCCGGCGGCTACAAAACGGCCGACGACAACAAACGGTAACAACTCTTCGGGTCAGGCTCGTCCGACGGATGACCGGTCGTATCGTCGGCAGGTGAATCCGCCTCAGGCGCAGCCTCGTCGCGAGACCCCGACGCGTAACGAAACACCTCGTCGGAGCGAACCCACTTATTCGGCACCTGTGCGGGGGAGCAGTGGTGGCGGCTCGTATGGCGGGGGTGGTTCTGTGGGTGGCGGCGGTTACCGGCGGCGATAGGTTTTGTGGGTTTTTCGTTCGTGGAGTTTCTCGGCCGAATGGCCAGTACCGGGTGCCGGGAGGCATCGCCCGCCCGGCGCACCCGTTGGGTGTTTTGCTGGGGTTCTCTCGGCCTTATTTA
>CAJTNK010000143.1 GCA_910577885.1 uncultured Rikenella sp.
CGTAAAGGGCGAAACTAAACAGAAAAAAACACAGCAAAAGCCCCAACGGGGCCCCGGCGGGACGGACAAGGCGAAGCATCGCGACTCGTTCTCCACCCAAAAGTATGAGGCCTCGATCTCACCTTGGCAGCTGCCCACTCGACTTCGAACACCAATTGCCGACAGCGACAAAAATAATACACCACACCTCCAATGGAATTTGAGGAATTCAGAAAAAGAGTCGAAACAAAGAAACGTACAGATCCGCATCTCTTTTGTTTGGAAAACGACACGATAGCCGGCCCGGAGCAGATCGCCGCCTTCGAAGAGACCCACCGGATCCGATTGCCGGAAAAGTACAAACAGTTTCTTTCGACCTACGGCGGCGGATATTTCGGGTATGCGAACATCTACTCGCTGGATCCGAAGGGAGTATTCCCTGTCACGAACGAGAATCGATTTCAGTTTCCACTCACACCGGGAAAGTGCCTGTATGTGAGCGATAACGGTTGCGGCGATCTGTACGGCTTCCGAATCGATCCGAAGGGCCGATGCAGCGAACGGCTGTTTTACCGCGATCACGAGGACGGAGCGATCTACGAAACGGAATATACCGACACGTTCGAATACCTGGTCGCGGTCGGAATTGAAAACCGCAGCCTATCTTAAGCCCGTCGGGCCGCATGCCCCCAACCTTTGCCTACGCCGAAAACAGGTGCTCTCCCTTCCATAGCCAAGAAGACGGAAAAAATATGCGCAACCCTTATATCAGTTTTCTGCAAGCCTTCGGAATCGTACTGGTGGTCGTCGGCCACGCCTTTCCGAGCGACGGCCACGAGCTGTTATTGTACCGGTGGATTTATAGTTTTCACATGCCGTTGTGGGTGTTTCTCTCCGGCTACCTGCTGCGCTACACCGCCCCGGAAGCCGCTCGCGAAGAAGCCTGCCCGCTGGCCGGGATACCCCTCGGACCGTTCGTCGCCAAAAAAGCCCGGAGACTGCTGATCCCTTATCTGTTGCTCTCCACGCTGGTTTTCGTCCCCAAGGCGCTCTTGAGCCGGTGGGCCGTGAAACCCGTCGAATTATCGTGGAGCGCATACGTCGAGATGCTGCTCGTGCCCTCGAAAAACGTCATCGTCTACTATTGGTTTCTGCCGACCCTTTTTATCTTGCTGACCGGCACGGTGCTGTTCGCCAAGAGTCTGGCCAGGATGCCGTTCGCCGCCAGTGGCCGCGTTCCGCTCGGGGTGTGGGTAGTCGTCGCGTTGGTATTTTCGGTTTTCAACCCCGTGGGAGGCGTCGCGTGGCTCAACCTGAGCGGAGTGGCCAAGTTCGGCTTCTTTTTCGTGCTCGGTATCTTCTACTGCAGCCGTCAAACGCAGATCGACCGGGCGCTCATCCTCGATCACCCGTGGACCGTGCTGGGTTGGGGAGCCACCTCCGTTGCCGGGATTCTGACCGGCTATGCGAGTCTCGACCCGCTGTGCGAACGGCTCGCCGCCGTGTGCGGCATCCTCTTCGCCCTCGCCCTCGGGAAAGCCTATCTGCGAAGCGGCCGGCGTTTGCTGGCCGCTCTCGACGGATCGACCTATGCTATTTTTCTCTTCTCATGGTTTCCGCAGTCCGCTCTGCGGGTGGTGCTCTACGACTACGGAGGGGTGACCCCCTGGATCGGCGTGCCGCTGAGCACGGCGGCCGGAATCGCCCTGCCGTGGCTCCTGCGGCGCGGACTGCTGTGGGGTAAGCGGTGGCGGGCGGGACGCATTCTGGCCGCCGGATGCGGACAGTAACCGAAATGTTAATTACCTTTAAGGACTTTAATCATAGATCGATCCGATGAAAAAAATTGGCCTGATTCTCCTCGGCCTTGCGTCGATAGGCTCGACCGCACAAAGCGCCCGGCGACCCTCTTCCGATACCCCGGCACCGGTGCGGGTGGCGTGCGTCGGGAACAGCATCACGTACGGCATGTTGGTCGACGATCGCGAACGAAACTGCTATCCGGCCGTGCTGGGACGGATGCTCGGCCCGGGGTACGACGTACGGAACTTCGGCCGCAGCGGCACGACGCTCCTGAACCGGGGCCATAATCCCTATACGAAAACCGACGAGTATGCCGCGGCGATCGCTTTTCGGCCCGACATCGTGGTGATCCACCTCGGGATCAACGACACCGACCCGAGGAACTGGCCCAATTACCGGGACGAGTTCATCCCGGATTACACCGCCCTGATCGCGAGTTTTCGAGCGGCCAATCCGGCGGCGAAGATCTACGTTTGCCGGATGACCCCGATCCCGCATCGGCACCGTCGGTTCAAGGCCGGTACCCGCGAGTGGCACCACCGGATCCAGGAGGCGATCGAACGGGTGGCCGCGGCACAGGGGACCGGGTTGATCGACCTCGAAGCCGTGTTGAAGGATCGGCCGGAGCTGCTGCCCGACGCCGTGCATCCGAATGTCGAAGGGGCGCGGCTGCTGGCCGAGCGGATCTACAGCGCCGTGACGGGCGATTACGGGGGGTTGCGGATGTCGCCGATCTATACGGACCACATGGTGTTGCAACGGGGTTTCGACACGCGGATCGGCGGCCTGGCCGATGCGGGACGGACGGTGAGCATAACGGTCGCCGACAGCGTGCGGCGGACCCGGAACGGAGGAGCGAAGCCACTCGGCGAGGTCTATGCCGCCGGAACGGCGTCGGTGGGCGAGGATGGTCGGTGGGAGGTGCGCCTGCCGCTGAAGGAGGTGTTGCTCTCCGGGGTGCTGATCGTGTCGACGCCCGACACGACGGCCGTTTATCGGGATGTGGCGGTGGGCGAAGTGTGGATGGCAAGCGGACAGTCCAACATGTCTTGGCCGGTAGCCCGGTCGGCGGAGCGGGACGAAGCTCGACCGACAGCCCTGATTCGGCTGTTCCGGGCCAACCCGACCTTTGCCGACGAGCGGGGACGGCTGGACAGCACGGAGCTGGAGCGGCTGAACCGGTTGGATTACATCCGCAACCCGGAAGGATGGGTGCGGGGAAGCGATCGGGAGGCCGTGGACCGGTTTTCGGCCATAGCCTGGTTTTGCGGCCAGATGCTCGCGGACTCGCTGATGCCCGGCGTACCGATCGGCCTGATCGAGACTTCGCTGGGCGGCGCGCCGGCCGAAGCCTTCATCGGCCGGCGTCGGCTGGAGGACGATCCGGTGCTGGTGGACGTGCTCTACGACTGGCGGCGGAACGAAATGGCGCAGCCGTGGGTGCGGCAGGTGATGCAGGGTAATCTGGAGGGGGTCGGGAATCCGCTGCAACGGCACTTTTTCGAACCCGCCTACTTGTACGAGAGCCGCATCGCGCCGCTGGCCGCAGGGTACGATGCACTGGGGGTGCTTTGGTATCAGGGCGAGAGCAATGCCCATAACGTGGAGTTGCACGAGCGGTTGTTTCCGGCCGTGGTGGCGAGCTTCCGCGAGGCGTTCGGACGGCCGTCGATGGCTTTTCACTTCGTGCAGCTGTCGTCGCACGACAGGCCCAGCTGGCCCCACTTCCGCGACAGTCAGCGGCGGATGGCCGAGGCCATGCCGTGGGTCGAGATGGCGGTGAGTTCGGACCTGGGGGATTCGACGGACGTTCATCCGCGGCGAAAGAAACCCATCGGCGAGCGGCTGGCTTTGCTGTCAAGGCGATCAGGCATCCGTTTTCCGCTGGGAGCAAAACTTGTCTTACGACCCAAAGACCCGGCCATAGATAATGCCATAGGTATCGGTGATACGATCTATTGTTTGGTCGGTTCAAGGCTTCGCACGTCGGACGGCGAGGCGCCGCGGACTTTCGAGTTGGCGGGCGAGGACGGCGTTTTCTACCCGGCTCAAGCACAGATCCGCAGCAACCGATCAGGTGATTTGGCCATTTGGTCGGATCAAGTCCAAGCGCCTCGGTGGGTGCGCTACGGATGGCAGCCTTTCACGCGGGCCAACCTTTATCGAAAATGGTTCGACTGGTGGTTACCGGTTTCGACCTTCCAGCTGCCGGTCGTCCGGCCCAAAGGGCGGTAAAATCGGGCAAGGTCGGTTGAGCGGTCCTTTTTGCGGAGTTTTTCGGAGGCGGTCGGCCCGGTTCAGGCCTTTCCACCCAAACACCCGGTGGGTGCGCTCGGCACGTCCACCGGGTGTTTTGTCGGGCTTTTCTCCGCAAATTTTCTCGCCCGGCAGGCCAGGTTGGAGTGCCGAGCGGCCCCGGCCCCGGGCTTCCGCGACAGCGGATGGCGCGGCGTGGCTGCCGGAGGTACGTTGCATCAGGTCGGCAGCCACGGAGCGG
>CAJTNK010000144.1 GCA_910577885.1 uncultured Rikenella sp.
GCGCGGGGCTTCTCGCCATATTTTGCAATATAAAACCCAGCAAAAGCCCCTGTGGTGCCGAGCGGCACGCGAAGACTGGTTTTTTTCCGCCAAGTTTGGGCCGTTCCGGCGGGGGTTAGCCAAGGGGGTTCCCACCCCCTTGGATGCGCGCTCCGCGCTCGTTGTGCTTATTTTTTTGGGGGGTTACTTTCTGCCGCATTGCAGAAAGTAAGTGCCTGCCCGGCATGAGGGCAGCAAAGAAATAGGAGAAAAGAGTATATACAGAAAAAAGGAGCCCCCGGCAGGGCATGGAAGGCCACGAACAGTCGGAAGCCGGGGAACTGCGACCCTAAAAGCCGCTCGGGTCAGCCGCCGCCCCTACCCCTAAAAAACAAACGAGGCAGACAATGCTGTCTGCCTCGAAAAACACAATCTATCGAATCCGAATCCTTTTCCAACCCTATTTTGGGGTCCCCTCAGCACTCAAAGAAGCTGCGGCACCAACGCATCGACCAATCCACTGGCCCCGATCCGGAACAGAGCAGGCGTGAGCCACTCCTCCCCCAACTCCTGGGCCACAATCGTCCGATAAAGCACCGCCTCCTGAGGCGTCCGAATGCCCCCTGCGACCTTGATACCCACCCTCCGGGCACAAGAGCGTTCGAAGTCCCGAATCGCCCGGCACATCACCACCGCAGCCGCCGGAGTCGCCGAGATAGGTGTTTTCCCGGTCGAAGTTTTGATAAAATCAGCCCCCGCCTCCATCGCAAGCATCGCTGCCCGATAGATCAACTCCGGATCGGCCAACGAGCCCGTCTCGAGAATCACCTTCAACAGCGCCTCCCCGTCGATCTCTTCACGCATCATCGCCAGCTCGCTCTCCGCCAAATCGTAATCCCCCGAAAGAATCGCCCCGACATTGATTACCGTATCGAGCTCATCGGCCCCATTTTCGATCGCCATGGCGCACTCCAGCATCTTGACCTCCATATAGGTCTGCCCGGAAGGAAAAGCGCCGCAAACGGCCGTAATTCCGATATTCTCGGCCGCCGATCCGGCCGGAGCCTCCGCCAGTGCCACTCCGACGGCATCGACCAGCGAGGGATAAACACAAATCGACGCTACAGGCGGCAACCCTTTTTCAACGGTCAGTTCGACAGCCCGCCGGGTAAACGCCTGCACGCTTCTCGGTGAATCGGTCTCCCTGAGGGTCGTGTAATCGGTGCACGCCAAGCACCCGAGCAACGCCTCCCGATTCGCAGCCAAGCCCGCAGCCGTTGCCGCCGCCCGCTCTATTTTTTCGGCCACCAAGGCCGTGTCAATGTTTTTCATCGTCTTCGCACGTTTTAGCTATATCACAAAGATAGCAGAAAAGTTTTCCGAGATTATAATCTGTGGAAAAATCCCTATCTTTGATTTCGTAACCAATCTGTTTGTGCCTATGAGATAAAACCGGCCATCTATTTTTCAGATATTTCTTCCTCCCCGGCTCGGTACAGTACCGAGCTGAGGAGAGACGACATAAAAAGCGTTAACTTTTATTCTGGCTTCTGAAACTTCGACACTTTCAAAGCTGCCAAGAGTAAAGTGTGACGCCTGCGTAGCGATACGTGGGCTTTACTCTTTTATTTGGCAGCAAGGTAGTCGAAGACCTCAGAAGCAAATAAACGGTATTGTCCCACGTTTTTTATGCCTTTTACAAAACGAAAACAAAGGCTCGCTATGGAAAATATTACCATTAGACCCCATCATGTTTTATTTTTTGATCTGGACGACACGCTGGTCGATACAAATCATGCAAATTTTCTAGCCTATCAATCTGCTTTTTTATTGGCAGATCAATGTGACTTTCACGTCACTTACGATCCGAGTATACGGTTTAATCGAAAAATATTTCAACAAATTTTCCCGGATATGGAAGAGTCCGTATTCCGCAAGATCATCCAACTCAAAGAAAAACAATTCCAATCCACGAATACACATCTGAATACTCAGATGGCTGATATTTTACGGAAATACTCAAAAACACACCAAACGGTTTTAGTGACCGATTGCAACGAAAACAGAGCGAAAGCAATCATATCACATCACAAACTTTTGGAATATTTCAGTGATTTGTTGTTTGGCCGCCCTGAGAATAACACAGAAGAAAACAAATACCAATATGCGATCCGCACATTGAACATTCCGCCTGCCTCAATCATCGTTTTTGAAAATGATGAACAAAACATAGCGGCCGCTCAGGAAATTGGTATCACACAGATTATTAATCCGAAAAAGATCAACTGTTATGTTCTGTAATAGTCTTGCTCAATCATCAACCAATATAAATAGATTTACGATTCAACCTGTAAATCAAATACTGCATAAACCAGTATCTGCATTTTATCATGACGATTACCATGGTGGAGATGAAGTCCGAAGAAATACACCCAGAAGCGTTGAAAATATCATCTGCACACTAAAAAACCAATTTAAAGACAAATCGCAATCTCTTTTAGAAACAACTTCTCTCTTTTTGGCCGAGATCTTAATGGAAGATTTACCCAAAATTTTACACGCAACAGGCAAAGAAGCCTTAACTGTTTGCGTGATTCCTCGGGCTAAAAAAGAAACGGATTATAATTCCAATCAACGATTATTCAAAACTACAGTCTGTCGAGTGATCGAACAATCAACCCACTTCCACAATGGAACAAACTACATAACCCGACACACAAATACAAGAACCACTCATATGGATCGAAGTGGATACGGCGGAGATGGCGCCAGACCCTATCCCGGAATTACCAAAGAAACTTGTACGATTGCCTCGGAAGTAAGTAAGAAAGATATACTTTTGATAGACGATCTGTACACAAAAACGGTCAATATCGATGAAGATGCAATTCAAGCATTATTTGATATGGGAGCCAATTCTGTGACATTTTATGCCATAGGAAAAACAGTATCGAAATTTTAACGTAAAACATCCGTAATGAAATACACAGAACATGCTCTCAATGTTTTGACCGCCATGTCTTATCCTAAAATTGGCAAGGCTTGGATTGTAAAAAATATAACCCCCGGCGATGATATGAGCACTATCGTTTTCAAGATACGACAGACACGGGAAAACGAAACGCTCACTATCAATGATTTTGAATCCAAGAGACGAAACTTCACCGAATTTATACACCGATTTAAAGATTCTTGTGATGGATGTGTGGCTTGGGGAGATGAAGCTTTTCCTGGATACCGCGGAGATGTCCAAAAACCTAGTGAACGTCCTGTTTTTCTCTACTACAAAGGAAATTTGGACTTATTAACAATCGACAACCCCAAAATATCTGTTATCGGATTATTAAATCCAGCTGGCGATATTGAAAATAGAGAACGAGAAATAGTAACGGAATTTGTTAAAACCGGAGCTACAATTGTCAGCGGACTGGCATTAGGATGCGATAGCATTGCACACAGCCAGACCTTGGAGTCCGGAGGAAAAACCATCGCAATTTTACCCAGTCACCTAAATGACATTCTACCGGCTCGGAATAGGAAATTAGCTTATGATATCATTGAAGATGGAGGGCTTCTTATTACCGAATACGGAAGACTATTTGCCTCGCCAAGAGAGCTCAGCAGACAATACATAGACCGAGATCGCTTACAAGCTTTATTCTGTGATACCATAGTCTTAGCTGCAAGCTATGCGTCAAATTCTGCAGAAAAACATCCAAAACTACACGGTCTGAAATTAGATAGCGGAGCACGACATGCTATGAATAAAGCTTTTGAATACAAAATTCCTCGCGCTGTCATGTACGATGAAGATTTTGACATATCAAACCCCATGTTCGATTTAAATAGAGAAATAATAAACTCATCCGACAATCCCACTATTATCAACCAAGATAATTTAATCCAAAGTGTCCGAAAAATCATGACACGAAAGATTCGTACAATTGAACAGACATCTTTAAAGTTCTAAAAACACACAGGGTCTTCCCTCCAGCATAAAACCGGAGGAAAGACCCTGGAACAAAGAAAGCTTCGTCGTCAGCACGATCAAAGCATTGATTAGATGAAGAGGCTGAAAAAAGGGAAAAGAAAGGCAAAAGCCCCCCCGGCACCGACGATGCAACGATGCACCGACGCGGGGGATTTCGGGGCGGTTCGGGGGGCGGGAAAAGGTATCCCCCGAACAGAGCCCCGGCACACCGCCACGGGATTTCGGGTACTGTAGGAAAATGGGTGCCCCCGGAAAGAGACCCTGCGGTACAGTGAGGGGGATAAAAAGAAAGGGTTTCC
>CAJTNK010000145.1 GCA_910577885.1 uncultured Rikenella sp.
CTTTTTGTTCACAAAAAGAACAGTTCTATCCCGTCGCTAAAGACCGATTGCATATTATGCTAAAGCAGGGCGAGACAAATCGAAGGTAAAAGGTACAGTACCCTCCTGTCATCCATGACAGGATATGCAAATAATAGTACCTTTGGGAACTCGAACCCAAAAAACACACTTAATTCATACTCTATTTGACATGAAAAAGACCTTTCTTTTTTTGCTTCTGCTGGCTGGCAGCCTCGTTTGCCGGGCCGGCGAACGTCCCAAGTACATCTTTTACTTCATCGGTGACGGTATGGGCCACAACGCCCTGGCGTTGACCGAGGCTTGCGTGGCTTCGGAGCGTGGCGATTCGGTGGGATTCAGTCCGCTGTGCTTTACGCAGTGGCCGGCGGTGGGATTCGCCACGACGTGGTGTGCCACCCGACGGACCACGGACTCGGCTGCGGCCGGAACGGCCCTGGCTTCGGGCAGCAAAACGTCGGTCGGGACGATCGGCATGAATACGGACCATTCGGCGCCGGTTTCGAGCCTCGCGGTGGTTGCCCGGGAGCAGGGGATGCGGAGCGGCGTGGCGACCTCGGTGAGCATCGACCACGCTACGCCGGCCAGCTTCTTCGCCCACCGGCCGAACCGCGGGATGTCGTACGAGATCGGACGGGACGCCTCGACCGAGGGGTTGGACCTGTATGCCGGTTCGGGGTTCCTGAAGCCGGAGCGGGAGGGCGAAGTGTCGGTCTATGAGGCGCTGACGGCGGCCGGATACACCGTCACGCGCGGCGACCGGCCGTTGAAAGGCACGCGCGCCGTGCTGGTGCAGGAGGCTGGGGCCGATGCGTCGAAACTGCCGCTGGCCATCGACCGACGGCCGGGCGACCTCTCGCTGCCGGCCATCACCCGGCGGTCGATCGACTTCCTGATGCGCGACGGCGGACGGCGCAGCGGCTTCTTTCTGATGGTCGAAGGGGGGCAGATCGACTGGGCGGCGCATGACAACGATGCGGCATCGCTGGTGCACGAGGTACGCGATTTCGAGCAGGCGATCGGCGTGGCCGTCGACTTCTACCGGGCGCATCCGGACGAAACGTTGATCGTCGTTACGGCCGATCACGAGACCGGCGGACTGGCGCTCGGACGGAGCAACCTCGGGTACGACACCTATTTCGACCTTCTCTCGGCCCAACGCAGCTCGAAGGGGGCTTTGAAAGACTCCCTCGCCGGGGCTTCCGAGTGGAGCGAAGCGCGCCGGGTGTTGGAACGCCGGATGGGCTTCGGCGGAGCGGTCTCTCTGCAGCCGAAGGAGTGGGAGCAGCTCGAAAAAACCTATGTCGAGCACCCTTCCCGGACGGCGGGCGTTGCGGTGGATCTGCTGGCGCGTCGCGCCGGAGCGGGATGGACCACGGGGAGTCATACCTCGGCCTATGTGCCTGTTTTCGCGATCGGCGTCGGGGCCGACCGGTTCGCCGGGCGGTTGGACAACACGGAGGTGGCCGACCGATTGAGGCGGTTGATCGAGGCGGCCCGGTAATCGGGTCGCAGCGGTCTGCCGGGGCTCTTTTTTCGGGGAAAACCGCAAAATCCTCGGCCGAAATTTTGAAATGCCGCGAAAATTGCGTTACTTTATAGAGAATTTAAAACCTAACGCCTTATGAATACCATCACATTCAACGAGCTGCGGCGGATCAAGGACAGTCTGCCGAGCGGTAGCATGCAACGTATTGCGGATGAATTGGGGATCGATGTGGACACGGTGCGGAACTATTTCGGTGGTACGCATTACAAATCGGGTGAGGGGAATCCGTCGGGCCTGCACATCGAACAGGGGCCGGACGGCGGGATCGTCACGCTGGACGACCGAACGATTCTCGACAAGGCGTTGGCGATTTTGGGCGAGTGACTTCTTCTTTTTGCGGGGGGAGGGGATATGATGCGCATATCTCCTTGTCCGTCGGCGGGGGACTTTGCAACGGCGGGGCGTGCCATTTGTTCGGCACGCTTTTTTGTTTGTGCGCGTTTGTCCCCCCCTGGGCCGGTTTACCGACCCTTGACGCAGTACCGTTTCAGAACCTCATAGGCCTCAGCCAACCCCAATTCCCCCGCCTTGCCGAGGTCGAGGCACCCCTTCTGCGTGTCCTGCATGAAAATCTGTACCAATCCCCGGTTGTAGTAAGCCTCCGCAAAGTACGGGAACCGTTCGATCGCCCGGGTGTACTGGTCGAAAGCCCCCGGCAGATCGCCGCTCAGACAGAGCATGTTGCCCAGATTGTAATATGCCTGCGGAAGCTCCGGCATCAACTCTGCCGCCCGCCGGGTGTCGGCGATCGCCTCCGAATAGTCGTAGACTCGCCGTCCCTGCTGCTGCACGAGCCGCGCCGCCGGATCGTCCGACTGCACCGCCACCTGTTGCATCGGATTGTTCCCCTCGAGCGAGGCGATGAATTCGATCATCTCGGCCTGCGCCGCCCCTCGGTTCAGGTAGATCAGCGGATTGTCGTTCGTCACCCGGGCGGCCCGTCGGTAGTAACTCAAGGCCGAAGCATACTGTTTCAAGAGCATCTGCGTAATCCCCTTGAGGAAGTTATCCTCCCACGATATCGGCGCCTCGTTGGCTGCATCGCACACCGTCGCCACCCCCTCCGGCACCCCGTTTCCGGCAGCGGCTGTCACCAGGTCGAGTCCGCACCCCGCGGCCACCGCCGAACCGCCCACCCGTGTCGCCTCCAGCTCCGCCAGGTAACCCTCCAGCCGTGCGTTGCGATACTCCCTCGGGTTGTAGACCGCCATTGCCGTATCGCGTACCACGAGCGAGATCCGGTAGACCGGCATCAACCGAACCTCACGCCACGCATCTCTCCGCATCGACCGCAGTTCGTTGTTCCCGAAGTCGGCGTCGAACGCCAACAGGCGGTCGAACTGTCGGCTGGTGTCGGCAAACGACCGGAACGTGCTGTCGCTCAATTTCGTGCGATACTCCTCGATTTTGGTTTGCGCCGTCCGCCGGTCGCTCTCTGCCCCGCGGAAGTCCCGCAGCGCGGCCTTGAGCTGCGACCGGAACAGGTAGGCATTCGCAAAGTCCGGGTAGAGCTCGATGGCCCGCGTGTAGTCCTCGATCGCCCCGCGATAATCCCCCACCCGGATCCGCACCGACGCCCGGTTGTAGAATACCAGCACATTCCCCGGATTGTAGCGCGCCACCCGGTCGTAATCCTCGATCGCGCGGTTGTAGTCCCCGATCTGGCTCCGCAGAATCGCCCGGTTGAAGTAGGTCACCGAGTTGGTCGAGTCGTAGCGGATCGCCCGGTCGAAGTCGGCCAGCGCCTCCATCGGCCGCCGTTCGTCGACGTGCGCATAGGCCCGGTAGAAATAAGCCACCGACAGCGTACTGTCGATCCGCAGCGCCTCGCTCAGGTCCCGCATTCCCTCTTCGTTCTTATGCTGCGCCACCTCGAGCAGCCCCCGCCTCACATATCCGTCGGGCTCATACGGATTGACCGCCACCGCCCGGTTGAAATCCTCGTAAGCCCGCGTCGTATCTTTCAGGTACAGGTAACAAGTTCCGCGATTGGTCAGCGCATTGACATCCGTCGGTGTCGCGCGCAGGTAGCGCGAGAAATCGGCCACCGCCCGTTCGAACTGCTGGCTCAGGAAATAAGTCACCCCCCGGCTGTAATACGCGGCCGCCATATTGGGCCGCAGCTCCACGGCATGCTGGTAATCCCGCAACGCGTCGTTGTAGTTCCCCATCCGTGACCGGGTAATCGCCCGGTACTGGAAAGCCATCGTATAGACCGGATTAACCTCGATGGCGCGCGTGAAATCGGCCTCGGCCCCCAACAGATCGTCGAGGTTGTACTTGGCCACCCCGCGCAAGAAATACCCCTCGTACTCCTTGGTTTCGCTCCGCAGAAGCAGGTTGAGCATCTCGATCGCCTCGCGGTAGTTTCCCTCGAGGATCAGCTCCCGACCTTTATAGAAAAAATAGGGTTTGTTGAGTTGTGCCCGGACCGCGCCGCCCCACAACCCGACAATTCCGAACAACAGAATAGCGACGAAGTACTTTTTCATACAGGCAAAGATACGTTTTTCCGCGGTTATCCGCGCGCGCGGATGGAGACAGTTTTCTCGCCCGAATGGCCCATGCGATGCGTAGCATTTGTTGGGTTTCTCACCCGGAGGCCAGTAAAACGCCTTATGGGTGCGCCTGCGCGGCGCACCCGTTGGGTGTTTTGTTGGGGTTCTCTCTGCCTTAGTTAGGGGGC
>CAJTNK010000146.1 GCA_910577885.1 uncultured Rikenella sp.
CAACAACAGAGGTCGCCCGCGGGGATTTCATCTCGATTGTGCTCTCGCACAACGATTGAAATCCCTTCTTAAGGCGGGCGGGCGACCGGAAAAACCATTCTTCAACTGCGCTCAGGCCGCGCGGGCCCCGCTTACGCCGCGGAGGCGGTGCCTTCCGGCACACGGTATTGGCCTGGCGGGCGAGAAAACCCCGCAAATCCCCCAAAAACCTCACCGTCCCTGCCCCACGTACCCCTGCTCGTCGATATACCACGACGTCCCGTCAGCCCCCGCCGCCACAATCCGATACCCATCTCCCGCCGCACGAACCGTCGGTTCGAACCGCTGCAACCCCTCCACCGTAATCTCCGCCGCACGCAGCTCCTCCGGCATCGTCGCCCACCGCCCCGTCGCTCCGCGAAACTCCCGCTGCCGGAAATAGAGCTGACGCAACGCCCACTTCACCCCCTCGTTCGCATCCCACGCGAACGGCACCGTCCCCTCCCCCGCCACAACGGTCGAAAACTGCAAGAATCCCCAATACTCCGGCTCGTGAATGCTGATCTTCCCCGTCGGCGCCCACACCCAATTGTCCTCCGGCATCTTCGGCCGCTTCACATACCGCCCGTCCACCACATCCAACAGCCACTGTACCCGCGAGAAGTTCAGCCGCCACTGTTCGCCGTCCACCACCTGCGCCCCGCGATTCCGAACCTCGCACAGCGTCGACAGCGGTATCGCCATCTCGAACGTCCACCGTTCGTCCACATCCGACGGGTCGTTCAACGTCCCGTAGAGCTGCACCGCCGACCGCATCCCGTTCATGTTCCACGCATTGAGCGGCATCCCCCCATCCCGGTACGGCCGAGTCAACATCAAGTCCCACTCCGTCCCCAACGCATTGACCTCGAATTCCATATAGTGGTGCGTCGTTCCCGTCACATCCAAAAAGACCTCGAAATCGTTGTCCAGAAAGATCACCG
Organism: uncultured Rikenella sp.; assembly: GCA_910577885.1. Lineage (GTDB taxonomy): Bacteria > Bacteroidota > Bacteroidia > Bacteroidales > Rikenellaceae > Rikenella. The sequence continues at coordinate 963 of CAJTNK010000146.1, forward strand.
ACTCACGCTCCGTGAGCGTCGCCCACAAATGCGGCTCGATCATCTCCGCCGCAATGTACAGATACCGGTCGTCCCACATCAACCGAGCCCGACACCGATGCCTCGGCACCTCCGGCCGATTCTTGCCCTGGATGTCCACGAAATCCGCCGTCCACGGCACCCCGGCCCATTCCGTCGAGTCGATCCGCCCGTCGATCGTCACCTCGCCCGGCGCACGATAACAGACATAGCGCGGCGGACAAAACTCATACGGCACCCCGAACTCCACAGCCGTCATCGTATCCACCGCCCTCTTCGTCCCCCGTTTGGCCTCCGCCGGCAGAGCCGACAACACCCCCACCGCCATCACCGCCCCCATCACCGCCGTCGCTAAAAATCTACGTTTCATCGCTTTATGTATCATCATTTCCCGTTTTCCCATCCCCCCCAAAAAAACTCACTCGTCTTCTTCGTCTTCCTCCTCATCAGCCCCGTAAAACTGGTCGTCGTCGACCAAGCCCCGAACAAACGCCTCGAAATTCGGCGCCAACGGCACGATCTCTCCCTCCTCGTCGTCCCCCTCCATATCCACGAAGACCACCTCCGGCTCCCCCTGCGGCCCACAAGCCCGGTAGTCCAGAAACAGCGCCGTATGCCCATCGCTCCAAATCATGACCCCGATCTCCGGATACCCCCACTCGTCGATCATATAACGATTCCCCGCAGCCCCGCAAAACGACCACTCCTTCCTCCGGTCGGTCCCCATCAACCCGTCAATCTCGACAAAATCGTCGCCCGACGACGTCGGAACCTCCATCGGAAAACAGGTCTTCACCGGACATCCCCCGTTCTGCAACCGCAACAACGCCACGTAAGACGCCGGCAACTTATACCCCAACTCCCGCTCCACATCGGCAACTTCCTCGTCCGTCGTCGGCTCACCGACGTAATTCTCCTGCGCATACTCGTCATCAACCGCCCAAAAACCCGATAAATCAAAATCGCGAAATACAGTTCCCATTCGGTATATTGCATCAATTATCAAGCGGTCCCCCACGAGAACCGGACCTACCCCGCCAGCTGCTGCATCTCGATCAGCTTCCGGTAGATCCCCTCCACGGCCATCAACTCGGCATGCGTCCCCTGCTCGGCAATCCTCCCCGCCTCGATCACGATAATCCGATCCGCATGCTGAATCGTACTCAGCCGATGGGCGATCACCAACGAAGTCCGCCCCCGCAGCAAAGCCCCCAACGACTCCTGCACCAGCCGCTCGCTCTCCGTATCCAACGCCGAGGTAGCCTCGTCCAGGATCAAAATATCCGGATTCCGCAACACAGCCCGCGCAATAGAAAGCCGCTGCCGCTGCCCCCCCGAAAGTTTCATCCCCCGGTCCCCGACATTGGTCTGAAACCCGTGCTCCGTAGCCATGATAAAATCATACGCATTGGCCACCCGCGCCGCCGCCATCACCTCCTCGATCGTCGCCCGGTCGTTCCCCATGCGGATATTCTCCTCGATCGTGTCGTTGAACAACACGGTCTCCTGCGCCACAATCCCCATCCGCCGCCGCACGCTCTCGACCCGATAATCCCTCAGATCCACCCCGTCCACCAGCACCGCCCCGACGGCCGGATCATAGAACCGCGGTATCAAGTCGGCAATCGTCGACTTCCCGCCCCCCGAAGGCCCCACCAAGGCCACCGTCTGCCCCTTCGGAATCGTGAACGAGATATCCCGCAGCACCTCCTTATCCTCATAAGCGAACGAAACCCCTCGGAACTCGATCCCCTCCGAGAAGCCGACCAGCTCCCGCGCCTCCTCCCGGTCGCACACCGTCGCCTCCGTATCCATCATCCCCAGCACCCGTTCCCCGGCCGCAATCCCCTGGTTGATATTCCCGAACGCGTCGGCAATGGCCCGCGCCGGCCGCGTCACCTGCGAGAAAGCCCCCAGGTAGGTAATAAACGCCGCCGCCGCCAATTCCCCGTTCATAATCATGTTCCCGCCATAGACCAAGATAAACGACAGCGAAGCCACCCCCAAAAACTCGCTCATCGGCGAAGCGAGCTGTTGCCGCCGCGCAATGTAGCGCATGATATCCGAATACCGCCCATCGAGCCACCGAAATTTCCGTGCGATATACCCCGTGGCATTGTACCCCTTGACGGTCTTGATCGCGCCGAGCGACTCGTCGAGCAGCGAGACCATCTCGCCGAACGCCTCCTGCCCCTCGGTAGCCGACCGCCGCAGCTTCTTGACGATATACCCGATCACCAGCGCAATCACCGGCAGCACCGCCAGCGTAAACAGCGTCAGGTGGAACGAAATCGAGATCAGCAGCCCAAAATAGCCGATCAACAAGAACGGCTCCTTGAAAAAGATCTGGAACGTACTGGTAATGCAGAACTGCACCACCTGCACATCCGACGTAATCTTCGAAATGATATCCCCCTTGCGTTCATTGCTGAAATACCCCACCTGGAGCCGCACCACGCGGTCGAACAAGGTATCCCGAATCTCCTGCAAGGTATGAATCCGGAGGTTCTCCAAAATCCGCTGCGCCAGGTATCGGAACACGTTACTGAGCAGCACAATGACCACCGTCAAGACCGCCAGCGCCAACAGGATATCCTTCGTATTGTACCCCGCCCCGGCCACACGATACAGCCCGTAATTCAACAGCCCCTTGAAGTAGTCGGTACTCAAGGCAAAAGCCGGCGGCGCCGTCACCGCCTTCACCATCGAATCGGCATCGAACATAGCCTGGATAATCGGGATCAACATCGCGAACATCAAGGTGTTGAAGACCGTATGGAGCAGTATGCATACAAAGTACGGCACGGCATACCGCCCGTAAGGCCGACCGAACCGGAGAATGCGAAAGTAAGTATTCATGCGAGGGTAAAGGTAACGTTTTTTTCGGCAAAACCGCAGCACCCACCGACTCTTTCCCGCTTGTTTTCGGGGCGAGGGGCCTGCTCGTTGGCTCCCCTCCCATGTCTCCGCCGGGTCCCCCTCGGCCCCGGGCTTCCGCGACAGCGGGAATAACAAAGGGTACGGCACATGGTATAGCGTCGGCAACTACGGTTTCAGCTGGTCGTCGTTCGCATCGGGAAGTGGTGCCCCTTTTCTGCACTTCACTTCCGCCGGGCTCAGTCCGCAGAGCGGCGGCAACCGTGGGCACGGTCTTCCGTTGCGTTGCCTCCAGGAATAGGGAGAGGGGGGCCGCTGGGCACGCCAACCGAGCCTGCGGGCAAAAAAGCGGGTCAGCCAGTTTGGCCTCCCACACCCCGTCGGGGC
>CAJTNK010000147.1 GCA_910577885.1 uncultured Rikenella sp.
ACCCGCCGCAATCTCGATGTCACGCACCGTGATCGTGAACCCCTGCGGCCGCCCCAGCAACGCCGGATTGTCCGACAGGGACTTCTGGGTCTTCGCCATGCAGATCGCCAAACCGTCGAGACCCAATTCCGAGATCCGTTTCAGGGCCGTCTTCGCTTTCGGTGTGTATTCCACGCCGTCCGCCCCGTAGATCCGGGTCGCAATCGTTTCGATCTTCCGTTCTACCGAATCTTCCAGCGGGTAGATCGGTCGGAAATCCGGCCGACCCTGTGCCGTCGCTTCGACCACCAACTGCGCCAACTCCTCGGTCCCTGCACCGCCTTCGCCCCATACGTTCGCCACCGCGCACGATACCCCCCGCATCGTACAGTAATCTTTGATGAACTGCAACTCCGCGTCCGAGTCGGTCGCAAACCGATTGATCGCCACCACCGGAACGAGGTTGAACTGTTGAATGTTTTCGATATGCTTCTGGAGGTTTTCGATCCCGCGTTCCAGTGCTTCGACGTTCGGCGTCTGCAGCTCCTTGAGCGACTGTCCGCCGTGGTACTTCAACGCTCGCACCGTCGCCACCAGCACCACCGCATTCGGAACCAAACCCGCCGCCCGGCACTTGATATCCAGGAATTTCTCAGCCCCCAGGTCTCCGCCGAATCCGGCTTCGGTCACCGTGTAGTCGGTCAGCGAGAGCGACATCTCGGTCGCCACCACCGTATTGGTCCCCTGGGCGATATTGGCGAACGGACCGCCGTGAATCAAAGCCGGCGTCCCTTCGATCGTCTGCACCAGGTTCGGTTTGATGGCGTCTTTCAACAGCGCCGCCATCGCCCCTTCGGCCTGCAGGTCTCGGGCGTAGATCGGCCGTCGGTCGTAAGTAAAACCGACGAAGATGTTTCCCAACCTCCGTTTCAGGTCGGCGATGCCGGTCGAGAGGCACAGAATGGCCATCACCTCCGATGCGGCCGTGATGTCGAATCCCGTTTCGCGCGGTACGCCGCCGGTCATCCCCCCGAGGCCGATCACCATGTCGCGCAACGCCCGGTCGTTCATGTCCATGACCCGTTTCCAGGCGATGGTCCGCGGATCGAGCCCCAAGGATCTTGTCTTGCTCTGCAGGTTGTTGTCGATTAAGGCCGAGAGCAGGTTGTGGGCCTTTTCGATGGCCGCGAAGTCGCCCGTGAAGTGGAGGTTGATCTCCTCCATCGGCAAGACCTGCGACCAGCCTCCTCCCGTCGCCCCGCCTTTGATGCCGAAGACCGGTCCGAGCGACGGTTCGCGCAGCACGACGCACGACCGTTTCCCGATGCGATTCAGGGCCTGCGACAGGCCGATCGAAACGGTCGTCTTCCCTTCGCCCGCCGGCGTGGGCGAGATGGCCGTCACGAGAATCAATTTTCCGTTCCGCGCCCGCTCCTTATCGATATACGAGAGCGGCACCTTGGCCTTGTGTTTTCCGTACAATTCCAGCTCCTCGGGGTCGATGCCCAGCTGACGGGCGATCTCCGTGACCGGTTTCATCCGCACCGACCGAGCGATTTCGATATCTGTCTTCATCGTTGTCAGGTTTATGTTTGAATAGTCAAATGTAATACTTTTTCGTACATTCGTGGTCCGAACCTGCCATCTGCACAAAAAAACGTTTCGCATGAAAATTCGCATCCTGGGGCCGGCGCATCCCTATCGGGGCGGGATCGCCAAGTTCGACGAAGTGTTGGCTTCGGCTTTTGTTCGCGAGGGGCATGACGTGAAGATCGTCAACTTCACGCGGCAGTACCCGTCGTTTCTGTTTCCGGGGCGAACCCAGTACACGGAGGCCCCGAGGCCGGAGGGGATCGACATCGAACGGCGGATCGATTCGGTGAATCCGTTCAATTGGTTCCGGGTGGGTCGCGCGGTGGCGCGGGAGCAGCCGGATCTGGTGATCGTGCGGTTCTGGATGCCGTTCATGGGTCCGTCGCTGGGGACCATTGCGGGGATGATCCGGAGGCGGTCGCCGCGGACGAAGGTCGTTGCGCTGGCCGACAACATCGTGCCGCACGAACACAGGCCGGGAGATCGGTTGTTGACCGGCTATTTCCTGCGACGGACGGACGGCGTAGTCTACATGTCGGACGAGGTGGGGCGGGACCTCGATACGTTTGCTTACCGGGGGTTGAGGGCGATGTCGCCGCACCCGGTTTACGACACCTACGGGCCTTCGATTCCGAAGGCGGAGGCTTGTGCGGCGCTGGGGTTGGAACCGGCGCTGGACTATGTGCTTTTCTTCGGCTTCATTCGGGATTACAAGGGACTGGACCTCTTGTTGGAGGCGTGGGCCCGGCTTCGGGCGCAAGGCAAGACGCAGGGCCGGAGACTGTTGATCGGCGGGGAGTACTACGGCAATCGGGAAAAGTACGAAGCGTTGATCCGGCGGCTCGAACTGACTGACGAGGTGGTTGTCCACGACCGCTATATCGAGGAGGGAGAGGTGCGGAACTACTTCTGTGCTTCGGACCTCGTGGTGCAGCCTTATCGGAGTGCGACGCAGAGCGGGGTGACGCAGGTGGCCTATCATTTCGAGGTGCCGATGGTGGTGACACGGGTCGGGGGATTGCCCGAGATCGTGCCGGACAGCCGGGTGGGCTATGTGGTCGACGTCGAGCCGGGGGCGATCGCGGAGGCGATCGGAGCTTTTTACGACCGGCCGGACCGCGGCGAAGTGTTGAGAGAGGGAATACGGGCCGGTAAGGAACGCTTCGGCTGGGAGGCCTTGACGGGGGCGTTCCTCCGGTTGTATGACGAGATAGGAAAATAACTTTATTGGATAATATGAAATACGTTAGACTGACTTTTTCCTGGTTTCTCCTGCTGTTGGCGGGGTTGGGCGTGGCCGGAGCCACGGAGTTCTACAATCGACTGATCGCCTTGCCGGGTGTGGTCTCGGTCGAGGAGCTCGACAAAGGATTTTTCGAGGAGCGTTATGCCGTGATGTTCGACCAGCCGTTGGACCACCGCAACCCTTCGCGGGGCGGGTTCGAACAGCGTTTTGTGGTGGCTCACGCGGGGTTCGACCGGCCGACGGTCCTCGTCACCGAGGGTTACGGCGGCGCGCGGGCCCTCGGGACCCGCTATCGCGAGGAGCTCTCCGAACGGCTCGGGGCGAATCAGATCTTTGTCGAACACCGCTACTTCGGCGAGTCGACGCCCGCGCCGCGCAACTGGGACTACCTCTGTGCCGAGCAGGCGGCGGCCGATCTGCATGCCGTCCGGGAGGCTCTGCGGGAGATCTATCCGGGCAAGTGGATCGGTACGGGGGTCAGCAAGGGGGGCGAGAATGCGCTGATATACCGGATGTACTACCCGCAGGATGTGGATGTGACGGTGGCTTACGTGGGGCCGATCTGCTTCGGGGTCGAGGACGGGAGGCACGAACCGTTTCTCGACCGGGTCGGGACCAATGAAGAGCGGGCGGCGATTCGGGCTTTCCAGACCGAGGTGCTCAAACGGCGGAAGGAGCTGGTGCCGATGTTCGAGGAGTATTGCAGGTCGAAAAGCTACGAGTTCCGGACCGACATCGACGAGGTGTTCGACCTCTGTGTGCTGGAGTATCCTTTCTCGATGTGGCAGTGGGGGACGGCCGTGAGTGTTATTCCGGCCTTGGATGCGCCGCACGAGGAGTTGTTGGACCATCTGATCGCTACGGTTTCGCCGGATTACTTCGCGGTCAATGACGAGCCTTCGTTCTTTGTCCAGGCACAGCGTGAACTGGGGTACTACGGTTACGACACGGCGCCGTTCGAGGGTCTTCTTTCGATCCGTGGCGCACGGGGCTATCTGCCGCGGATTCTGCTGCCGGACGATGCGCGGCGGATTCGCTTCAGCGACGGCTTGTCGCGGAAAATCGCGGCTTTCTACCGGGCCAACGACCCGAAGGTGATCTGCATTTACGGGGAGAACGATCCGTGGAGTGCGGCGATGCTCGATCCGACGTTGTTCGAGGGCAAGCAGAACATGAAACTGGTGGTCGAACCGGGTGGCAGCCATCGTGCCCGGATCAAAACGCAAACCGAGGAGGTGCAAAGTCAGATTTGGAAGACGATCGAAGGTTGGATTTTCGGCATTTGATTTGTTAGGGTTTTTGTAGGAGGCTTCGTCGGGATTTTCGCCGGATGGCCCATGCGAAACGAAGTTTACCTACGGTTTTCTCCTCGCCGCTCGG
>CAJTNK010000148.1 GCA_910577885.1 uncultured Rikenella sp.
GCCGTCATGGGGAGATCTCGGCTGAGCCAGTCGCGATCCTTAGAATCGCCGTCCTCGTGTTTGGGGTAGAGGCTGCCCGGTTCGAGTGCCGCGCGGCACCCCGGGGCCGGGCGAGGGCCGGGCGAGAGGCGGGGACCGGATGAAAGGCTTGCGGAAAAACGCCCAAAAAGCTATCTTTGTCCGGACCGTCGTGCGAGGCACGCCGCAGGAGGTTCGCAGAATCGATGGGAAACCGTGTGGGCGTGGGCGGGGTCTTTCGAGGAGAACTCGGCGGGAAACGCAGGCGGGACAGTCAAAAACAAGGGGGGCGGAACCGGTCGGAGGAAACGGCAGGACCTCGCTGAAAACAACGATTTCAGAAGATGGATGTTCGATACAATCGGCAGAAAATATTGCAGTTCAGTCTGTTACTCGTCGCGCTGGTGCTGGTGGGGCGCTTGTTCTGGCTGCAGGTCGTCGACAGCACCTACAAGGAGTATGCGCGGAATAACGCCATGCGCTACATGGTGCAGTACCCTTCGCGCGGAGAGGTCTATGACCGCAACGGCGAGTTCCTGGTGCAGAGCACCGAATCCTACGACCTGATGGTGATTCCGCGGGACGTCGAACCGTTCGACACCGTCTTCCTGGCCGAGACGCTCGGCGTCACGGCCGAGGAGGTCCGCAAGGCGCTGGACAAGGCCAGGCGTTACTCGAGGCGGCGGCCGTCGATGATCTTCAAACAGCTCTCCAAGGAGGCCAAACTCAAACTCGACGAACGCCACCTGGTCGGGTTCTACACCCAGTACCGGACCTCGCGGACCTATCCCCGGAAGATCGCCGGCAACCTGCTCGGCTACATCAGCGAGGTGGACGAAGCCACCATCCGGCGGGATCCGTATTACCGGATGGGGGACTACATCGGGAAGAGCGGCATCGAAAGGTCATACGAAAAGTACCTCCGCGGACGAAAAGGGGTGAAGGTCGAACTGGTGGACGTTTACGGGATGCCCCAGGGGGCGTATGCCGAGGGGAGGTTCGATACGCTGCCGGTGCCGGGCCAGGCCATTACCTGTACGATCGACGCCGGATTGCAACAGCTGGCCGAAGAACTCATGGTCGGTAAGGTGGGGTCGGTGGTGGCCATCGAACCCACCACCGGCGAGATCCTGGTGATGGCCAGCGCACCCAGCTACGACCCCGACAAACTCATCGGACGGGACTTGGGGAACAACTATATGGAGCTGCTGCGCAATCGACGCCATCCGCTTTTCAACCGCGCCGTGATGTCGCGCTATCCGCCGGGGTCGACGTTCAAGGTGGTGAACGGGCTCATCGGCCTGCAAGAGGGGGTTTCCCGGGCGGAGGATCTGCATCCGTGCAGCAACGGGTATACCGTGGGGCAGGGGGTCAAGTGCCACACCCACTATTCGCCGATGAACCTCGTACAGGCTACGGCCAACTCCTGCAACGCCTATTTCTGCTACGTCTTCCGCGACATTCTCGACAACCGCCGCTACGGCGGAATGGCCAAGGGCGGGTTCGACGTCTGGAACGACTATGTCGAGAGCTTCGGCTTCGGGCGGAAGCTCCAGTCCGACTTCTGGGACGAACTGGCCGGCTATGTGCCGACCAAGGAGTTCTACGACCGGCGGTATCGCAACCGGCGGTGGAACTCGCTCACCGTCATCTCGCTCGCCATCGGACAGGGGGAGTTGGGGGTCACGCCGTTGCAGCTGGCCAACCTCGGGGCGACGATCGCCAACCGGGGATACTACTACATCCCGCACGTGGTGAAACGGATCGCGGGGCAGGACTCCATCGACGCACGATTTTATCAGAAACACTACACGAAGGTCGATCCGAAGTACTTCGAACCGATCGTCGAAGGCATGTGGGAGGGGGTCAACATCGCGGGGACCGGCGGACGGGCCAGGGTGCCCGGGCTGGACATCTGCGGAAAAACCGGGACGGCGCAGAACCCGAACGGAGCCGACCATTCGACCTTCCTCTGCTTCGCGCCGAGGCACAATCCGAAGATCGTCGTTTCGGTCTATGTCGAGCACGGCGGTTTCGGGGGGGCTTCGGCGGCGCCGATCGCCAGCCTGCTGATCGAACAGTACCTCACGGACACCATCCGGCGGCCGGAACTGTTGAGGCAGATCAAGGACATGGCGATCGCCTATCCGATGTACGACAAGCGGGGTAAATAACGGGGGGCTTGGGTGTTTGGCGGGGTGGGCTTTCCTCGAAACAGCGCGGGGGGCGGATTTCTTCCGAAACGGGAGCGCGGACCGGCGAGGCCGGGCTTTTTTCCCGAAAAATAAGGGCTCGGCTGGTTTCGGGGCTTGGCGGCGGGCGGTTTTTCTCCTCGAAACGAGCGCGCGGGGCGGGTTCCCTTTCCCGAAACAAAACGCGGGCGGAGCAGGACTAACTATGGCAAAAAAAGATAACAAAATCACGTTCGGACCGCTGCCCGGCAGTGGGGGGAATGGCGGCGGAGGCGGCGGCAGGCTCTTCGCCTCGGACATCGACTGGTGGACCGTCGGGATCTATGTCCTGATGGTGCTGTTCGGATGGCTCAACATCTATGCCGCCGTCTTCAACGAGGATTATCCCGGGATATTCAACCTCTCGCAACGATACGGCATGCAGATGCTCTGGATCGGGATCAGCTTCCTGATGGCCGTCTCGATCCTGCTCATCGACGGAAAGTACTGGCACATGCTCGCTTATCCGTTCTATGCGGGGATGATCGGCGTGATGCTCTTCGTACTGCTCTTCGGACGGGAGGTCAACGGAGCCCGGTCGTGGCTCGTGATAGGGTCGGTCCAGATTCAGCCCGCCGAGTTCATGAAGTTCGTCACGGCGCTGGCTTTGGCCCGCTACATGAGCGCTTACAACTTCAACCTACACACCCGAAAGGCCGTCTACAACATCGGGCTGCTGATCGGCTTTCCGGTGCTGCTGATCCTGGCGCAGAACGACACCGGATCGGCTATGGTCTTCGGGGCTTTCTTCCTGATGCTTTACCGCGAGGGGTTCGGAGCGGGAATCTATGTGGTCGCGTTGATGATGGTCTTCCTTTTTATCATCTCGTTCCTGCTCGAACCGTTGCCGATTCTCTTTATCGTTTTTGGGGTCTGTCTCACGGCACAGGGGGTGGCCAACCGAAACGGACGGGATACGGTGCGGTATCTGGCGCTGGTGCTGCTGCTCGGGGTGACGGTCTTCTGTCTGCTGACGGTCTGCGGGGTCGAGGTCGGATTCTATCGGGCGCTGATCGCCGGGGCGGCGCTCTCGGCGCCATGGGTCGTACGCTATGCCATGCGACATCACTTGCCGAACCTCTGGAAGTTCGTCGCCCTGTTTGCCGGGGCCATCGTCTTTACGGGACTGGTGGACTATGTCTTCGACAACATCCTTCAAATTCACCAGCAAAAACGGATTCTCGACCTGCTCGGTATTGAAAACGACCCCCACGGCTGGAGTTACAACGTCATTCAGTCCAAAATCGCGATCGGTTCGGGCGGGTTCGTCGGCAAGGGCTTCCTGGGCGGGACGCAGACGCGTTTCAGCTTCGTGCCGGAGCAGAGCACGGACTTTATTTTCTGTACGGTGGGCGAGGAGTGGGGGTTTCTGGGGTCGCTGGGGGTGGTGGCGCTGTTCGTGGTGCTGATCCTGCGGCTCATGCGGATGGGAGAACGCCAAAAGGAGCCTTTCGGAAGGATCTACTGTTACTCGGTGGCGGCGATTTTCTTTGTCCACTTCGCGATCAACATCGCCATGACGATCGGTCTGTTTCCGGTGGTGGGGATTCCGTTGCCGTTTTTCAGCTACGGGGGGTCGTCGTTGATAGCTTTTACGCTGCTGCTCTTCGTGGCGGTGCGCCTCGACGCCTCGCAGTACGACGAGGCGGCGCGTAAATTGCTCTGACGGGGTTGTTGCGGTTTTTGGGGGGCTTTTTGTCGGGTTTTTCTCTCCCGTCCGGGTGCCGCTCGGCACGCGAAGGCTGGGTTTTTCGTGGCAAATTTTCTCGCCCGTCAGGCCAGTACCGAGTGCCGGGAGGCACCGCCCCCGCGGCGGACGCGTTCGCGTCACGGCGCGGGCCTT
>CAJTNK010000149.1 GCA_910577885.1 uncultured Rikenella sp.
AATTTTTCTGAAAGAGGGCGGGTCAGTTTCGCGATGCTCCGCATCGCCGGCCTCTGCGGTGCCGCTCGGCACTCGAAAGCTGGGGTTTGCACAGCCTCAAGGGGGGTAGGCGCAAGGCCGAATAGGGTTATGTAAATTCTTCCAGTCGTTCGCAACCGGTCGGCAAGTAGAGAGACTGCGACCCCTAGGGTTGGGCACCCTCTGCGTTGCCTCCTATTCCAGGAGGCAACGCAACGGAAAACCGTGTGCACGGCAGCCGCTGTCATGCGGACTGAGTTCGCCGGAAGTGAAGTACAGGAAGTGGGCGTTGATGTCCGTCATCGTTGAAGACCAGCTGAACCCGTTGCGGCCGACGTAATATACCGTGCCGTCGTACGGGTGGCGGTAGCCCGGGGCCGGTGCCGGTGGGCACGCCCACAGGGCGTTTTGCCGGAGTTTCTCAGCCAAAGCTTTCTCTTCCGGTAGGCCCGGTTGGCGTGCCCAGCGGCACCTGGAGGCAACGCAACGGAAGACCGGTTGCACGGTAGTAGTTGCCCTGCGGACCGAGCCAGCTGTAGCCGAAGCTCAAGTAGTGGGCGCTGGTGCCCGTGATTGTCGACATCCAACTGTGGCCGCCGTTGCCGATGTAATACAATTTACCATAACCCTTGTTATTCCCGGCGTCGCGGAAGCCCGGGACTTCGGGCCACCCGGTTCTTTGCGGAAAGAGGCTTTTGGCAGGCCGCGTTGCCAAAAATTCTTTTCTCTTTCCGACAAAACCGCTATAACTTTGCGTGACCGACGAATGGTGTCGGGACTTTATGCAGACAAAAAAGATGGATTATACCCTTTCTCATATCGTGGAGTTGGTTGCAGACGCGAGGTTGTACGGTGCGGATCGTCGGGTGACTCAAGTGGTGACGGACAGCCGCAACAGCCTGGTCGAACCGGAGACCGCGCTGTTCGTGGCGCTGAGCGGACCGAACCACGACGGACATCGTTATGTGGCCGAGCTGTATCGGCGCGGAGTCCGGGCCTTTTTGGTCGAACGGTTGCCCGGCGAGGCGGAGCGGACGATGCCCGAGGCGTCGTTCGTGCGGGTGGCGGATCCGTTGGCGGCGCTGCAGCGGCTGGCCGCCGACCGCAGAAAGAACTTTCGGGGAACCGTAGTCGCCATCACGGGCAGCAACGGGAAGACGGTCGTGAAAGAGTGGATCGCTCAGCTGTGGCCTGCCGGGGCCGGGAAGCTGTTCCGGAGCCCGAGGAGCTACAACTCGCAGCTGGGAGTCGCTCTGTCGCTGCTGATGATCCGGGGCGACGAGCGGGTGGTGGTGATCGAGGCGGGAATCTCGCAGCCCGGCGAGATGGAGCGGCTCGAGGCGATGATTCGACCGCAGATCGGCATTTTGACGAACCTCGGGACTGCGCATGGCGAAAATTTTGCCTCCGATGAGGAGAAATTGAACGAAAAACTCCGGCTGTTCGACCGCGCGGAGCGGTTGATTTACCCGGCCGATCGACCTTGGATCGGCCGCGTGGTCGGCGAACGGTTCGGCAGGCGGGCTGTCGGATGGCGGGGGAGCGAGGCGGGACCTTTCGCCGAGCGCTTCGACGACGAGGCCTCGCGCGAAAATATCGGCCATGCGCTGGCTCTTTACCGTTGCCTCGGCCTCGAGCCGAACGAGGGGGCAGAGCTGCAGCCCGTTGCCATGCGGCTCGAACGCCGGGAGGGGATTCTGGGCAGTACGCTGATCGACGACTCGTACAACAGCGACCTCACGTCGCTCGGCGTGGCCCTCGACTACCTCGACCAAAATGCCGGCGAACAGCGGCCCAAGGCATTGATCCTTTCGGATATCCTGCCGGTCGGGATGGGGGCGGACGAGCTGTACGGACACGTCGCCGAACGGGTCCGGGAACACGGCATCGGAGAGTTTGTCGGCATCGGAACCGGAATCGGCGCGGCGGCCGGGCGCTTCCGCGAGCTGTTGGGCGAAGAACACACCGCTTTTTATGACACGACCGACGATTTCCTCCGGCATGTCGACAAACAACGCTTCGCCGGACGGTTCATCTTGGTGAAGGGGAGTCGTTCGTTCGGTTTCGAGCGCATCTCGCGGATGCTCGAAAAACGCACCCACACGACCACCCTGGAGGTCAATCTCAATGCCTTGGCGGCCAACCTGGGGCACTTTCGCGCCATGCTGCGGCCCGATACCCGAGTGATGGCGATGGTCAAGGCCTACTCGTACGGCACGGGGGCCGGCGAGGTGGCCGCGATGCTCCAGCACGAGGGGGTGGACTACCTCGCCGTGGCGTTTGCCGACGAGGGAGTGGCGCTGCGCGAGGCGGGTATTACGCTGCCGGTCGTGGTCCTCAATTCCGATCCGGGGAGCTTTGCCGTCATGGCCGACTACGGGCTCGAACCGGAGATTTATTCGTTCGCCTCGCTGGCCGCCTACGCCGCCGAGATGCGCAGCCGGGGAGTGAGCGGGGCGCCGATCCACCTCAAGATGGACACCGGCATGCACCGGCTCGGATTCGTGCCGGAGGAGGTGGAGCGGCTGTGTGCCATGCTTCGGGGGGAACGGGCCGTGCGGGTGCGGTCCGTCTTCTCGCACCTGGCCGCCTCGGAAGATCCGGCCGAGGACCCTTTCACGCGGCGGCAGATCGCTCTTTTCGCGGAGATGAGCGGCCGGATCATCGAGGCGCTGGGCGACCGGTCGATCCTCCGCCACATCTGCAACAGCGCCGGGATCGAACGCTTTCCGGAGGCCCATTTCGACATGGTTCGGCTCGGGGTGGGGCTCTACGGGATCGAAGATCCGGCGTTGCAGGTGGCCGCGACGCTCCGGACACAAATCGTACAGATCAAAACGCTCGACCGCGGCGACACGGTGGGGTACAACCGGCGCGGAGTGGTCGACGGGCCTATGCGCACGGCGACCATTCCGATCGGCTATGCCGACGGCATGGACCGGGGGCTCGGACGGGGCGTCGGAGAGGTCTCTATCCGGGGGGTGTTGTGTCCGACGATCGGGAACATCTGTATGGACACCTGCATGATCGATATCTCGGCCTTGCCGGAGGCGTGCGAAGGGGACGAGGTCATTGTTTTCGGCGACCGGCCGACGGTGCGGGAGGTGGCCCGGCGGCTCGGAACCATCTCTTATGAGGTGTTGACGTCGGTGTCGGCCCGCATCAAACGAATTTATGTCCGGGAGTAGGGCCGTGCCGGGGGGCGAGCCATCGCGTGCCGGGCGGTGCGAACAACCAAACGGGAGAAAAACTTATGTTAAGAGCAGCTTTATTCGACATGGACGGCGTGATCGTCGACAACCGCGACGCCCATTTGCGGGCGTTCGAGGTCTTTGCCGACCGGCACGGGATTCGGGGATTCGACGCGCAGGAGCTGTTGCCCTATTTCGGGTCGACCAATGCGTTGATAATGAGCCGGCTGTTCGGGCGAGACGATCTCCCGACCGAGGAGGTCGAACGGCTCTCGCAGAAAAAAGAGGCGATCTATCGCGAACTCTATGACCCGATCATGCAGCCGGCCGATGGGCTGGTCGCTTTGCTGGAGGTGCTGCGCGGTGCCGGGATTCGGATAGCGGTCGGTAGCTCGGCGCCGAGGGTCAACGTCGATTTCGTCCTCGAACGGTGCGGAATTGCGGCCTATTTCGACGCGGTGGCTTCCGGGTCGGAGATTCGCCGCAGCAAGCCCGATCCGGAGGTCTACCTCCTTGCGGCCCGAAAACTCGGGGTGGTGGGCAGCGAATGCGTGGTGTTCGAGGATGCTTTTGTCGGCATGGAGGCTGCGCGACGGGCCCAGGCGAGGGTGGTGGCGGTGGCGTCGACCTTCCCGCGGGAGATGATCCGCCAGCGGGGCGGGTACGACTGGCTGGTGGAGGGTTTTCCGGAGGTCACGCTGGACGGACTCTCCCGGCTGTTCTGAGGGATTGCGGGTTTTGTCGCTGGAGACCTGCGCGGCCTGGGATGGTTTTTCTCTTCCGTCAGGCCAATAAAACACCCTGTGGGTGCGGTTCGAGTGCCGCGCGGCAGCCCGCGCGACTGCTGGAGTAGGAAATTGGCCAAACAACCGAGAGTTGTT
>CAJTNK010000150.1:0-2532 GCA_910577885.1 uncultured Rikenella sp.
GCGCATCGCATGGGCCATTCGGAAGAGAAAACCCAGCAAAACGCCCGGTGGGCGTGCCGAGCAGCACCGGGCGAGAAAACCGCAAAAACGACGAAAAGCCCCCAACTCGTCCCCCAAACGCACAAGAGCTGCCGCCCCAAAAGGCGACAGCTCGCAAAAAGACCCTCCGCCCAAACTCTCCCCCCCCCCAAAAAAGCCTCGACAAGCGAGAGAGAAAAGCTATTTCACCCCGCTCTCCTTGGCCTCGATACTCAGCGTAGCATGCGGAACCACCCGAAGCCGCTCCTTCGGGATCAGTTTTCCCGTCTCGCGACAAATCCCGTAGGTCTTATTCTCGATCCGCACCAACGCAGCCTCCAAGTTCTGAATAAACTTGTACTGCCGCGCCGCCAACCGACCCGACTCCTCTTTCGACAAAGTAGCCGCCCCCTCTTCCAGGATCTTGAACGTCGGCGACGTATCGTCCGTCCCGTTGCTCGACGTGTGGGTGATCGTCGCCCGCAACAAATCGTAGTCCGCCCGAGCCTTCTCGAGCTTCTCCAGAATAATCTGCTTGAATTCAGCCAACTCCGCGTCCGAATATCTCGTTTTTTCCGTTCCTGCCATAATAAACGCCCTCCCGATTTTTTTAAGATTAAATACACCGGCTTCCCCCCGCCAGCCCCCTCCAACCGCCGTTGTACAAATATACAAAAATAATGCCGATGCCAAGCCCCCGGGCGTGATTTTTCCGCGCCGGCCGCGTCGGAGCGAATCTACCGCAGCCGCGACGTCCGCACATCCACGTGCAGCAGATCATCGTGATGCGTTATGCAGTAGAGCTCCATCCCGTCCTCCGTCATCAGACAGTAGTCGTCGACCACCCCCTCGCAATCGCCCACGAAGGTGTGAATCTCCGCCATCCGAGCCCGGAAAACCAAAAAATCGTTATCCTGAAAATCCGGAACACAGAAGTACATCACCCGATCCCCGTCGAACACATCCGGCAGAGACCAGTACGGGTCTCGACCGCCACAGTCGATCGAATCGCATTCGTACTTCAGGAAGCCCCAAACGAACCCCGGTCGCGCCTGCCGCCCCTTCTCGGACAGGAACGTACCGTAGAGCCGCTCTACCACTTCCTGCCGCTCCTCCCCCTCGAGCACCTCGAAGTCCAACCCGTTCTCGCGGATCGTCCGTTCGATTTCGCGGTCGAACGCGGCGACCTGTTCGGAAAGCTCGACCATCAATACCCCGCTTCCGCTCCGGTTTTAGCGTCCGCCGGTCGGTTTTTCCGTGCCAGCGACCGCCAAGCATACCAAATGTAAGCCACCACGAACGGGATCAACAGCGAAACCCCGCTCATCACCTGCAGCGTAAACAACGACGAACTACTATTCACGATCGTCAGCGAACTTTGCGGATCGGTCAGCGACGGGTAATAAGCCGTCCCGTTCCACCCCGCCGTCAGCAACAGCGCCAGCACCGTCGCCACCGTTCCCGCTCCGGCCCACCAGATTCCTTTACGGCTCTCCGTGAAGGCCCCTTGGCCCAGCCCCCACAACACCGACACAACCCCCAGCACCAGCAAAATCAAAACCGCCGGCATCGCCAACAGGTTGTGCAGGTACTTGTACGGCTCGCGCGAGACAACGCCCGTCGCCGGATCGACCGCCCATCCGTCAGCGCACAGGATGCTGACAAAGAAAGTCAAAAACAGCGCCACAAACACCGCCCCCTCGATCCGCAGCATCCGCCGCGCCCGGTCTCTCAAAGCGACCGCCTCCGGTTCCAGGTCGTTGACCAGGTAGAGCATCCCCAACGACCGCGCCAGGAAAAGCACCGCCAACCCCAACGCCACATTCCGGTAATCGGCCACCGCCTCCAACCCCCGCCACGCCGAGGTCCACCGCGAGATGGTCGCAGCCGCCGCCTCCACATTTCCGACATTGGCCGTATCGACCTCGAAATTGGCCCCCGTAAAGAAAGTCCCCACAGCCGCCCCGATCAACAGCGGTCCCAAACTACCGTTGATAAAGAGAAAAGCATCGTAAGTTTTCATCCCGAGAAAGTTCCCGGCCTTTCCCCGAAACTCGTACGACACGGCCTGAACCACGAAAACCAACAGAATCAACATCCAAACATAAAACGCTCCGCCGAAACTCGTGGAATAAAACAACGGAAACGATGCGAAAAAAGCTCCGCCGAACGTAACCAGCGTCGTAAAAGTCAACTCCCACTTCCGCCCGAACGACCCGAGGATCCGTTCCTTGTCTTCGGACGTCCGTCCGAGACAGTACAGAAGACTCTGACCGCCCTGAACGAACATCAGAAAAACCAACAACGCGCCCAACAACGACACCAAAAACCACCAATAATGCTGTAAAATCAAAAATGTATCCATAAACTCTTATTTTTTCCCTTACCCCCTTCTCTCTTGTAAAGCACTCTGTTGTAATCAATTCTTTGGCTACGGTATGGAACCGTTCTTTTTCTGAAGAAAAAGAACCAAAAAGACTTTCAGATAGCATACGCTACGCCTTAGGCTCCGCA
>CAJTNK010000150.1:2942-4060 GCA_910577885.1 uncultured Rikenella sp.
CTAGCTGAAAGTTCTTTGGGTCCCTTTCTTTCAAGAAAGGGACAGTACCCTCCTGATAACCCAAGAATAGAGGAAGAGAAAAGGTGAATCAATTTTTATTAAGTAGACATATGAGACGATATTTGACAGGTGTTGTCGTGTTGGGGATGGCGTGGTGTGCGGTCGGTTGCGACAAGGGGCCGCAGCCCGATGCGTATGGGAATTTCGAGGCCGTCGAGGTGATTGTGTCGGCGGATTGTAACGGCAAGTTGCTCGACTTTCGGGTCGATGAGGGAGGGAAGTTCCGGCGCGGCGAGATCGTCGGGTGGGTGGACACGACGCAACTCCTGTTGCAGCGTGAACAGCTGCGGGCGGAGCTGGCGGTGTGTCGGGCTCAGCTGCCGGCGAAAGACAAGCAGCTCGATGTCCTGCGAGAGCAGTTGGCCAAGACACGCCACGAGCTCAAACGATTCAAGGCTTTGGCCGATGCCGATGCCTCGACCGCTCAGCAGGTCGACAACCTGAAGTACGACGCCGAGATCCTGCAGAAACAACTGGAGGCGGAGGAATCGACCCTCGATATTCAGACCCGCACGCTGCTGGCCCGCATGGAGCCCATTCGGCAACAGATCCTGCAGGTCCAGGACCGAATCGACCATGCGTATGTGGTCAATCCGGTGGCGGGGACCGTCCTGGCCAAGTACGCCGAACAGTATGAACTGGCGACGGTCGGTAAACCGCTCTACAAAGTGGCCAATCTCGATACGCTGATCTTGAGGGCCTATGTCGAAGAGCCGCAGCTGGCCGCGATTCGCCTCGGACAGACCGTCCGGGTGGCCGTAGACAGCGTCTATGCCGGTGCTGCCGAGTTCGACGGACGAATCGGATGGATCGCAGACCAGGCAGAGTTCACCCCGAAGGTCATCCAAACACGAGAGGAAAGGGCGAACCTGGTCTACGCACTCAAAATCTATGTGGCGAATCCTGGTCCCCTCAAAATCGGAATGCCCGCAGAAGTTTACTTCCATACTAAATAATCTTTTTTCCTCTCTCTTGATACTTCTTGGCTCGTTCCTTGGCTACATATGGAACCGTACCTTTTCTGAAGAAAAGGTACCCAAAAGACTTCCGAACGCATC
>CAJTNK010000151.1 GCA_910577885.1 uncultured Rikenella sp.
GCGCCGTGACGCGAACGCGTCGGCCGCGCGGGCCCCACGTCCCGTGGACGGGCGATACTGCGTATCGCACGGACCATCCGGGCGAGAAGACACGCCGCTCCCTGTGAAGAAATTCAGTGACAATACGTTACAACGCCTGCCGATTTTTCAACGCATGTGCGATGGTCAGTTCGTCGGCGTATTCCAGTTCGTCACCGAAGCCGATCCCCCGCGAGATCACCGAAACCACCACCCCCAACGGCTGCAACTTTTTGGTCAGGTAATAGGAAGTCGTCTCCCCCTCGATCGTCGTCCCCAGCGCCAGGACCACCTCCCGAACCCCCAGCCGCCGCACGTTTTCGGTCAGCAGGTCGACATGCAGGTCCGAGGGCGAAATCCCCTGGATCGGCGAAATCACACCGCCCAGAACGTGGTACAAACCGTTGTACTGACGCGTGTTTTCGATCGAGATCAAGTCGCCCACCTGCTCCACCACACAGATCGTCGACCGGTCGCGCTTCGGGTCGGAGCAGATCGGACAGAGCTCCTCGTCCGAGAGGTTCCGACACTGCCGGCACCAACAGATGTCGCGCCGGAACTGATAGATGGCTCCCGCAAAGAGGTCCACATCCTCGACCTCCTGCCGCAACAGGTGCAAGGCCAACCGCAAGGCGGTCCGCCGTCCTACGCCCGGCAGCTTGGCCAGCTCGCCGACCACGTTTTCCAACAGCTTCGACACTACCGCACGCCTCCTTCCGCCGAATGCCTGTCACCCGCTTCTGTTTCCGCCGCAGCCGGTACGATCGCCTCGATGGCGTTCGAGGCGATCCACCCTTTGTTCCCGTCCGACAGCACGATCTCGGTCCAGCCGTCCAGCCGGTCGAGCATCCGCACCTTCGTCCCCTCGTGCAACACGAAAATATCTTTACTCCCCGCCCCCGGTGCACTTTTGACCGGTGCCATGAGGTTCATCACCACCGCTTCGCGACCGTGCAAGAGCCTCTTCCGCTGAAAGTCGGCATAGAACGTGCTCCCCACGCACAACACGGCACAGATCACCCCCCCGTAAAACCCCCACTTCCGCAGCGCGAGTCTCCCGGACAACAGCCACAGGAGCACCGCCCCGAAAGTCGCTCCGAGAAATACCAGCCCCAACACCGCCCAGGTGTTCGTCCCGAGCATCAGCCCCAGATTCCGGAGCCATGTCTTGAGAAAGAATTCCGGGACGGTATCGATCTTGTCCACGATTCGCACCTGGGCCATCGCCAGGTTATACTGCGTATCCTCGTCGGTCGGGTCCAGCAGCAACGCACGGTTGTAGTTCAAGATCGCCTTTCCCATCCGCCCCTGTTTGAACCAGCTGTTTCCGAGGTTGTAGTACAGTTTCGTGCTGTGCTCGCCCCGCTCCAGCACCGCTTCGTAACCGGCGGCGGCCTGCCGGAACTCCCCCCGGCTGTAGGCCGCATTGGCCCGCGCCCACAGCGAGTCGACCGGCTCCGCAAGGATCTCCGCCGCTTCTGCCGAAACCGCCGCCAACGTATCCGCCGGCGCTGAAGCCGCCGCCACGGCCCGCCCGCAGCCACAAATCCACAAGCCGACAAACAAGCCCACGATCAAAAACACCCGATTCATCCGATTATATAAAGAAGTATGTCCCATTCTCGTTCGCATATATTCCTTAGATTTTCGCCTCGAACCGGTCGATCAGCTCCGCCGCCCGCCGATACGCCTCGGCCGGTTCGATCCCTGCCGCCGGAGAGTACTGGGCCAGTTCGCACGCCGCCAACAGATCCGAAAACTCCTGCGCCTCGGCCGGTTCCACCCCGCGCTCCACAACCAGCTCGTGTTGTACCCGCTCTTTGGTCAGCTCCGCCACCTCGATCGCGAGTTTGTCGCCCATATACCCCCACAGCGCCCGCAGCAGCTCTTCGAAGAAAGCCACTTCGCCGTGCCCTGCCGTCATGAAGTTCTTGGCCCGTTTCAATCGCCGCGCCGCCACCTTGCTGGCTTTTTTGGTCCGGACCCGCACCACATCGGCCCGTTCGCGGATCCTCCGCCGGAGGTAGTAGAGGGCCCCGGCAAACCCCGCCACCAGCGCAGCGGCCGTCAGAAACCACCCCCACGACCAGAGGAACGCCCTCCCGCGCCGCACCAATCCCGGATCGCCCATCCGGATGAACCGGATGTCGGAATCGAGCAGCCGCAGGTCCTCTTTCGTCACGCCGGAGACCATCCCCAGCCCGCCGGAAGTACCGCTGCCTCCCGAGTCGTCGCACAGCACCTCGACCGGAAAATCCGGCGTGGCGAGCGTCCGGTAGGTGCCCGTCTCCGGGTCGAAATACGAAAAGCGCACGCCCGGCAACGTATACTGCCCCTCGGCGCGCGCGATGAAAGGATACTCGAATGTCTTTTCGCCGGTCGTTCCCCACGGCGTATGGGTGAGTCGTTCGTTGGTTTTGCGGTCGAACTGCTCGAAAGCCGCCTCGGGCAGCACGATCTCCGGCGCCTCGATCAACGGAAAGTTCCCGGTCCCGCTCAACCGGACGGTGATCGCCCCCGCACTGTTGGCCGAAAACCGGTCGCCGGAGATCCCGCCAGCCAGCTCGAACTGACCGACGGCACCGGTAAACCCCTCGGGCTGAGGCTGAGGCAACTCCTTCACCCGGATCTTCACCACCGGCGAGCTGATTTTCAACTGCACGTTTTTCACCTGCGGCACCCCGCCGTACAACAGGTCGTACACCGTTCCCGTCTGCTCCGGCTCCTCCACCAGTCGCGCAACCACCGTGAACTGGGCCTGTTCGATTTCGATGGTCCCGGCGCGCTGCGGATAGAGCAGCCACTGCCGCACCACCTGGCTGTGATAAACCCGACCGCCGATCGTCGACCGGCCCCCGCCGACGCCCGAGACATCCAACTCCTGCGCCCAAAAACCGTTCAGGGCCGGGTACTTCACCTGCTCCACCCCCGCGATATCGACCTGGGTATAGAGGATCAAGCTCGCCACGATCGGTTCCCCGCGATACACCTCGGTCTTGTTGACCTCGATCCGCAGCAGCACATCGTTCGCCCCCACTTTTCCCCGCTGCTGTCGCCCCCCGCCCGACGACCGGTCGCCACTTCCGCTGTCACCGCGACCGGAAGAACGTCCCCCGCCTCCTCCGCCCGTCACGCACTCGATGTTCAACGCCCGGCTCCGGTACTTCTTCCCGCCGACGGTCACCCCCGCGGCCGGTATCCGGATGGTTCCGGCCGTCTCCGCCTGCACCAGGTAAGTATAAGTCACCGTGGTCTTGCTCTGCGACACGCTCCCTTGGGTCGACATAAAAGTCCCGTACGACGGAACCGGACCGGCCAGTACGCGCACCACCCCCTCCAACTCCGGCGCCGCAAACTGCACGGCATTCAGATCGACATTCGCCGCCCCGGAAATCCCGACCGTAAACTGCAACTGAAACTGTTCGCCCACGCCCACCCGCAACGGCGCCTGCGCCTCGAACTCCACCTTTTCGCCTTTCCCCTGCGCCAGCGCCGGACTCGGCAAAAGCACCGCTAAAATCACAGCCAGCAGCGTCGACCAAAACGACCGCAGTCGGCCTATCGTACATACTCTTTTCATAATCGCTATTCCGCCCCTGTTCCACCAGGGTTCTGTCTTATGCTGATGTTGTTTTTTCTCTATCGGTTTCGATTTTTGCTCGGCCCCTCGCTTCCAAGGCCTCCGGCTTATAGCCGCCAGTGGTCGCCGCCGGGCTGGGTTCCGCCGAGTTGCAAAGCTCCGCTGTGGTCGGTCTTTTCTTATCTGGCAACAAACCGCGATCATAGATCGCGCGCCTTTTCCCATACAGCCGTCTCTTCGAGACGGGCGGCCTTCCGCCGGCATCAGCCGAGAAACTACTCCGCCCAACGGTCATTGTCCGCGCGCCTTTTCCTCGTACAGCTGTCTCGAAGAGACGAGCGGCCTTCCGCCGGCATCAGCCGAGAAACTACTCCGCCCAACGGTCATTGTCCGCGCGCCTTGGCGATTCATTCTATTTCGCCGAGTGCGAAATAGGTGAATCGCT
>CAJTNK010000152.1 GCA_910577885.1 uncultured Rikenella sp.
GGAGCAGCAACGAAGTTGCGCCCTCCGCGGGGGGCGGCGGAGGGGCGCGCGATCTATGATCGCGGTTTTTAGCGAGATGAGAAAAGGCTGGGCGCCCGGGAGCGACCGTCCGGCCCGCTATGGTTAGAGCTCGGCCCAGGCGCGCGGACAGAGACTGTTTTCTTGCCCAAATAGCCCCTACCGATGCTGGAAAGCACCGCCCGCCGGGGGCCCCGTTGGGTGTTTTGCTGGGGCTCTTTCTTCCTAAGGCGGGGCGCGCGGACAGAGACCGTTGGGCGGAGTAGGTTTTTTCGGGTCGGGCGCCCGGGAGGATCGTTTGGGGTAGAGGCTGGCAGTAAAAGACGCTGTGCGTCCCTCCCGAGGGGGAGGCGTCCGGCCCGCCATGGGGAGATCTTGGCCGAGCTTGGGGCAGAGTAAGTTGCGATTCGTAGAATCGCCGGCCTCTGCGGTGCCGCTGGGCACTCCAACCGGGGTTTTGCACAGCTTCAAGGGGGGTGGGCGCAAGGCCGAACTTTCTCCGAGAAGGGTTTGCAGCCGATCGGTAAACAGAAATATGCGCCTCTGCGCCCACCGGGCGGGGCGAGGTGCCGATAGACACTCCAACCGCACCCAAAGGGTGTCTTGTTGGCCATCCGGCGAAGAAAAACCCAGTCTTCGCGTGCCGAGCGGCACCGGCCTTCCGCCTGGCGTCGGCCGTCATAGTGAGATCCCGGCCGAGCTTCGGACGGAGAAAATAGCGACTCGCAGAGTCGCCGGCCCTGTCGGTGCCGCTGGGCACGCCAACCGGGGGTTTGCACAACCTCAGGGGGGTGGGCGACGGGCCGAACTTTCTCCGAGGGGGCGGGCCAAAAAGGGCGGGGAATGGCCAGGAGGCGGCAGCCTTTCGGGCTGTGTTTTTGGGACTGCGTTCTTTCTGCCGCATAGGAGAGAATAGGAGCCCCGCGGCTCGAGCGGGGGAGAGGAAAGAGATTCTTTCTTCCCCAGAGAGAAAACTAGGCAAAGACACCCCCAGCAAAACGCCGGTGGCGCAGTTGCGGTGCCTCCGGGAACAAGGAAGAGAACAAACGGAATAAAACATTAACCCTAATTAATCTACCAGTCCATGACACCGGATATCGACAAACTGAACTTCGAAAAAAACGGCGACGGCCTGTTGCCCGTCATTATTCAGGACGACCGCACGCTGCAGGTCCTGATGCTGGGCTACATGAACCGCGAGGCGTATGAGAAGAGCCGCGCCGAAGGGCTCGTGACCTTCTACAGCCGCACCAAACAAAGACTCTGGACCAAGGGAGAAACCAGCGGAAACACACTCGCCATCCGGTCGATCGCCATGGATTGCGACGCCGATACGCTGTTGATCCGGGTGGTTCCGGCCGGACCGGTCTGCCACACGGGCCATTCGGGTTGCTTCTCCGACTCGCCCCGAGAGACCGAAGGGTTCATCCGCTACCTCCAGGCCGTCATCCGGCAGCGGCACCGCGATATGCCGGCCACCTCGTACACCACCAAACTCTTCCAGCGCGGGGTGAACAAAATCGCTCAGAAAGTGGGCGAAGAGGCCGTCGAGACGGTGATCGAGGCCGTGGCGCAGAACAAACCGGACTTGGTTTACGAGGCGTCGGACTTGGTATACCATTTGTTGGTGTTGCTCGAAGCGAACGGCCTTTCGCTGGCCGACCTGGAGCAGGAGCTGGCCAAACGGCACAAGTAACGACGACCGCGGGCGGGGGCTTATACTTACTTATATACGAAGAATCATGAAAGAAAAACTGTTGGAACGTCTGCTGCGTTACGTCTCGTTCGACACCCGGAGCGACCCGGAGAGCGACACCTATCCCTCGACCGCCCGACAGCTCGGTCTGTTGAACCACCTGGTGGAAGAGATGCTCGCACTCGGACTGACGGAGGTCGAGATCGACGAATACGGCTATGTGACGGGGAGCATTCCCGCCACCGGCTGCGGCGAGTCGAACTCAGCGTCGCAGACCACGACCACCATCGGATTCATCGCCCATGTCGACACCTCGCCCGAGATGAGCGGCGCCGATGTGCGGCCGCAGGTCATCGAGGCCTACGACGGCGGCGACATCGAACTCAAAGGAGCCGGCCTGACGCTGAGTCCGCGGGAGTTTCCGGAACTCGCGGCCCTGAAGGGGCATACGCTTGTGACCACCGACGGAACCACCCTGCTCGGTGCCGACGACAAGGCCGGGGTGGCGATTATTATGACCGCCGCCGAATACCTGATGGATCATCCCGAGATTCCGCACGGGCGAATCCGGATCGGATTCACGCCCGACGAAGAGATCGGCCGCGGAGTCGACCATTTCGACGTCGAGCGCTTCGGGGCGCAGGTGGCCTACACGGTGGACGGCAGCGGCGAGGGGGAGTTGGAGTTCGAGAACTTCAACGCCGCCGAAGCACGGGTCGAAATCCGCGGGCGCGGGATTCATCCCGGGTATGCCAAAGGACGGATGATTAATGCTCTTCAGGTGTTGTGCGAGTTGAACGGCCTGTTGCCGCCCGGCGAACGGCCGGAACACACCGACGGATACGACGGGTTTTACCACGCGGTGTCGATGCAGGGCACTGTGGAACACGCAACGGCCGAGTACATCATCCGCGACCACTCGCGCGAGCGGTTCGAGGCTCGGAAAGGGGTCATGACCTCGGCAGCGGCATTGCTCAACGAGCGGTACGGAACCGGGACCGTCGCGCTGACCCTCACGGACCAGTACTACAACATGCGCGAACGGGTGGAGCCTCATCCGGAGATCATCGAACGGGCGTGGCGGGCGATGGAACGGGCCGGGGTGCGGCCGGTCCTGAAACCGATTCGCGGCGGAACGGACGGAGCGCGACTCTCGTACATGGGGCTGCCGTGTCCGAACCTCTTCACGGGAGGGGCCAATTTTCACGGCCGGTACGAGTACTGTTCGGTCGACACGATGGCCCGGGCCACCGAAACATTGATTCACCTGGCCCGGCTCTGGGGCGAAACCGAATAGCGCGATGCAGAAGATCATCGAGACGATGCGCAGGGTTTGTCCGGTGTCGGACGCGACGGTTCGGAAGCTGGCCGAACGGCTCGTCGCGTGCAGTTTTCCGAAGCGCCACCGGCTGATCCGCGAAAACGCGTACAGCCGGTGCGCCTATTTCATCGAACGGGGCATGACGCGTTCGTTCTGGCCGGTGGACGGCAACGAAATCACCACCTCGTTTTTGGGCGATGGAGGATTGGTTTTCAGCATGGACGAGCTCTACTACGATCGGCCGAGCGAAGAGGTGGTCGAGACGCTCGAAGCGGTCGACGCCTACCGGATCGCCCTGACCGACCTGCGCGAGTTGTGGGAAACCGACCTCGAACTCTGCAACTGGGGGCGCATCATCCATCAGAACGAATACCGGCGTCTCCACCGCAGCCACCAGGAGCGACTGACTCTCTCGGCCCGTGAACGTTACGAAGCTTTTCAGCGTCAGTTTCCCGACGTGTGCCGCCGAGTCAACCTGAGTCATATCGCTTCGTACCTGGGAATTACGCTCTCTACCCTGAGTCGCCTGCGGGGCGGCGATCCGGTGTCGAGGTAGTTTTTGGGGGTTGTTGGGATTTCTTGCCCGGTTTTGCCGGGATTCTCTCTGCCTTAGTTAGTCCGTCGCCCGCGCAGGGCAGTCGAAGCTTGTTGCCGAGCCAACTCCAGCTTTCGAGTGCCGAGCGGTACCGGCCTTCCGCCGGGGGGTGGCGTCGGCCGCCCGTCTCTTCGAGACGGCTGTGTGGAAAAAGGCGCGCGGACAATGACTGTTGGGCAAAGTAGTTTCTCGGCTGACGCCAGCGGAGGTCGCTCGAGCGTAGCGAGAAATAGCGGGCCTTCGCGGGGCGAAGCTCCGGCCCGTCATGGGGAGATCTCGGCCGAGTTTCGGACGGAGAACATTTTCCGGCACGAGTCGCGATGCTTTGCATC
>CAJTNK010000153.1 GCA_910577885.1 uncultured Rikenella sp.
GCTTGTCCGAGTCAAATCCAGTCTTCGAGTGCCGAGCGGCACCCCGGGGCCGGTGTAAGGTAAACGATTTGAATACTTATAGAAGAACTTATTATGCAATTAATCACACAAGAAGACGTGCTTTCGCTGGCTTTTTCGCCCGACGACGCCATCGATCCGGCCCACATTCGGGAGGCCCGTATCGAAGCGGCTCAGCTCCGGTATATCCGGCCGGCTTTCGGAGAGGCCATGTACCGCCGGATGATCCTGGAACAGTATCGGGATTTCGTGTGCGGGTATATCAAACCCGCCCTGGCCCATTTCGTTCGTTATGAGCTGATCGGCGAACTGGCCGTCCGGGCTTCCGACCGGGGGATCGTCCGTCCGTCGTCGTCCGAGACGACACAAACCTCGTCGGCCACCAAGAACGATTCGCAGGATCGGACGGATACCGTTCGGTCGGAGTCGACCCGCCAGCAGATCGACACGAAGACCTCCTCCGAAACGACCACTCGCCTGACGACCGACCACTCGACCACCAAGCAGGAGGCCGAAGAGCAGACGCTCCGTGAGGCGAACGACCAGCAGACGGTGACTGTCTCCAGCCTCGTCAAAGGGAGCGTCGAGGGTACCGCTTCGACGCAGGAAGATACCTCGATCTCGATGTCCCTGACCGAGAAACAGGAGGTCCAGCAGTCTTCCGATTCGAAGGATACGTTGGACAAAACGATCCTTTCGGAGGAGTCGACCCAACAGAGCCTGCGGGCCGACACGGTCGACGGCACGCGTCAGGTGGACGGCGAGGATTCGGGCTCGACTCGCACCGAGAGCGAACTGAACGACTTGACGAATCGGAGTACGACGGTGGCCGCCGTCTCGAAGAGCGAGAACACGGGAAACGGCACGACGGTTCGGACGTCGTTGGGCGCTGCCTCGGCCGACGAGTGGCAACTCCTCTCGCGCCAGGCGCTGCGCGATGCACGTACTTTCCTGCGCGTCGCGGTCGAGTATGTCGAGGCGAACCGCTCCGAATTCCCCGAATACGACCCGGCCTCAGGCCTCGGCTCATCCTCTGCTCGCCGTTGCATCGGCGGTATTATCCTCTGACTCTTTTTCTTTTAGCTACGGGCCGGTACTGTCCCTTTTTAACTCTCGCTTCGCTCCTCTTGCGTTCGACAAGCTGTAAACCGTGTTTTGCAACGTGAGGGTACTGTCCCTTTCTTGAAAGAAAGGGATCCAAAGAACTTCCGAGCGCATCCCGTTGGGATGCTTTGGCCGTGTCAACCTGTGTTTGGGTGGGGACGTTTGGCGTGGGCGCGCTGAGGTTTTAATTGTATTACGCGCCTCGCCGAACGCCCCACCCACAACCTGAGGACTGCGGAGCCTAAGGCTTAGCGTATGCTATCTGAAAGTTTTTTTGGTTCTTTTTGTTCACAAAAAGAACAGTTCCGGCTCGTAGCCAAAGAACGATTGCACGTTTTGCCGAAGGCAGGGCGGGGAAACCGAAGGTAAAAGAACAGTACTCTCCCGTCACTAAAGTAAAAAGGTAAAAAAATCAAAGAACAAGTTATGTTGAGAGAAGTATGGATGGATGAGGAGTTGCGTCGGATCGATTCGATGGAGTCATGTTACCGTTGGGTGGCGGATTTGGTGAAGCCCTCGGAGTTGGAGGAGAATCCGGGAGTTTCGGCTCGGGCTTATATGCTGGCCGTGAGGGGGATGGAGCGGTGTGTCGAGTTGCGTTTGAAGGTGATTCGGGAGGCGGGTCGGTTGCCCGAGCGGGAGGAGGTCGAGCCCCTGGCGACGGTGGATCTGAGTCGGTTGTCGGACGATGCGTTGGAGGAGGTGGAGGCGGCTTTGGTTCCGGTGGGCGCGGTGCCATCTGAGGAGACCGGTGGTGTGAAGTCGGAAGAAGACGGAAAGGAGGAATTATGCGAAAAGTCAACCAAGAGACGATCGGGAGCGGTTCGGTCGTCGAGTGTCGCGGTGCCGAAAAGCCGGACAAAATGGAGCGCGGCTTGCGGCCGGGGGTCTCGCAAGGGCCCGTCGTCGGCGTGAACCGGCCGCGGAACGAACGGGCCCGGAGACAGTTGACGGCTTTCGGGTCGGTGGTGCTGCCCGAGCTGGAGTGGACCCCGTTCCATCGGGCTTATTACCGGCTCCTGGAGGCTTTTGCCGAGGGTCGGGTGAGGCGGATGATGGTCAGCGTGCCGCCGCAGCATGGGAAAAGTCTCGGTGCGTCGGTGGTGTTGCCGGCCTATCTGCTGGGGCGCGATCCGGAGTTGCGGATCGCCGTCGCTTCCTATTCGTTCGCGCTGTCGGGACGTTTCGCTCAGCAGGTCCAACGGCTGATGGACGACGGTCCGTACCGAGGGGTCTTTCCGGGGACGCGTCTCAAGGGGAGCGGTCCGCGGTCCGCCGGCGAACGAACCGCCCGCCGAACGGCTCAGGAGTTCGACTGTGTGGGTCGCGGCGGCGGCTTGAAGGCGGTGGGACGCACCGGCTCGTTG
The DNA here is from genome assembly GCA_910577885.1 of uncultured Rikenella sp. Classification (GTDB taxonomy): domain Bacteria; phylum Bacteroidota; class Bacteroidia; order Bacteroidales; family Rikenellaceae; genus Rikenella. The sequence continues at coordinate 2,490 of CAJTNK010000153.1, forward strand.
ACCGGTTCGCGGGTCGACGTGCTGATTGCCGACGACCTCTACAAAGACGCTCTGGAGGCCAACTCGCCGTTGGTTCGCGAACGGGTGTGGGAGTGGTACAATGCCGTTGCGCGGACCCGGTTGCACGACGATTCGCGTGAGTTGGTGGTTTGCACGCGGTGGCACGAGGAGGACCTGATCGGTCGTCTGAGGCGGACCGAACGGGTGGTGGAGTTGACGGAGTGGCGGCAGCTCGAGGGGCTTTCGCCGGATACGTGGGTCGCGGTGTCGTTCCCGGCCCTCCGGACCGAACCGCCGACGGAGCTGGACCCGCGCATCGAGGGCGAGTCGCTGTGGCCGCAGCGTCATTCGGTGGAGTGGCTCGCGCAGCGTCGCCGGGCCGATCCGTTGCTCTTCGAGGCTCTGTACCAGGGCCGTCCTACGGTCCGCGAGGGGTTGTTGTACGACGCTTTCGAGACTTACGACTCGTTGCCGAGCGGGCTGTTGCGTCGTTCGAACTACACCGACACGGCCGACACGGGGCGCGACCGGCTCTGTTCGATCTGTTACGCCGTGGCCGAGGATGGTCTCTGTTACGTCACGGACGTGCTCTACACGGCCGAGCCGATGGAGGCGACCGAAGGCGCCGTGGCGTCGATGCTGGAGCGGAATGGCTCGACGACGGCTCATATCGAGAGCAACAACGGGGGTCGAGGGTTCGGCCGGGCGGTGGAGAGGCGGTTGGTCGAGCGGGGGATGCGGGGTTGCGCGGTTCGGCTTTTCCACCAGAGCGGCAACAAGGAGTCGCGTATCCTGACGCATGCTTCTACGGTTGTGCGGATGGTCCGGATGCCGGCCGACTGGCGGCTCCGTTGGCCGGAATTCGCTGCGGCGGTGATCGGTTTCCGGCGTTTTTTTCGGGCCAACGCACACGACGATGGGCCGGACGCGCTGACCGGGATTGTCGAGACGGAACAGGCTCCCCGCGGCCGCCGTTTGTTTGTCGGCGGTTTCACGCGGCGTTGAGGGAGGGGGGCGGTTGTGTTTTTCTCTCCCGTCAGGGTGCCGCTCGGGTGTCGCTCGACACGTCCACCGGGTGTTTTGCCGGGGTTGTCTCTGCCCGTTTTTCTCGCCCGTCAGGGTGCCGCTCGGCACGCGAAGACTGGGTTTTTCGTGGCAAATTTCTCGCCCGGATGGCCAATAAAACGCCCTATGGGCGCGCCCCCGCGGCGTAAGCGGAGCCCGCGCGGCTTGAGCGCAGTTCTCTCAAAGATCCCGCGCGCGACTGCTGGAGTAGGATATTGGCGAAACAACTCATGTTGTTTCGCCAATATCCGCCAGCGCGCGGACAATGCAGGTTGCAACCGGCTGGCCCGGTTCGAGTGCCGCGCGGCACCGCCCGCCCGGCGGCCCCACAGGGGCTTTTGCTGGGTTTGCGTCGCAAAATGCAGCGAGAAATC
>CAJTNK010000154.1 GCA_910577885.1 uncultured Rikenella sp.
GTTTTGCTGGCCTGTCGGGCGAGAAAGCCGTAGCTGAAAGCCCAAGTAGCGGGCACTGCCACTCCCCGAAGGAACCGACGACGACCAGCTGGCCCAGCCGCTACGCTTAAGGCCGACACAGCCCGGTTCGCGCGGTTTTCAGTTGCGGGGCCTTCAGAAAGAAGGGAGACGAAGAGGCGGACCGCGGAAAAACAAATCATAAAACTATGATGTACGAGAAATTTTGCGAATACGTGGCGAATCGGCGGTTGATCGGTGCCGGAGAACGTATCCTGGTTGCCGTGAGCGGGGGGATCGATTCGATGAGCCTGCTCGACCTGATGCGGCGGGCCTATGCGGGACGAATCGGGGCGGCTCATTGCAATTTCGGATTGCGCGGGGCGGAGTCCGATGGCGACCAACGGCTGGTCGAGACCTATTGTCGCGAGCACGGTATTCCGTTGTACGTCGAACGGTTCGACACCGAAACCGAGGCGCAGGAGTACGGCGAATCGATTCAGATGGCGGCCCGACGGTTGCGTTACGGGTGGTTCGAGGAGCTGTGCGACCGAGAGGGGTACGACCGGATCGCCATTGCGCATCACGCCGACGATTCGGCGGAGACTTTCTTTATCAACCTGCTGCGCGGGAGCGGCTTGCGGGGGTTGACCGGGATCGGCGACCGCCGCGGACGGATCGTTCGGCCGCTGTTGTTCGCGCGGCGCGACGAGGTGACGGCTTACGTGGCGGAGGCCGATGTTCCGTATCGCGAAGATTCCTCGAACGGGACGCTCAAATACCTCCGCAACCGCCTCAGACACGATATCTTACCGCGGCTGGAGAGTGCTTCGGGCAACCGATTCGGGCGGACGATGGAGGAGACGCTCGTCAGGCTCCGACAGACGCAACAGTTTGTGGATCTGCATATCGAACGGTTGCGCGAACGGGCCTTCGTCACCTCCCGGGAGATCGACCTGCGGGTGTTGGATCCGGCGTGTCGGGCGTTCGAGTTGTACGAGCTGTTGAGACCCTTCGGTTTTGCGTCGGAGACGGTGGCGGATATGGTCGTGCTGCTGGAGGAATGCGAAGAAAAAGAGGATGTTACGGCTTCCGGCAAACGATTCGAAGCGCCGTTGTGGGGAGCGGTGGCGGACCGCGGTCGGCTTCTGCTTGTTCCGCGAGAGGTCGAACCGTTCCGGGAGGAGCTCTTGTCGGAGGATGATCCGCGGATCGAGTGGCTGGCGATGAGCGACCTGCCGGATTCGTTGGCCGGTCCGGCCAACGTGGCTTACCTGTCGGCCGACGCGTTGAAATTCCCGTTGCGGCTGCGGCGGTGGCGGGAGGGGGATTGGTTCATTCCGTTGGGGATGGCGGGCCAAAAGAAGGTGAGCGATTTTCTGGTCGATGCCAAGGTGCCGGTGCCGGACAAGGCTCGGCAGGGCGTATTGGTTTCGGGCGAAACGATCGTTTGGCTGGTCGGTCGTCGGATCGACGACCGCTATAAGGTGCGTCAGGATGCCCGTCGTGTGGTCCGGATTACGCTGTGAGTTTTGTGGGGCCGTGCGGTCGGAGCGGTTTTTTCGCCCGGATGGCCAGTAGAACGCCCTGTGGGTGCGGTTCGAGTGCCGAGCGCCACCCCGGGGCCGGGTGGGCACGCAACCGGCGTTTTGCCGGGGCTTTCTTCGCCAAAGGCCCGAACCGAACCTATCGGACGAGCAACCTCAAAGACTGGACCAAGCAAAAAACCGGCGACAGCCTCAACAAAAAACGCCCTTGGCCTACTACAAGCCAAGGGCGGACACACACCGATCAACCAGGCGAAACGCCCGGACCCAAACACCATACCACCCGCACTTAACGGCGGTGCTGCCGGACTAAACCGCCGTGTACGAAGTCACGATCAACTCCGGCAACAGGTAGTCGCAGCCGGCCATGAAGGTGGCACGCTGCCGGTTCTCCATCTGATCCGGGTTGTACCACATCGCCACCTCGGAACCCGGGAAATCCGACGTATTGACCGCTACGGCCAGGTTCCGGCTGTCGGTCAGGATCGCCCACGAGGTCGGCTGGTCGCCCACGGCCGTCAGGTAGGCGTCGGCCTGGATGTCCACGACCGGGATCCCGCGGAACGACAACCGGTCGATGCCGTTGATCTTCGCCGCACGAACGCTGTCCAACGAACCGCTCAGCAGACTCTCCTCGTAGTTCTCGGCCACGTCGCGCGTAACGAGCAACACCAAGTGGCCGTCGGCCTTCATCGACCGCAACTCGGCCGGGGCCGCTGCGTACATCGCCTTGAAAAGCTTCTCGGCATTGCCCGCCGTGACCATCGAGGTCATCTCGACCCGCTTCACGTCGTCGGCACCCGTGCCCGTATCAGCCATCAACCGTTTGAAGAAACCGTCGAAGGTGTTGAATCCGCCGGAACGAGCCGTATCGCCCACCCACATCGTCGCACGGATCGACTCGGCGATCGACTCGCGAAACAGAGCCGTCTCGGCCTCTTCCAACTCCGTGCCGCTCAGGTCGCCCAGGTTCACCTCCGGACTCCCCGCAATGCGCTCGTAAACCATCGAAAAATAGTCCTCCGCGCCGTACCCCATCTCGGCCTTCACCTTGCTCAGCTCGATGACCTTCTGATACTTGTCCGAGGCCGACGAGCCGTTCCACCCGGCGCTGTACTTCTGCAGCAGATCGACACCCCGCTTCCAGAAATTCAGGGTCGTCGGAACCGGCATGTTGTACATCATCCGGATGCCGAGGTCCAGGGCGCTCGGGCCGCTCACCAACGGCCGGAAAAAGACGCTCTCCAACTCATTTCCGGTGTAATTCTTCGGATTCGAAATAATCTTTCCCATACTTGCTTTGTTTTCTGTTAATAAATTGTTAATAATTGTTCGTTCACCGATCCCTACTCCCCCTCTCCACCCCTCCCGAACGGTCAACAAACGGTTAATAAAATGTTAACAACCCCGACGCAGACGGAGCGCGTCAGACTCATAAGCCTGCCCGTTGCGAGAGGTCTCCTCCGAAAGACCCGCACCCAGCATACCCGCTGTCAGAACTGCCGGATCTTCGCGCGGACGCGTCGTCGAAGGCGAAATCCGAGCCCGAAGATCCGAGCCCAAGGCAGCCGCTGACCGCACCTCAGGAGCCAACGCTCCCGCCGATGCCACCCGCTCCGACCCCCGTTCCGACTCCTGCTCCTGGTCCGACCGCGAGGGGGTGCCGAACCATCCCCGGATCCGCGCCGACACCCGATTACGCACCTCGGCCAGCGGCGATATCCGGTGCACCCGGTCCGCCAAACCCGCCGACACGGCCTCCGTGGCCGAAAGCCACTCGCCACGACCCCCGTTCCGGGCCATCAGCTCCCGGAACTCCTCGGCCGAACGACCCGAACGACCGGCATAAATCTCGGCCAAACGTGCATCCGTCTCGCCCAGCAGCCGAAACGTATGCTCGGCATCGAGGCTGTTCCCTTCGAGCGTCGTCGTGGCGTTGTGGATCAGGTAAAGCGCGTTGGCCGAAACCAGCCGACGGCCCGACGTAGCGGCTTGGGCGACCAAAGTCGCCGCCGAGGCCGTATAACCCGAGCAGAGGGTCGTAATCTCGGCCCCCGCAGAGGCCAGGTTGCACAGGGTCTCGTAGATCAACAGCGCATCCTGGACATTGCCGCCGGTCGAACGGATATGGACCTCGATCCGACGGGCCGTGCTGCGCCCCAGCCGGTCGAGCTGGCGACGGAAACTCTCATACGTGGCCGACCGATTCGACTCCTCCTCGGACAACCACCCTTCCGGAAGACCGATCTGGCCCTCGATCTCGACCGTCAGACGACGACCGCCACCGATCAGACGGATCTCTCCGGGAAGTGCATTACTCATCATTGTTTTTGAAAATCTGTTTTTGGTTTGACATTTCGATGGACCGGGGGGGGGGGCG
>CAJTNK010000155.1 GCA_910577885.1 uncultured Rikenella sp.
TATTTAGGCGGGCGGGCGACCAAAACAGAGTATTCGACTGCGCTCAAGCCGCGCAGGCTGCCCTTACGCCGGGCAGGCGGTGCCTTCCGGCACTCGGTATTGGCCATCCGGCGGAGAAAAACAGTCTTTGGCCGCGTGCCCGCGGTGGGCTGGCGATGCTACGCATCGCATGGACCTGGCGGCAAATCCGCCCAATACACCGAAAATCTTCAACGGCACAATGTCTCGTACGCCTGCCGGGCAGCGACCTGTTCCGCCTCCTTTTTGGAACGCCCGTCGCCATACCCCACCCGCTCGCCATCCACCAGCAGCTCCGACTCGAAGTGCGGAGCCAACTCCACATGATCCGCACACTCGCAACTGCGGAAAACCACCGTCCGATGATGTTTCTGCCCCCACTCGATCACCCGGCTTTTGAAATCCTTTTCGGTCTGTTCCAACGCCTCGAGGTCCACATGCTCCGAGAAGATCCGGTCGATCAACACCCGATTGGCCACCTCATACCCCTGGTCCAGGTAGAGCGCCCCCGCCAGCGCCTCGAACGCGTCGCCGTAGATGTTGTGGCGACTAGCCACCAGACTCGACGGGTGTGCCACGATAATCTCGTTCAACCCCAGGTCGAGAGCCACCCGATTGAGCGTCTCGCGACTCACCATCCGGGAACGCAACTTGCTCAGAAAACCTTCATTGGCCTCCGGATACTCGATGAAGAGGAGCTCCGAGACGACCGTCTCGATCACCGCATCGCCCAGGAATTCGAGCCTCTCGTTGTTCACAGTGCGTCCCTCGCCGACCTCGACCGACGCCGACCGATGCACCAAGGCCAGTTTATAGAGTTCCACGTTATCGGGCACGATGCCGAGACACCGTTTCAACCACGCATAATAAGGCCGATCGCCCGGCGCCGGTCGACGCCGGAAAAGACGTAGCAGATTCATACGTGTCGCATATAAAAAAGGCCGTCGCACCACCTCTCAGGTGTGAAACGGCCGGTTACGCAATGCCCGCCGCCCCGCCGCCCCCGCAAGCGCGAGAAGCAGAGCCGGACGGCGAGAAAAAACGACGATTATTTGACTTTCCGGAAGATCACCGTCGAGTTGTGCCCCCCGAATCCGAAAGTATTGCTCAAAGCACAATTGACTTCCCTGCGCTGCGCCTTCCCCAACGTCAGGTTGATCTTCGGATCGATCTGCGGATCGCGCTCCGTGACATTGATCGTCGGCGGCACAATCCCGCGGTCGATCGCCATGATACACGCCAGCGCCTCAATCGCCGCCGCCCCGCCCAGCAAGTGGCCGGTCATGGACTTCGTGGAGCTGATATTGACCTGGTAGACATGGTCCCCCAAGACCGTCGCAATCCCCTTCATTTCCGGCAAGTCGCCCGCCGGCGTCGAAGTCCCGTGCGTGTTGATGTAATCGATCTGATCGGCCGTAATGCCGGCATCTTTCAACGCCTCGCGCATGGCCAGCACCGCTCCGGCCCCTTCCGGATCCGGCGCCGTGAGATGGTAAGCATCGGCGCTCATCCCCCCGCCGATCACCTCGGCATAGATTTTCGCCCCCCTGGCCTTGGCATGTTCGTACTCTTCCAGGACCAACGCCCCGGCTCCTTCGCCCATCACAAAACCATCCCGGCCCGTGTCATACGGCCGCGAAGCGGTCGCCGGATCGTCATTTCTGGTCGAGAGCGCCTGCATGGCATTGAACCCGCCGATCCCGGCCGGGTTGATCGCCGCTTCCGATCCTCCGGAGACAATCACATCGGCCTTGCCCCACCGAATGAGGTTCAAGGCGTCGATAAAAGCGTGGTTCGACGACGAGCAAGCCGACACCGTACAATAGTTCGGTCCCCGGAAGCCGTATTTCATCGAGATATGCCCCGCGGCGATATCCGCGATCATCTTCGGAATAAAGAACGGGTTGTACTTCGGCGTACCGTCTCCCTTGGCAAAGTAGACGACTTCGTCGAAGAAAGTGCCGATCCCGCCGATCCCGGACGCCCAGACGACTCCGACCCGATCCTTGTCCACGGAATCGAACGTATTGTTTTCGCCATCGACCAGTCCGGCATCCTGCACAGCCTCCTTGGCAGCCACCAAGGCAAACTGCGTAAAGCGGTCGTATTTCCGCGCCTCTTTCCGGTCGAAGTGCTGGTTCGGGTCGAACCCTTTGACCTCGCAAGCGAACTGGGTTTTGAATTTGGAAGCGTCAAACAGGGTGATGGTCGCCGCCCCGCCGACCCCTTGTTCGAGGTTGCGGAAGTACTCTTCGATGTTATTCCCGATGGGGTTGACGGTCCCGAGCCCGGTAACTACTACTCTTCTCAAGTTCATATCAGGATTTAAAGTTGTAAGAAACGACGCGCGTCGGCCCTCTTCATCCATCGCCTTTTCTCCCCCGCAAGCGATCCGCCGGAGGCAAGGCACGGAACCGAAAAAGACACCGTTCCTCTCCGCACAGTTCCGCACAGATAGTGGTCCGCGTCAAAACAGAGACTGTTCCGAACGCTATATTGCTAAAGTGTCCGAAACAGCCTTTATCAGTAACTTCGTACAATCGAAAAAACAGACGATCGCGCTTAGTTCTTTTTGCCTTCGATGTAGCTGATCGCATCGCCCACCGTAGCGATCTTTTCGGCATCTTCGTCCGGGATCGAGATTTCGAATTCTTTTTCGAATTCCATGATCAGTTCGACCGTGTCGAGCGAGTCCGCACCGAGGTCATTGGTGAAGCTGGCCGACGGAACTGCTTCCGAAGCTTCAACGCCGAGTTTGTCCACGATGATTTCGACTACTTTTGAAGAGATTTCTGACATGATGTTCTTGATTTAGGGTTTAACAATAATCCGTACCATGTGTTCCGTTCGGGCCTGTCGGTGCTCCGCCCCGCACTTACCCAAACTCAAGGCAAAAGTATACTTTTTTTCCGAAACTCGGGTGTCGTCCCGGTTTTTTTTGTACTTTTATTTGCCGGTTTCGGTATAATTCACTCATTATGACCAATATAGCAATTTTCGCTTCGGGATCGGGGACCAACGCCGAGGCGATCATGGACCATTTTGCGGGATCGACGGTCGGCCGAGTGGCGCTGCTGCTCTCGAACCGGGCCGATGCCTACGCCCTCACACGCGCCGAACGGCACGGGGTTCCGACGGCGGTCTTCACGCGCGACGATTTTCGCGAACCGACGGGACGCGTGGCATCTTTATTGCAAGAGTTCCGGATCGACTTCGTCGTGCTGGCCGGGTTCCTGTGGCTCGTGCCGGAGCACCTCACGGAGCGTTACGCCGGGCGGATCGTCAACATCCACCCGGCCCTGCTGCCCAAGTTCGGCGGCCGGGGGATGTACGGAGATCGGGTGCACGAGGCTGTCCTGGCGGCCGGCGAGAAGGAGTCGGGGATCACGATTCACCTGGTGAACGAGCGGTATGACAGTGGCGACACGCTTTTCCAGGCGACGGTGCCGGTGTCGGCGGACGACACGCCCGAGACGCTGGCCGCCAAGATCCACACGCTCGAACACCGCCACTTCCCGCCGGTCATCGAACGCACGATCCGGGAGCTCGGGGTGTGAGGGACGGACTTTTTTTTAGGGGCGCCAGCAGACCCATACCGAGTGCCGGGAGGCACCGCCCCCGCGTAGGACAGTCGAAGACGGTGTTTAGGTCGCTCTCAGGCCTTTTGGGTGGGACTTTCTCGCCCGGCAGGGTGCCGCTAGCGGAAGGCGCAATCTCGTCGCGTGGAGCGGCGTATTGCGGCCTTCCGCTAGCGGCGGCCGTCATGGGGAGATCGGGGTCTCAGGCTTGCGGCTGATTTCTTGGCGGAGAAGTTTTGTAGAGCTCGTCGCGATGCTTCGCATCGCCGGCCTCTGCGGTGCCGCTGGGCACTCCAACCGGGGTTTTGCAGAGCCTCAAGGGGGT
>CAJTNK010000156.1 GCA_910577885.1 uncultured Rikenella sp.
GTCGCCGGATACCTCGTCTGGTACTTCCAGACCATCGTTTTTTATATCCTGATCGTCATACGCCTCCGCCCCCCAAAGCTGCACCCCGCCGTCGAAAATCCCCTCCCAATACAGCGCATACCACACCAGCGCCACCCCCACCGCAAAGAGCATCCCCCCCGCAAACCCCTCCCAGGTCTTCTTGGGCGAGATCACCGGCGCCAGCTGGTGCCTCCCCACCGCACTCCCCACCAGGTAAGCCCCCGTATCGGCCATCCACACCACCGTCATCAGCGTCACGACCATCATCGGGTTCATCCGCTGAATCAAGCAGAAAGCCTGCACGATATACAATCCCCCGAGCAAAAGCCACAAGGTCTTCCCCCTCAACGCCGCAGCCTTTTTGGCAACCAGCCGCACATACTCCGCCAGCGTCAGCATCCCCACCGCCGTCCACAGCAGGTAGAAAGTCCACCCCGCCCGCCCCGTCTCCGGGTCGTACCAGGCGAGCGTCATCCCCACCACCAACGCCACCAGCACCAGGCCGCTCAACGCCCTTTTTACCAACGAATTAGCCGCCATCAATTCTCTCCTCCCTCCGTTCCGGCCGTCGCCGGCCGATTATCCGTCGTCGTCCCCGCCGCATCCGCAGCAGGGGTGGCTGCAGCACCCTCCGCCGCAGTGGCAGAGGTATCCGCCGCAGTGTCCGTGGCCACCGATCCCGAATCCGTCTCTAACGGATTCTTGGCCCCGGCCTGCCGTCGGCCGAAAATCCGCTCCAAGTCCTCCGCGAAAATCACCTCGCGCTCCAACAACAGCTCGGCCAACGCCTCGAGCCCCTCGCGATTCTCCCACAACACCTGCTTGGCCAACCCGTAACACTCCTTCAGCAGATCGTTCGTCTCGCAGTCGATCAGCTGCGCAGTCGCCTCGCTATAAGGCTTCCCGAGCATCATCTCGCTCTGCCCCGTGCTGTCATAAAAGCTCCGATGCCCTACCTCACGACTCATCCCGTAATACGCCACCATGGCATACGCCTGCTTCGTAGCCCGCTCCAAGTCGTTCAGCGCCCCGGACGAGATCTCGCCGAAGGTCATCTCCTCGGCCGCCCGTCCCCCGAGCAGCGACGCCAGCTCATGCAGCATCTGCTCCCGCGTCGTGATCTGCCGCTCGTCCGGCAAGTACCACGCCGCCCCCAAGGCCCTCCCCCGCGGAATGATCGTCACTTTCAACAACGGATTCGCCCACTTGAGCATCCAACTCACCGTGGCATGTCCCGCCTCGTGGTAAGCAATGGTCCGTTTCTCGGTCTCCGTAATGATTTTGTTCTTGCGCTCCAAGCCGCCGATAATCCGGTCCACGGCATCCAAGAAGTCCTGCCGTTCGACCTGTTTCTTGTTTTTCCGCGCGGCAATCAGCGCGGCTTCGTTACAAACGTTGGCGATATCCGCCCCCGAGAATCCCGGTGTCTGACGCGCCAGGAAATCGGTCTCCAAAGCCGGGTCGAGCTTGAGCTTCCGCAAATGCACCGCAAAAATCTCTGCCCGTTCCTTGACATCGGGCAATCCGACTTCGATCTGCCGGTCGAACCGTCCGGCCCGCAACAACGCCTTGTCCAAAATATCCGCCCGGTTCGTCGCCGCCAGCACGATCACCCCGGCATTGGTCCCGAAGCCGTCCATCTCGGTCAACAACTGATTGAGCGTATTCTCGCGCTCGTCATTGGACGACCACCCGCTGTTCTTCGACCGGGCGCGTCCGATGGCATCGATCTCATCGATAAAAACAATACACGGCGCCTTGTCCTTCGCCTGTTTGAAGAGGTCGCGCACCCGCGACGCCCCCACCCCGACAAACATTTCGACAAAATCCGACCCGCTGATCGAGAAGAAGGGCACATCGGCCTCTCCGGCCACCGCCTTGGCCAGCAACGTTTTCCCGGTCCCCGGAGGCCCCACCAGCAGCGCCCCCTTCGGAATCTTACCCCCCAACTCACTATACTTCCCCGGATTCCGCAGAAAGTCCACCACCTCCATCACCTCCACCTTGACCTCATCCAACCCGGCCACATCCTTGAACGTCACCCGCTGGTCGTTATCCTTGTCGAACAACCTGGCCTTCGCCTTCCCCACATTGAACACCCCACCGGCCCCGCCGCCAGCTCCTCCGCCGCCGCCCGACATCCGCCGCATGATAAAAATCCAGAACACGACGATCAGCAAGAACGGAAAAGCCTGCCCAAAAAAGGTGGTCCACCCCGAACTCTCATTCTCGAACATCAGCGACGGCACATCGATCGCCCGATCCTGAACTTCGACGCTATCCGCAGCCGCCTGGTAATCGGTTTCGAACTTCTCGAGCGAGCCGATATTCAAGAAGAACTGAGGCCCCTGTTCCGGAATATAGCGGAATCTCTCCTGCGCCTTGTACCGGGCCACCGCCTGTGGTTTGAGCCACACCTGCGCGACTTCGCGATTAACCACCTGCACACGCTGCAAATCGCCGTTCCGCATCAGCGTGTCGCTGAGCATGTCCCATCCGATCTTGCTCTGCTGCCCGCTCCCGCCGAAATACGACCACCCGAGGATGATCGCGATAATAATCCCCCACATCCAATAGATATTGAATCTCGGTCGCACTGTCTTACGTTTTTCGTTCGCCATAAATTTGTTCCTCGGGCCGCCGGACGGTGGTCGCGCGGCCCTGCCAGTAATAACGGAAATTTAACGCTCGCCGGTATACTCCGTCGCCGGCGCATCTCCCCAGAGCTCTTCCAGCCGGTAGAAGTCGCGCATTTCGGCCTGAAACACGTGCACCATCACATCCCCGTAGTCCATAGCCACCCACAGTGCATTATCGGTCCCCTGCACCCGCCACGGCCGTTCGCCACTCTCCCGGAGCGTGGCCTCCTCGACCCCGTCGACAATGGCACCCACCTGCGTCGTCGACTCCGCCTGGCAGATCACAAAGGCGTCGCACACCGCTCCACCGCCCTCCAAAGCGCTCAGGTCCAGGCTGACGATCCGTTCCGCCTTTTTGTCTTCCATGGCCCGGACGATGATCCCGACCAACTGTTTCGTTTTATCGTTCATACGTTCGTTTTCGCTTTGCTCACGCTCTTGTTCGCCTCTGCGCCCCCCACTCGCCCCACTCGCCGACTCCCCGACCGGATGCCCCGAGCGGTTCGCACGCCCGCCGCCCGCCGACCAACCTCGACACACCGAGCGCATTTTAGAAAACAAAGATACATATTTTTTATTTCTTTCGATTTCCCGCTCTTCTCCGGAGTTCTTTCCGTCCCCTCGGAGCGGCTGAGGCTCGCGATAGCTGGCTTTTCTCGGCAAAGTTTTTTCGCCCGACAGGCTAGTAAAACACCCAACGGGTGCGCCGGGCAGGCGCGTCCAAAGGGCGCCTTACTGGCCATCCGGGCAAGAAAGCTCTGTCAGAGAAAATTCGTCCTCGGGCGCACCGAGCGGCATCGGCCCAGGGCTTCCGCGACGCCGGTAACAACAAAGGATACGGTGCGTTGTTGTGCGTCGGTAATTACGGACACTGTTGGTCATCGTCGGTGTCCGGTTCCGGTGTCCGCTTTTTTGAGTTTCGCTTCAACTGGCTCAATCCGCAGAACAGTGGCTGCCGTGCGCACGGTTTTCCGTTGCGTTGCCTCCAGGTGCCGCTGGGCACTCCAACCGGGCCTGACGGAAGAGAAAGCCGAAAACGGGCCTGACAGACAAAGTTCGGCCTTGCGCCCACCCCCCGAGGCGCTCCGCGCCTGGGCGCTAAGGCCGGCGACCTGAAGGTCGCAATTATCCCCGCCCAAAACTCGATCTCATGCTTTCCCCCTCATACTGCCGTCTCGTAGAGACGGGCGGCCGACGCCACCCCCGGCGGCGAGACGCAACGT
>CAJTNK010000157.1 GCA_910577885.1 uncultured Rikenella sp.
GCGGTGCCTCCCGGCACTCGGTACTGGCCATTCGGGCGAGAAAACAGTCTTTGGCTGCGCGCCTGGGCGATTCATTCTATTTCGCCAGGTGCGAAATAGTGAATCGCTCCTAAGGCGTGGCGCGCGGGACCTTGAGAGAACTGCGCTCAGGCCGCGCAGGCCGCCCTTACGCCGGGCAGGCGCGCCCAAAGGGCGTCTTATTGGCCATCCGGGCGAGAAAAACGGGCAGAGACAACCCCAGCAAAACGCCCGGTGGGCGTGCCGCTCGGCACCCATCCGGCAGCAAAAACTATCTCCGCCCCCCCGAAAAAAAACTACGGCCTCTGTATCACCTCATGCTCGCCCAACTCGCGCCCGTAACGACCGATCAACCGGTTGAGCGTCATATTGATCCCGATTCCCAACAAAATGTCGATCAACAAAATCCAAGTCACCCCCCAGCTGATCCATTCCGCCAGTACGAAGTTCAGTGCCACGAACCCCAGCTCCATCAAAAGCAGGATCCCGGTACTCTGCAAATGGGTTCTGTGGAGTTTGAGGAGTTTGTGGTGGACGTGGTTTTTGTCCGGAAAGAAAGGCGATTTGCCCCGCGATATCCGGCTGACGAAAACCCGACACGTATCGAAAATCGGCACGAAAAGCATCCCGAACAACAGCGCCAACGTCGACGATTCACCCAATCCGGTGGTAATGAAAACCGTTTGTTCCAAGTTGGCGAACTTCAGCCCCAGGAACGCGATCATATACCCCAAAGTCAGCGACCCCGTATCCCCCATAAAGACCTTCAGCCTGGTCCCCAGTACGTTGTATTGGAAAAAAGCGATCAACACCCCGACCATCCCGAAAGCGAACATCGCGTAGACGTAGAGTTCGTAGTAAAGGAAAAACACCCCGAGCGTCGTCAGAATAATCGTTCCCAAACCCGAACACAAACCGTCCACCCCGTCGATCAGGTTGAAAGCGTTGACAATCAGTACCACCGACACCACCGTCAACACCGAATCCCAACCGAACGGCAGCCGCCCCACTCCGAACAACCCCTGCAGGTCGAAAACCGTCACCCCCGCCAACACCAAACAAACGGCCGCAAAAATCTGTGCCACGAACTTATTCCGATACCCGACCCCGATTAAATCGTCCGCCATCCCGACGAAATAAAGGATCAGAATCCCCGACATCACGAACAAAAACTCGGTCAGCAACTCCAGCTGCAAAGCCAACGCCACGTCGTACCCATAGTGATACCTGAGCCCCAGCACGAACGCAAACGAAAAAATAGCCGCCGGAAAAAACGACAGCCCCCCCAACCGCGGAATAGCCCCCTTGTGCACCTTCCGCGAGTTGTGCTCGTCGAACAGCCGCTTCATCTTGGCGATAATCACGATCCTCGGAATCGCAAACCAACCGATGGTCAGCGAGATCCCGAAGGTCAACACCACAAACAATAGGCAGATCGTATCTTGTGTCATGAGTCGCTTCCGCAAAGTTAATCCCTCCTCGTCCACTCCCTCCGCTCCTACCCCACAAATATAACGGCTTATTTCGTCTCTTCCAACTCCTTTTCCTATCTTTGCATATCCTTGCATGACTTTAGCAACCGGCAGGAACTGTTCTTTTTGTGAACAAAAAGAACCAAAAAAACTTTCAGATAGCATACGCTAAGCCTTAGGCTCCGCAATCCTCAGGGTTGTGGGTGGGGCGTTCGGCGAGGCGCGCTTAAGGTTCTCGCAGCCAATGCGCGCCCACGCCGAAAGTCCCCACCCAAAGACCGGGCAGACACGGCCAAAGCATCCCAACGGGATGCGTTCGGAAGTCTTTTGGGTACCTTTTCTTCAGAAAAGGTACAGTACCCTCCCGTTACTAAAGACAAAAGAGAATATAGATAAAAGAAAGATATGGAAAACATGGAATTGAGTGAGCAGGAGCAGTTGCGGCGCGAGTCGATGAGCAAGCTGCGGGAGCTGGGGATCGAGCCTTATCCGGCAGCGGCTTATGATGTGACGGCGACGGCGGCCGAGATTCGGGCCGGGTATACGCCGGAGAGTCCTAATTTTCAGGAAGTGCGGATTGCCGGGCGGATCATGGGGCGGCGGATCATGGGGAGTGCCGCTTTTTTCGAGCTGCAGGACCATACCGGGCGGATACAGGTCTATATCCGCCGGGACGATGTGTGTCCGGAGGGGGATCCGACACTCTATAACACGGTGTTCAAAAAACTGTTGGATATCGGCGACTTCGTAGGGGTCGAGGGGTTTGCCTTCATTACGAATATGGGGGAACTGTCGGTGCACTGTCGGCGGTTCACGGTGCTCAGCAAGTCGCTCCGGCCGCTGCCCATCGTCAAGGAGAAGGACGGGCAGGTGTTCGACGCCTTCAGCGACCCGGAACAGCGCTACCGGATGCGGTATGTGGACCTGGTGGTCAATCCGCAGGTCAGGGAGGTGTTCTTGAAGCGGGCGAAGATTATCGCTACCATGCGGCGGTTTTTCGACGAACGGGGCTATGTCGAGGTCGAAACCCCGATCCTGCAGCCGATTCCGGGGGGGGCGGCGGCACGACCGTTCGTGACGCATCATAACTCGCTGGATGTGGATCTGTATATGCGGATCGCGACGGAACTGTACCTCAAAAAGCTCATTGTCGGGGGGTTTGCCGGGGTTTATGAGTTCGGCAAGAACTTCCGGAACGAGGGCATGGACCGGACCCACAATCCGGAGTTTACCTGCATGGAGATCTATGTCGCCTACAAGGACTACAGGTGGATGATGGGCTTCACGGAGGAGATGCTCGAGACGGTGGCCCGGGCGTTGCACGACGGGGATACGTGTGTGCAGGTGGGCGATCGGAAGATCGACTTCCGGGCGCCGTTCCGACGGGTCTCGATGCGGGACGCGATCTTCGAGAAGACGGGTTTCGACATCACCGGGAAAACGGAAGACGAACTGCGGGCGGCTTGTCGGGAGATGGGCATCGAAACGGACGAGACGATGGGCAAGGGGAAGCTCATCGACGCGATTTTCGGCGAACGGTGCGAGGCGGACTTGATTCAGCCTACTTTCGTGACGGACTATCCGATCGAGATGTCGCCGCTGTGTAAGCGCCACAGGGATAACCCGGAGTTGACCGAACGGTTCGAGCTGTTTGTGAACGGCAAGGAGCTCTGCAACGCTTACTCGGAACTCAACGACCCGGTGGACCAGCTGGAACGATTCCAGGACCAGTTGCGGTTGTCGGAAAAGGGTGACGATGAGGCGATGTTCATCGACATGGACTTCGTGCGGGCTTTGGAGTACGGGATGCCGACCTGCTCGGGGATGGGGATCGGGATCGACCGACTCACGATGTTCATGACCGACCAACCGACGATTCAGGACGTGTTGTTCTTCCCGCAGATGAGGCCCGAAAAGAAGGCGGTGCGCGACGAACCGGCGGCCTATGTGGCTGTCGGGGTGGCCGAAGAGTGGGTCGAGGTGCTCCAGAAGATGGGCTACGTGACGGTGGCGTCGCTGAGCGGCTTGGCGCCCAATAAGTTGTGGGGCGATCTCTGCGGCTTCAACAAGAAAAACAAACTCGGCCTCAAGAATCCGACGGCGGAGGAGGTGGCCGGTTGGGTGGCTGGCGCGGCGGGGGCGGCGGAGTGACTGATACGAGGGTAGGCGGGGGCTTGTTCTTTTGGCGAGATTCCTCTCCGTGCGGTGGCGCGGAGAGGAATCTGTGTTTTCGGGGGTGCGCCGGTCTTGGTGTGTTTTTTCCGCGCGGACAGAGACGGTTTTTCTCTTCCGTCAGGCCAATAAGACGCCCTATGGGCGCGCCCGCCCGGCGTAAGGGCGGCCCGGCCGGCCGACGCGTTCGCGTCACGGCGGCCGGCCTTTATCCGGGTA
>CAJTNK010000158.1 GCA_910577885.1 uncultured Rikenella sp.
GTTGCAAACTTCTTCGACTGCGCTCCCGCGCGGGGCCGCCTACTAAGATCAAGAGAACCCCGACAAAAGCCCCAACGGGGCCTCGCGGTGAGCCAGCGATACTTCGTATCGCGTGGGCCATTCGGGCGAAAAAACCGTCTCTGGCCGCGCGCGGGGCGAGCTATCCCGGCAAGCAAAAACCGTTACCCGAAAACAAATGGAGAGGGGCTCGGGGAAAAATTTTTCCCCGAGCCCCTCTCCATCAAACCGCCGACAAAGCCTACAACACACTGAACGCCACCGTCAAACCCGCCATCACAATAGCCACCATACTCATCAACTTGATTAGGATGTTGAGCGAGGGTCCGCTGGTGTCCTTGAAAGGATCGCCCACCGTGTCGCCGACCACCGTAGCCTTGTGCGAGTCAGAGCCTTTCCCGCCGAGATTTCCCTCCTCGATATACTTTTTGGCGTTATCCCACGCCCCGCCGGAGTTGGCCATGAAGATCGCCAGCACGAACCCCGCTCCCAGCCCGCCGACCAAGAGCCCCAACACCCCCGCCACGCCGAACACGATCCCCGTCAGGATCGGCGCCACGATCGCCAGAATCGACGGCAGGAGCATTTCCCGTTGCGCCCCGCGGGTGGAGATCGCCACGCAACGCGCATAGTCCGGCGCCGCCTCTCCCGTCAGAATCCCCTTGATTTCGCGGAACTGCCGCCGCACCTCCTCGACCATCGACTGCGCCGCCCGTCCCACGGCGTTCATCGTCAAGCCGCAGAAGACGAAAGCCATCATCGAACCGATAAAAACCCCGATCAAGACCTTCGGATTCATCAGATTGACCTGGTAGTACTCCATGAAGTCGGGCAAAGTCGCGGCCTCGACCGGCACCGCCCGCCCCAACACCTCGATGGTTTTCACACCGATGTGTTGCAAACCGATTTTGATCTCTTCAAGATACGAAGCCATCAAGGCCAAAGCCGTCAGAGCGGCCGACCCGATCGCAAACCCCTTGCCCGTAGCCGCCGTCGTATTCCCCAGCGCATCGAGCGCGTCGGTGCGTTTGCGCACCTCCGCCCCGAGCCCGCTCATCTCGGCATTTCCCCCGGCGTTGTCCGCAATAGGCCCGTAGGCATCCGTAGCCAGCGTAATCCCGAGCGTCGAGAGCATCCCGACCGCCGCAATCCCGATCCCGTAGAGCCCCATCGACAAGTTTTGAGGCGTCAGCATGTCGGCCACATCGAACCGAATGGCGCACAGGAAAGCCAACACGATCGCCGCCGCAATCGTAATCACCGGCACGGCCGTCGAGAGCATGCCGAGACCGATCCCCGAGATAATCACCGTGGCCGGTCCGGTCTGCGAGCTTTCGGCCACCTTTCGGGTGGGTTTGTAAGACTGCGAGGTGTAGTACTCGGTCGACTGGCCGATGATGATCCCGGCCACGAGCCCCGCAATGACCGAGAACGAAATACCCAGCCAGTTTTCCAGCCCCAGCAGGTAGAGGATCACGAACGTGGCCGCCGCAATCAGCACCGAGCTGGTATTGACCCCCAGCCCCAAAGCCCTCAACAGGTTTTTCATCGACGCGCCCTCTTTGGTTCGCACGAGGTAGATACCGAAGATCGAGAGCAGAATGCCCACGGCCGCAATCAGCATCGGCGCCAACACGGCCCTGAGCTGCATTTCGGGCACGAGCGCAAAAGCCGAAGCCCCGAGCGCCGCCGTCGCCAGAATCGACCCGCAGTAACTCTCGTACAAGTCGGCCCCCATCCCCGCCACATCGCCTACGTTGTCGCCCACGTTATCCGCAATGGTGGCCGGATTCCTCGGATCGTCCTCCGGAATCCCCGCTTCGACCTTCCCCACCAAATCGGCCCCCACATCGGCCGCTTTGGTATAGATCCCGCCGCCGACTCGGGCAAACAACGCCTGAGTCGATGCCCCCATCCCGAAGGTCAACATCGTGGTGGTGATAATCACGAGTTTCTGCGTCGTTTGGATGTCGTTGTAGAACCACTCCAAGACGAGGTACCAGGCCGAGATGTCGAGCAGCCCGAGCCCGACGACCACCAGCCCCATCACGGCACCGGATCGGAAAGCGACTTTCAGCCCCCGGTCCAACGACTCGGAAGCGGCCTGCGCCGTTCTCCCCGAAGCATACGTCGCCGTTTTCATGCCGATATATCCGGCCAGCCCCGAGAAGAAGCCGCCGGTCAGGAAAGCGAACGGCACCCACGGGTTCTGCACCCCGAACCCATAAGCCAGCACGGCAAAGAAGAGACACAGGACCAGAAAAACGATCCCGACGATCTTGTACTGTTGTTTCAGGTAGGCCATCGCGCCCTTGCGGACGTGTCCTGCAATGGTTCGCATGGTCTCGTTCCCCTCGCTCCGCCGCTTCATCCGGACGAAGAAGCAGCGGGCGAATCCGAGGGCGATCAACGCCGCGGCCGGTACGAGCCAGAAAATCAGAGGAATATTCGAACTCATAAGCATGTAGGGTTTTAAGTGTTTTTATTGCCTCTGAAAGATAGTGATTTTTTGTTACACTCTCCACCCTTCGGCCTTGTTTTCGGTTCTGCGGGCATTTCACCCCCGCTCCCGCACAAAGTCCCGCATCGAACCGACTCCCCACTCCCCAAGCCGCGAGACAAAAAAAATCCGGCCTCGCTATCCGTGCCATGGACAGCAAGACCGGTCCCAAAAAAATCGCGTCACTCCTCCCCCTTTCGATCCGGATCGGAGCTCAAGCGAAAGCGATCTTCCGTTCTTCAATCAGTTTGCGGAGGTTGATTAACGCATAGCGCATCCGTCCCAAAGCCGTATTGATGCTGACACCGGTTTGTTGGGCGATCTCCTTGAAACTGAGGTCGAAATAGTGTCTCAGGACGACCACCTCGCGTTGTTCGCTGGGCAGGCGGTCGATCAGGTCGCGGACGTCCTGTTCGATCTGCTCGTGGATCAAGTGGTCTTCGATGGTCGAATCGGCCAGTTTCCGGTTGTTCAGGATGTCGTATCCGGCATCTTCGCTGGTGATGTGCAGCGGTTTCCGACCGCCTCGGAAGTGGTCGATCACCAGGTTGTGAGCGATCCGCAACACCCACGAGATGAACTTTCCGTTCTCCGCATACCGCCCCGAACGCAGACTCCCGATCACCTTGATGAAGGTCTCCTGGAACAGGTCGTCGGCCGTCTGCCGATCTTTGGTCAGCATCAGGATGTAGTTGTACACCCGTTTCCGGTACCGTTCGATAAGTGTCGTGATCGCAGATTCATCGCCTTCAATGAAGGACCGCAGAAGCAACTGTTCGTTGTCGCTTTTGATAATTTCCTTGTTCATGGCGTCTACTCTTTAAGGTTTGTGGTAGGAGTAGATGTGTCGGTCGATAGGCGAATCTGTTTTTTAGTGAGTTCGAATTTATTCCGTTGGCACAAAGATACCGTTTTTGCGGCACCTGTCCAACAGCCGCGGCCCCCTCTCCGTACCGGATCGGCGTCCGCCGCGTGTGCGCAGAGCATAGCCGCAACAAGTATGCCAATAACCAAAGGGTGACTTTTTGTCAGATCCATCTGCCATTCTGCCAGTCTCCCTGCCAAGTCCCGAGGTGGCGATGGCTCGCGCGGCGCGCGGGCTGCCGCGCGGCACTCCAACCGCAACCACAGGGTGTTTTGCTGGGCTTTTCTCGGACAAGCGGGACGCCCGCGGGTACAGTTGGTCTTTGTCCATTACGGGTGCCAATGCCCGCGCTACTTGGACTTCTGCT
>CAJTNK010000159.1 GCA_910577885.1 uncultured Rikenella sp.
GGGGGAGAGGAAAGAGATTGATTCTCCCCGAGAGGGTTGGGCCCCGACGGGGGACCGGGAGGCTTCGTCCCGTGGCTCAGCGGCACCTATTCCTGGAGGCAACGCAACTGAAAAGCGTGCGCACGGTAAACGTTGCTCTGCGGGTAGACCCCAGCGAAGAGTAAGTGCAAGAAATGGGCATTGGAGTCCGTAATCGTCGCCGACCAACTGAATCCGCTGACGCCGACTTCACGCAATGCGCCATACCCCTTGTTGTTGCCGGCGTCGCGGAAGCCCGGGGTGTTGCTCGGCACTCGAAGGTTGGGTTTTTCTCGGCAAAGCCCGCAGGCTTCGGCCCGCTGGAGCTGGCTCCGCCAAGTTCGAGCGGTTCCGGCGGGAGAATGACCGGCCACCGATGGCGCACCGAACAGACAATAAAATGAACAAAATACTCAAAGTTAACACACGGATAGATGAGAGCTTATACCATTACCGGCAAGAAAGATACCCGTTCCGGATTCGGCGATGCCATGACCGAACTCGGACGGACCAATCCGGATGTCGTGGCCTTGTGCGCCGATCTGGTCGGATCGCTCAAACTCGGAACCTTCATGCAGGAGCATCCGGAACGCTTCTTTCAGGCCGGAATCGCCGAGGCCAATATGATTAGCGTCGGTGCGGGGCTGGCTTTGGGCGGTAAAATCCCGTTCGTGAGCACTTTTGCGGCGTTCGCTACGGGGCGCGTGTATGACCAGATCCGCCAGAGCGTCGCTTATTCGGACCTGAATGTCAAAATCGCCGCTTCGCATGCCGGGGTGACCTTGGGCGAAGACGGAGCTACGCACCAGATTATGGAAGACATCGGGCTGATGAAAATGCTGCCCAATATGGTGGTCATTAACCCGTGCGACTACAACCAGACCCGGGCGGCGACCCGGGCGGCGGCGGCGTATCGGGGGCCTGTGTACTTGCGTTTCGGGCGGCCGGTCGAACCGATCTATACGCCGGAGGACGAACCGTTCGTCATCGGGCAGGCCGTGCGGTGGAGCGAGGGGAACGACGTGACGATTTTGGCTACCGGGCATTTGATGTGGCGGGCGATTCAGGCTGCCGAGCAGTTGGAACGGGAGGGGGTCGGGGTGGACCTGCTCAATATCCACACCATCAAACCGTTGGATACGGCGGCGATTCTCGATTCGGTGCGGCGGACGGGATGCGTGGTCACGTGCGAGGAGCATATGATGAACGGCGGGTTGGGGGACAGTGTGGCGCAGCTGCTGGGGCGGAATTGCCCGGTGCCGCAGGAGTATGTGGCGGTGGACGACCGTTTCGGCGAGAGCGGGACGCCGAGCGAGTTGCTGGTGAAGTTCCATTTGGATGTGCCGGATGTCGTGGCGGCGGCTCGGCGGGCGATGGAGCGGAAAGGGCGATAGGCGGACGATAGGCAGGCCACAAGTCGGCACTGCATAGGATTAATTACAAACATATTAGATACGCAAGAAACGATGAAAAAAGCGATTTTGTTGGGCGCGGCGGCTCTCGTGATGGCCGGCTGCGCGAAAAAAGGGTACCAGGTGAAAACCATGCTCGAGGGGGTGGACGAGGGGCAGACCCTCTACCTGTCGGTGCTGGAGGGGAAATTGCCGCGGGTGGTCGATTCGGCGCAGGTGGCGGGGGGGCAGGTGGTTTTCAGCGGTGTGCTGGAATTTCCGATGCTGGCTCAGATTACGGTGGGGGACAGCGCGGCGAAACCGGCGGCGGCTTTCTTTCTCGAAAACAGCCCGATCGTCGTGAGCGGGCCGGTGGACGAGCCGGACAGCGTACACGTGAGCGGATCGGCCGAACAGGAACTGTATGCCGAGTTCTTGGCGGCGGTCGATACGGTCGGGGATTATGAACGGTATATGGAGGTCGGGCGCGAGTTCGTCGACAGTCATCCGGGGAGCGCGGCGGCGGCTTATGTCTTCTTCCGTCGGCTGGCTTACGCGATGGAGTTCCCGGAACTCCGGGAGCGTGTGGCGCGGTTCGACAGCACGCTGCGCGGATCGGTCTACCTGCGGCTCGTGGACGAGATGGCGGACCGGCTGGAGGCTACGTCGCTGGGGCATCGCTTTGTGGACTTCTCGGCCGCGGATACGACCGGAACGGAGATTGCTCTCTCGTCGGTGGCCGGTCGCGGGAATTATGTCCTGCTGGACTTCTGGGCTTCGTGGTGCCGGCCGTGCCGGATGGAGAATCCGCATGTCGTGGCCGCTTATAACCAATTCAAAGACAAAGGATTCACGGTGTTCGGCGTGTCGCTCGACCGGCCCGACGGACGGCAAGCCTGGATCGACGCCATTCGCAAAGACGGCTTGACGTGGACCAACGTGAGCGACCTGAAATTCTGGGAATGCGTGCCGGCGGGGATCTATGGCGTGCGGTCGATCCCGTCGAACGTGCTGATCGGTCCGGACGGTGTGATCGTGGCCCGGAACCTGCGCGGCGAAGCCCTGATCGACAAACTCACGGAACTTTACCAAACGGCGGCAGAGTAATTAACGGCAAGGGGGGCGAACGAAGATGTTCGAGATAGTCAGATTCGAGAATCCGAGGGTCCTGTGGTGGCTCGTCGTGCTGGTGCCGATGGTGGCCTACTACCTCTATCGCACGCTCCAGGGGCGGGCCGCCATCCGGGTCTCCACCACCGGCGGCGTCGAGCGGTTGAGGCATACCTATCGCTACTGGCTGCGCCATGCGCCGTTCGTTTTGCGGTGCGGTGCGGTGGCGCTGCTGATCGTGGCCATGGCCCGGCCGCAGAGCGCCGAAGATCACCGGCAGGTCGATGCCGAGGGGATCGACATCGTCATGGCGCTGGACATCTCGGGGTCGATGCTCGCGCGGGACTTCACGCCGGACCGCTTGACGGCGGCCAAGGAGATCGGGGCGAAATTCATCCTCGACCGACCGACCGATCGCATAGGGCTGGTGGTCTTCGCGGGCGAGGCTTTCACCCAGTCGCCCATTACGACTGACCATGTCTCGCTGGTGAACCTCCTGCACCAGATCGAGAGCGGCATGATCGCCGACGGAACGGCCGTCGGAAACGGCTTGGCCACGGCGGTCAACCGGCTCAAGGAGAGCGACTCGCCGAGCCGGGTGGTGATCCTGCTCACGGACGGGGTCAACAACAGCGGCCAAATAGACCCGATCACCGCTGCCCAGATCGCCCAGGATTACGGCATACGGGTCTATACGATCGGCGTCGGATCTGAAGGGGTGGCGCCGACACCTTCGCTGAATGCCTGGGGCGGAATCTCGTTCGTACAGGCCAAGGTCGAAATCGACGAAGAGATGCTCCGACGCATTGCCGAACAAACCGGAGGCCGATACTTCCGTGCGACCGACAACACGAAGCTCGCCGAAATCTATGCCGAAATCAACCGACTCGAAAAAACGAAAGTCGAAATCGAAAACTTCGTCAAATACTCGGAGGTCTACCACCCGTGGCTCTTACTCGCCCTGGCGCTCCTCCTGCTGGAAATACTCTCCAGATATATCTTCCTCAGACAAATCCCTTGATTTGAATACCCCCTTTTTTTCTCTTTGACCGTTCATTAGCTACCGGATGGAACCGTACCTTTTACCTTCGTTTCCCTCGCGGCGTTGCCTCGGTATACTATGTAATCGGTTCTTTAGCGACGAGAGGGTACCGTACCTTTTCTGAAGAAAAGGTACCCAAAAGACTTTCAGCTAGCAT
>CAJTNK010000160.1 GCA_910577885.1 uncultured Rikenella sp.
AAATCAAACCGATAAACGATGAGTTTATCGGATATGATTTCCCCAGGCGCGCGGATAATGCAGGGGCGGAGCAGTTTTTCGGGTCGCCGGCAGCGGAAAGAGCTACGAGCTCCGCCGAGTAGCTCGCGCCGCGCGGGGTGAACAGCCTCAAGGGGGTGGGCAAAAGGCCGAATAAAGAGATAGACCGAATAAACAGAACGGCCGGTAAGTAAGACACCTGCAACCCAAAGTGCCGAGCACCCCGGGCCTACGCGGATATGAACACGGCAAGTTGCGTCTCGTCGGCTACAGCGGATACGGATGGGTGACTACGGTTCTATCGAAAAATGGCAGCGCCCACTACTTGTACTTCGGCTACGGAGGTATCGCCCCACAGTACGGCAGTCACCGTTCTTACGGTCTTCAGTTGCGTTGCCTCCAGAAACGGGAAAAAAGAAGAGCGACAGACCCGGCCCCCCTCCCCTACTTCGCCAGTTTGCACCGGTAAGCCGCCCGGTACTTCCCTTTGGTGAAGTTGGTCAGTTTCGACTTGATGAGGTTCTTGCGAATCGGCGCCACCCGGTCCGTAAAGACCATCCCGTCGATATGATCGTACTCGTGCTGGATCACCCGCGCCGGAAAACCGTCGAACTCCTCGTCTCTGGGTGCGAGCGTCTCGTCCAGGTACCGGATCCGGATCTTCGCGGGCCGTACCACATCCTCGTTGAGTCCCGGCAGACTCAGGCACCCTTCGTTCATCCGGACCTCCTCTTCGCTGCGCTCATAAATTTCGGCGTTGATAAAGACCTGCCTGAGAGGCATTCCCTTCGGAACCTCTTTGGC
This sequence comes from uncultured Rikenella sp., assembly GCA_910577885.1. Lineage (GTDB taxonomy): Bacteria > Bacteroidota > Bacteroidia > Bacteroidales > Rikenellaceae > Rikenella. The sequence goes on from CAJTNK010000160.1 coordinate 823, forward strand.
CACCGGCTCGAGGTCGATGCAGAACAACCGAATCGGCAACCCCACTTGCGGTGCTGCCAACCCGACTCCGTCCGCTTCGACCATCGTTTCGAACATATTCTCGATCAGCTCTTTCAGATTCGGGTAGGTCGCCGGATCGATATCCTGCGCCACCTCCCGCAACACCGACGACCCGTAAATGTAAATCGGTAATATCATAATCGTATGCTTTATGTGCGTATCCCTTGTGTTTTTGCGACGGCGGAAAGTTCATTCTCTCCCCCCCTCGCGCAGTCTCCTCCGTCGGCATGGGTCTTTCTATAAGAGGCGACGGCCGAAACCTGCGATTCGAAAGCCACCGCGATCTCCGATCGCGCGCGGTGCCGAGAGGCACTCCAACCGCGCCTGACCATGAAGAAACATCGGGCCTCCGCCAGCGGAAGCTTTGCAAAGAAAAGCCCAACCTTCGTGTGCCGAGCGGCACCGCGCACCGCCCGGGGTGGCGGTGGCTCGCGCGACTCTTTGAGTCGCAATTTCTCTACTTGCTGCTCTACCCTCAAAGAAAGTTCGGCCTCACGCCTTTCTCCGAGCACTGCCGCCTCGTAGAGGCGGACGGCCGACGCCCCCCCCTCGGAAGGGACGCACAGCGTCTTTTGCTGCCAGCCTCTACCTCAAATGACCCCCTCCCGGGCGCCCGCCCGAAACAACAAGCCCTGGCCGCACGCCTTGGCCGGGATCTCCCCATGGCGGCCGACGCCACCCCCGGCGGAAGGCCGCAACGTTCGCTCCGCTCACTTGCGCTGCCGCTGGCGTCGGCCTCTCTTCCATAAAACAGGCTTCCCCCCAGAAGCATTGACCGCGCACCTTGGGAAATTCTTCCGTTTCAACTCATCGTTGAAACAGAGTATTTCCCTTTTAAGGCGTGGCGCGCGGGTTATACTTGGCGGTCGCCCGCTGGGATTTCACTCGATTTTGCTTACGCAAAACGGTTGAAATCCCTCTTTAGGCGGGCGGGCGACCATACACCGTACTCAACTGCGCTCAAGCCGCGCGGGCTGCCCTTACGCCGGGCGGGCGGTGCCTCCCGGCACTCGGGAAGGGCCTGATGGCGCCCCCGAAGCCCTCTCACTCAGAACCGACCGACTCCATATAGGATTGCAGGATAATCACCGCACTGACCCGGTCCACCAGACCTTTGTTCTCGCGCCGCTCCTTTTTGCGAACCCCCCCCTCGAGAATCGCCCGGTGAGCCAACACCGAGGTAAAACGTTCGTCATGAAAGACCACCGGAATCTCGGGCAACACCTTGCGAAGACGGTTGACGAACGGCGTAATGTAGCGTTGCGATTCGGACGGCTGACCGTTCATCTGGCGCGGCTCGCCGACCACGAAGAGTCCCACGTCGTTCTCCGCCGCGTAACGCTGCAGGTACTCGACCGCCAAGTGGGCTGGGACCGTATCCAACGCCGTCGCGATCAGCCGGAGCGGGTCGGTGACGGCCAGCCCCACGCGCTTGCGTCCGTAGTCTATGGCAACGATTCTGCTCATTCTCCGCCGCAAAAGTAACGAAATATTTCCACCTTTTCGTACATTTGAGGACCTAACGTCCAAAAACCGAACGATGAGACAGACACTGGCCACACTCGCCGCCCTGGCCGCCGTCGGCGGCGCACACGGAGCACAACGAGCGACCCGGCAGCAGCCCAACGTGATTTTGATTATGACCGACCAACACCGGTTCGACTACCTGGGGACCGTGGATTCGACCATCCGGACCCCGCACCTGGACGCCTTGGCTGCCGACGGGGTGCGGTTCTCGAACGGCTACACCTCGGCCCCGAGCAGTACCCCGGCCCGGGCGGCGCTGCTCACCGGCCAGAGTCCGTGGCACCACGGTCTTTTGGGCTACGTGCCGCACATCGCCCCCGAGTATCCGAACCAGCTGCCGCAACTGCTGACCGACGCCGGATACTACAGCTACGGGATCGGGAAAATGCACTGGCATCCGCAGCGGTCGTTGCGGGGGTTTGCGGCGACCGAGCTCGATGAGTCGGGACGCGTCGAAGACACAGGATTCGTGAGCGACTACCGGCAGTGGTTCGCCCGAGTTGCGCCGGGATTGAACCCCGATTCGAGCCACATCGGATGGAACAGCCACTTTTCGGGAAGCTATCCGCTGACGGACACCCTCCATCCGACGTGGTGGACCGGCGAACGGGCCGTCCGGCTGATCGAAGAGTATGACCGCCCGCAGCCGCTGTTCCTGAAAGTATCGTTCGCACGGCCGCACAGCCCGTACGACCCGCCGCAACGCTTCCTCGACCTGTACGCCGACCGGACCCTGCCCGCACCGGCGACGGGGGATTGGGACTCGACCTTCTCGACCCGTTACACCCACGAACCGAGCCGGAATCCCGAAGCACCGTACGGCGACTTCGGGGCGGAATATGCACAACAGGCCCGAAAATACTATGCCGCCAACGTCTCGTTCATCGACGAGCAGGTGGGGCGGATCGTCGCGGCGCTCAAGGCGCGCGGCCTGTACGACAACTCGGTGATCCTCTTCGTTTCGGACCACGGCGACATGCTGGGCGACCATCACCACTGGCGCAAGACCTACGCATACGAAGGATCGGCCCACGTGCCGTTCATCGTACGCTATCCGGCAGGGATGCGGGCGCGGGTGCGGCGACCGATGGGTCTCTCCCTCCGGCGAACTCCGCATACTCCGAAACGCACCTGTCCACACTCCGAACTTTCCGAAATAATCTCTCATTTTGGGTAACCCGGAGTACTACTGTCACTTGTTAACTTTGGTTTTCCTCACGCTACCTCGGCCAAATGTGCAATCGGTCTTTAGCGACGGGAGGGTACTGTACCTTTTCTGAAGAAAAGGTACCCAAAAGA
>CAJTNK010000161.1 GCA_910577885.1 uncultured Rikenella sp.
TCCAGTTTTCCCAGGCGTGCGGACGAAGAATGTTGGGGCACCCCGGCCCCGGGCTATCGCGACTACAACAGCAATAGAAGCTACGGAGCTTTACGGTACGTCGGCACCAGCGGGTACAGCTGGTCATCAACGTTTACGGGTTCTTCTGCCCACAACTTGGACTTCGGCCCCACCTGGCTCACTCCGCAGAATAGCCTCAGCCGTGCATACGGTTTTCCGTTGCGTTGCCTCCAGGAATAGAGAGAAAAATCGGCGGTGAAAACTCCAGCAAAATACCCGGTGGGTGCGGCCCCGGGCTACCGCGACGCCGGACATAACAACGGGTATGGAGCATTGCGTTATGTCGGCAACGGCGGCTACAGCTGGTCGTCGACAATTCCATCGAAAAGTACCTATGCCTACTTCTTGTACTTCAACACCAGCTGGCTCCTTCCGCAGAACAGCCATTACCGTGGGAACGGTTTTCCGTTGCGTTGCCTCCAGGAATAGAGAGAAAAATCGGCGGTGAAAACTCCAGCAAAATACCCGGTGGGTGCGGCCCCGGGCCTCCGCGCGTATGAATATGGGACTTTGTGGTACGTCGGCGGCAGCGGGTACAGCTGGTCGTCGACGGTGTCCGGCTCCAATGTCCGCTTCTTAGACTTCTACTGCAATGGGGTCAGCCCGCAGTACGGCGATGGCCGTGCGTACGGTCTTCCGTTGCGTTGCCTCCAGGAATAGAGGGGTGTCGCTCGGCACGCGAACCGCATCCGAGGATGAAATCTTTTCCGAGCGGGGGAGCGGATTTTTCGGCTTGGGATTGCGCGACGCATTCACTATCTTTGTAAAGTCATGGAATCATTCGTCGTATCGGCCCGAAAGTATCGGCCGGCCACTTTCCGCAGTGTTGTCGGCCAGAGCCACATCACGGAGACGCTCCGTAATGCCATTGCACGCGGGCAGCTGGCACATGCCTACTTGTTTACCGGTCCGCGGGGGGTCGGGAAGACGACCTGTGCGCGGATCTTCGCCAAGGCCATCAATTGTCTCACGCCGACGGCCGAGCATGAGGCGTGCGGCGAGTGCGAGTCGTGCCGGGCGTTTGCCGAGGGACGCTCGTTCTCGATCCATGAGCTTGATGCGGCTTCCAATAACTCGGTCGAAGATATTCGGGCGTTGACCGAAAAGGTCAGGATACCGCCGCAGGTGGGACGGTATAGTGTCTATATCATCGACGAGGTGCATATGCTGTCGGCCAATGCCTTCAATGCCTTTCTCAAGACTTTGGAGGAGCCGCCGCATTATGCGGTTTTCATTCTGGCCACGACGGAGAAACATAAGATTCTGCCGACTATTTTGTCGCGGTGTCAGTGTTATGACTTCAACCGGATCCGGGTCGAGGATACGGTCCGGTATCTGCAGTACATTGCGGGGCAGGAGGGGATTACGTATGACGATGAGGCGCTGCACGTCATTGCGCAGCGGGCGGACGGCGGGATGCGGGATGCGCTGTCGATGTTCGACCGCGTGGTGTCGTTCTGCGGCACGGAGCTCACGGGGGATAAAGTGGCCGAGAGTTTGAATGTGTTGGACTACAACACCTATTTTGCGGCCACGGATTTGGCATTGGTGGGAGATTATGCGGGGTTGTTGACCTTGTTCGACGGGATCTTGCGGCGGGGGTTCGAGGGGCAGCTTTTCATTGCGGGGCTCAACGGGCATATGCGTGACCTGCTGGTGTGCAAGAACCCGCAGACCGCACCGCTGTTGGAGGTGACCGGACAGGTGGCCGAACGTTACCGGGCGCAGGCGGGGCAGGAGGGGTGCGATGCCGGGTTTTTGTTCAATGCCATCAACCTTCTGACTCAGACCGATACGGGGTATCGGCAGGCGACCAATCGGCGGTTGCATGCCGAGTTGGCGTTGATTAAGTTGTGTGGCCTGGGAGGGCTAAAAAAAAAAGATGATACGGTAGGTGATGGCGGGGCGGGGGAAGGTGAGGGAGAGGGTGATGCGTTGACTTTGGTGGCGGGGGTCGGTCGGTATCCGATGCCGGCGATCGGCTTGGCGGGGACGCCGGTTTCGGCTCCTGCTGCACCGGCTCAAACCCCTGCTCCTGAACCAACCCCAGTTCCTGCACAGACTCCGGCTCCTGCGCCGGTTTCGGCTCCTGCTGCACCGGCTCAAACCCCTGTTCCTGAACCAATCCCAGCTCCTGCACAGACTCCGGCTCCTGCGCCGGCTCCTGCGCCGGTTGCGAAAACCCCGGCTGTTCGGACGACAGGGGGAAGGTCGATTACGGGGGTCTCGATTACCGATCTGCCGGTGGTGGAGCCGGCTGCGACGGGCGCGAAAACGGAACAGCCTCAGGCTCTCAAGGGAGCGGGGGCGGCGGTGGAGGCTCCGGTGCGTGAGATGACGCCACAGGAGGTGGAACGGGCGGTGGGGGAGAAGTACGAAGCGTTGATTCGGCTGTGGCAGGAGCGGCAGCGGCCGCGGTTGGCGACGGCCTTGACGGCTCGGACGATTCGCGGGGCGGAGGTCGTGGTGACGGTGGCGAACGAGGTGTTGGCCGACGAAATCAATCAGGCCAAGTGGGAGATTGAACGTGACCTGAGGCAGTTGACCGGTGCGGTGGTGGGGGTGACGGTCGAGATCAGCGAGGTCCAGCAGGACTACAAACCGGTCTCGACGGAGGACAAACTCCAATACCTGGTCGATCTGAATCCGAATATTCTGAGACTTCGCGACGAACTCGACCTGACGGTCTGACCTCTTTGATCTTCTCAGGGGGCGTGAGGTTTTCCGGGTGTATCCATGGGAAAAATTTCCTGCAAATCATTCTTCGACCGGTTGCTCGACTGGCTTTATCCGTCGATCTGCCCGGTGTGCGGTCGGGCGTTGGCTCCGGGCGAGCGGACGATCTGTGTGGCGTGCCGTTGGGATATGCCGCTCACCGATTTTTGGATGATCGCCGAGAATCCGGTGTGGCGGCTGCTTCGGGAGCGGATCCCGACCCTTCGGCAAGCCTCTGCATTGTTCTATTTTCGGCACGAGAGCGGGTTCCGGGCCATGATTCACGCTTTCAAGTACAGCGGTCGGAGGGACATTGCGGTGGCGATGGGCGAACTCTTCGGGCGCGAGTTGCGCGACTCTCCGCTCTACGACGAGGTCGAGGTGTTGGTGCCCGTACCGCTTCATTGGACCAAACGGATCGGGCGCGGATTCAACCAGGCCGAAGAGCTCTGTATCGGGATGGCGCGTAGTATGGGGGTTGCGTGCGATTTCCGGTCGTTGTGCAGGAAACGAAAAACCCAAACCCAGGCTTTGCACCGCGATGCGGAGGCTCGGCGTAGGAATGTCGAGGGAGCTTTCGGCGTCCGACATCCGGAGCGGTTGGCCGGTCGTCATATTCTACTGGTGGACGATGTTTTGACGACGGGTTCGACGATCGCGGCCTGTGCCGAAGCGATTCTTCGTGCGGTGCCGGATGTTCGGATAAGTGTCGCGACGCTGGCGACGGCTCGTAAATCGCGCAAAAAGTGATCTAGTGGGGTTGGGTTTCTGCGGTGGTTTTTGGGTGGTTTTTCTTTCCCGTCAGGCCCCCAGCGATACGTAGTATCGCCGGCTCACCGCGAGGCCCCGTTGGGGCTTTTGTCGGGGTTTTCTCGGCCTTGGTTAGAAGGCGGCCCGGCTGGCCTGAGGCCAGTGCCA
>CAJTNK010000162.1 GCA_910577885.1 uncultured Rikenella sp.
AGCGTCGCGGTAGCCCGGGGCCGGTGCTGCTCTCTCTTCCTGGAGGCAACGCAACGGAAAGCCGCCCGCACGGATGGTGAGGTACTGCGGATCGAGCCCGCCGGTGGTGAAATTTAAGTAGTGGGCATTGCCACTCCCTGAAGGATCCGACGACGACCAGCAGAACCCACCGTTGCCGACGAGCCACAACCGACCGTATCCCTTGTTGTACCCCGCGTCGCGGAAGCCCGGGGGTGCCGCTGGGCACTACAACCGCACCTGTTAGGTGTCTTATTGGCCATTCGGGCGAGAAAGTTTTGGCTGAGAAAACCCCAGCTTTCGTGTGCCGAGCGGCACTGTTCCTGGAGGCAACGCAACGGAAAACCGCTCGCACGGCAATTGTCCTCTTGCGGATTGAGTCCGCCATAACCAAAACTCAGATAGTAAGCATGGTTCTCGGTTCGTGACGTTGACCAACTTAACCCATAGCCACCGACGCCAAACAATGTACCGCCATTGAGATGACGGTAGCCCGGGGCCGGGCTGGTTTGCTCCAACGAAGGGAACGGAACGAAAGAGGAGAAGAGGGTTTTCTCGGTTTTATTTCTTATCTTGCAGCCCTCATTAATGATTCAAAAAACTGGAAATAGCTATGTCTCAGGATCAGTTTGTCAATCGTCATATCGGTAACGGGCCGAAAGAGGTCGAAGAGATGCTCGCGGTGATCGGCGTCAAAACAGTCGGTGAGTTGATCGATCAGGTCGTGCCGCCGCAGATTCAGCTGCCGGCGCCGCTCGATTTGCCGAAGGAAGGGATGAGCGAGTACGATTTCGCGGCTCATATCCGTGCGTTGGGGGCGAAGAACAAACCGCTCCGGACCTTGATCGGGATGGGGTATTACGGGACGGCCGCTCTGGCGCCGGTGATGCGTAATGTGTTCGAAAACCCGGCGTGGTATACTTCTTATACGCCGTACCAGGCGGAAATCTCGCAGGGGCGGTTGGAGGCGCTGCTCAACTTTCAGACCGTGGTGAGCTCGCTGACGGGTTTGGAGGTGGCCAACTGCTCGCTCCTGGACGAGGCGACGGCGGCGGCCGAAGCGATGATTATGATGTTCAACCTCCGGTCGAGGGAGGCGGTGAAGGAGGGGCGGAATGTGCTGTTTGTGGACGAAAATATCTTTCCGCAGATCCTGGACCTGTTGCTGACCCGGTCGGAACCGCTGGGGATCGAGCTGGCGGTGGATGCGTACGACGAATACGAGTTCGGCGGCCGGGAGTTCGGGGCGATCGTCCAGTATCCGGGCTGTGACGGACGGGTGGCGGACTATACGGCTTTTGCGGCGGGGTGTCATGAGCGGGGTGTGTTGGTGACGGCGGCGGCCGATGTTTTGTCGCTCGCGCTACTGAAGGCGCCGGGAGAGTGGGGGGCGGATATTGCGGTGGGGTCGACCCAGCGGTTCGGGATCCCGATGGGATTCGGGGGGCCGCATGCGGGGTATATGGCCACGCGGGATGCTTATAAGCGGCAGATGCCGGGGCGGATTATCGGCGTGTCGGTCGACCGGCTGGGGAATCCGGCACTGCGGATGGCGCTGCAGATGAGGGAGCAGCACATCAAACGGGAGCGGGCTACCTCGAATATCTGTACGGCACAGGCCTTGTTGGCGACGATGGCCGGCATGTTCGCGGTGTATCACGGGGCGGAGGGGTTGAGGCGGATTGCCCAGCATGCACACTCGCATGCCCGGGCGGCGGCTACTTTAATCAAGGGGCTGGGGTATGAATTGGTGGCGGATACGTATTTCGACACGATCGAGGTGATGGCCGATGCGGAGAAGGTGGAGGCGATTGCGGTGGCCAAGGGATTGAACCTCTTCTATCCGGCCAATGACCGGGTGCATATCAGCTTCGACGAGGTCTCGACGGCGGCGGAGGTGAATCTTGTTGCGGCGATCTTTGCCGAGGCGGCGGGGAAAGCTGCACCGGCGGTGGAAGCGGCGGTTGAGGAGGGTGTTTTTCTGCCGGCGGCTTTGTTGAGGGAGAGCGAGATACTGACCGAGCCGGTTTTCCGGAAGTATCGGAACGAAACCGACCTGATGCGCTATATCAAACGGTTGGAGCGGAGGGACATTTCGCTGGCCGATTCGATGATCTCGCTCGGGTCGTGTACCATGAAGCTCAACTCGGCGGTCTCGATGATGCCGTTGTCGCAGGCGGAGTGGGGCAATGTCCATCCGTTCGTGCCGCTGGACCAGGCCGAGGGGTACATGGAGATGATTCGGGGCTTGGAGCATGACCTGGCGGTGATTACGGGATTCGATGCCGTGTCGCTGCAACCGAACTCGGGAGCGGCGGGCGAATATACGGGGTTGATGGTCATTCGGGCTTACCACATGAGTCGAGGAGATTATCAGCGGCGGGTGGCGTTGATTCCGGCGTCGGCGCATGGCACAAACCCCGCGTCGGCGGCTATGGCGGGGATGCGGATCGTGGTGGTGGCGTGCGACGAGCGCGGGAATGTCGACGTCGACGACCTGCGCAAAAAGGCGGAGGAGCATGCGGCGGAGTTGGCTTGCCTGATGATTACCTATCCGTCGACGCACGGGATTTTCGAGAGCCGGATCCGGGAGATGGTCGATATCATCCACGCGAACGGCGGGCAGGTCTACTTCGACGGGGCCAATATGAATGCGCTGGTGGGCTTGTCGTCGCCGGGGTATATCGGGGCGGATGTCTGTCACCTGAACCTTCATAAGACGTTTGCCATTCCGCACGGCGGCGGAGGACCGGGAGTCGGGCCGATCGGGGTGGCCCGGCATTTGACCCCGTTCCTGCCGTCGCACTCGATCGTCAAGACGGGCGGGACGGAGGCCATTACGGCCGTGTCGGCGGCGCCGTGGGGGAGTGCGCTGGTGCAGCTCATCTCGTACGGGTATATCAAGATGCTGGGGGCGAGTGGCTTGCGGCGGGCGTCGGAGATGGCCATCGTGGCGGCAAACTACATGGCGTGCGCGCTCAAGGGGCATTACGGGATTGTCTACACGGGCGAAACGGGGCGTGTGGGGCATGAGATGATTGTGGATTGCCGGAACTTCCGGGCGGATTACGGGGTCGAATGCGGGGATATTGCGCGGCGGTTGATGGACTACGGGTTCCACGCGCCGACGCTCTCGTTCCCGGTACACGATACGTTGATGGTCGAACCGACCGAAAGCGAACCCAAAGCGGAACTGGACCGGTTCTTGGAGGCGTTGATTGCGATTCGCAAGGAGTGCGAGGCGTTTGTGGGGCGGGAGGATCATATCGTGAAGAATGCACCGCATACGGCATACGAGTGTTGCGGTGCGGATTTGGCGGATTCTTCGTCGGCGGGGTGGGCACATCCGTATTCGCGGCGCGAGGCGGCGTTCCCGTTGGCGTGGGTGCGGGAGAATAAGTTCTGGCCGTATGTCTCGAAAATCGATGCGGGGTATGGGGACCGGAACTTGGTCTGCACGTGCGAACCGCTGGAGACTTACCGGTAGGTGTTTGGTAGGGGTTCTCTCGATCTTATGTTAGGTTGCCGGTGTGCGGCTTGGGTTGGTTTTTCTCGCCCGGGTGCCGCTCGGCACACGAGGGCTGGGCTTTTCTCCGCCGGAAGGCCGATAAGACGCCCTATGGGCGCGCCTCCGCGGCGGACGCGTTCGCGTCACGGCGCGG
>CAJTNK010000163.1 GCA_910577885.1 uncultured Rikenella sp.
CGGTTCTTCGGGTGGCGTCGGTTCGCAAAGGGAAGATCTGGGCCGAAAAAGGCGGGGCAGTGTCGCGACTCGTAGAGTCGCCGTCCTCGGCCTGGGGTAGAGGCTGCCCGGTTCGAGTGCCGCTCGGCACCGGAGCCAGCCGATGGGGGGCGCTGGGGGGCGCGACCTGCGGTCGCGGTTGACCGCGAGTTGAGCACCGGGCCGTCGCCCGGCGATAAGACACCGAAGAGGTGTAGATATAACGTTCTTATATACTGAGCTTTCCACAAAAACAACTACTTTTATTTGAGATAAGCTCTACCTGGAAGCTTCAGAAACGTGCCAATACGGCACGGGTCTGGAGCTATTCGTCTAGGTAGGGGTAGTAGTTGACCTTTGTGGAGCGTTTAGCGATGGATTCCGTGCTTTTCTCTATGGCATGGGATCCGAGCTATTCGTGTTGACGGGGTAGTAGTTGACCTTTGTGGGGCGTTTAGTGACGGATCTCGTGCCTTTTCATAGGGCGCGAACTGGGGTTATTCGTGCTGGTAGGGGTAGAGCATGCCAGAGCATCCCGAAGGGATGCGCTCTAAAGTTTTTTTGGTTCTTTTTGTTCACAAAAAGAACGGCCCGCGCGCGGCTTGAGCGCGGTTCCAGCTCGACCGCGCGCCAGGCCTTAAAAGGGATTGCAGTCATTTTGCGTCAGCAAAATTGAATGAAATCCCAAGGCGCGCGGACAAAGTTCGTTGGGCTGAGCAATGGTGAGCTGCTGCCTTCCCCGGCTTGAGCCCAGTTTTATAAATAAAAAGTTCTTATCGTAACGGCTTCCATACAAGAAAAGGCTAATTCTTAAAAAAAACCGACGACGCCTCGGACGAGGCGGCGTCGAAACGAAGCATAATACCTGAAGCTCTGAGTGTTACCGGTAAACCGGCATACGCTCAGGGCTTGTCGGGTATTAGGGTGTATTAGCCTACCTCTTGTATGGGCAAGTTCTGAAGTCGTATGCCTTTTTTATCTTCAGGGAGGCAGATGCGTATTCTTTTGGCGATTTTCGTCGTCCTTTTTTCATTTTTGGACATAGTGGCAGAGGCGCAAAACCGTTCCGATCGGGGAGCGGAGGCGTCATCCTCGTCGCAGGCGGTCGAGCGGGCCGGGTGGCGGTTGTCGGCCGATCGGGAGACGACCGATTTCGGTCCTTTGGGGGCTTATGACGGCTATTTCGACCAGGCGGCCCGTTTTGGGTTCGGGTTTATGCGTTACCAGCCGCGCGGTTATGGAGCCCGGTATCGGTCGTTTCGGTTGGGCGGCGTCGAGTGGTGGGATTGGTTTGGGGAGCGTCCGGCGTGGAATGCGGTCGGTGGGTTGACGGCCGTGGGGTACGGGGTTTACGACGCGGCGTCGGAGGTGCCCGGTTCTTTGGGGGCTGGCGAGGATCGGCAGGTGGTGGCCTGGCAGCAGTCGCGCGGGGGGAGGGTGGCGCTTTCGGGGGCCAATCGGAGCTATAATTTTCGGGTCCGAGCGGGTTATGGTTCCGGCGAGAACGACCGAAACGGCTGGGCCTATTCCCTGTTTGCGGGGTGGGCCTGGGGGCGTTGGTCGGCGGTCGAGGGGGTGCGGAGCGACAGCTGGACGCTTTTCGGCTCGGTGTCGAGGCGGTTCGGCGGCGACCGCCACCGGATCGGACTCACCGCCTGGTACGTGCCGTCGTGCCGGACCTTGCAGGCCGCCTCGACGGCCGAGGCGTTCGCTCTCACGGGAACCAACCTCTACAATCCGGCCTGGGGACCTTGGAACGAGGAGCGGCGTTCGGCCCGTGGCCGTGAGTCGCGGCAGCCGGTGGCGATGCTCACCCACGAGTACCGTTCGCCGAGCGAGCTGTTGCGGGTCACGACGACGGTCGCTGCCCGGTTCGGCGTCGAGAGCCGGTCGAACCTCGATTGGTGGGAGGCCGATAATCCCTATCCGGACCACTACCGTTACCTGCCGAGTTTCTATCCGGACGGGAGTTCGGAGCACGATCGGTTGACGGTCCTTTGGCGGACGGATCCGAGGGTGAGGCAGATCGACTGGGCTGAGTTGGTCGACCGGAACCGCTCGGCCCAGTCGAGGGCGCATTATGTCTTGTCGAGCCGGGTGCGGGAGTATCGGGAGGCGAGGGTGCAGTCGGTGGCCGAGTGGAGGCCGTCGGAGAGGACGTCGTTCCGGGGCGGGGTCGATCTGTTTTGGGCCGAAAACTTGAATTACAAGCGGTTGGACGATCTGTTGGGGGGCTCCTATTGGCTCGATATGGATGTTGTCGCGGAGGATCCGGAGGATGTCGAGAACGACACCCAAAACGACATGCGGTATCCGAACCGGCAGGTGACGGAGGGCGAGGCGTTCGGTTACCGCTATTCGATGCAGCGGGTCGCTCCGCGGCTGTGGGGTCGTTTTTCGACGCGGTATCGGGCTTGGGACTTCGAGGCGGCCGGGACGTTCGGTCTGGCGGCCTACCGGCGATTCGGCTATTACGACAAGGAGAACTTCCCGGGCCGCGAGTCGTTCGGCCGGTCGGCTTGGCTGCAACAGCCCGAGTGGTTTGTCCGGGGCGGTGCGGGGTACAACATCGGCAGCCGGTTTCGGGTCGGTTTCCGGTTCACGGCGCAGCGACTCGCTCCGGCTCCGCAGGATGCGTTCATCTCGCCGGAGTACCGCAATGCGCTGGTGCCCGGGCTTCGGGGAGAGGATCTCCTCGAGGCGGAGTGCCGGGTCGACTACCGTACACCGATCTTTCGGGGGTACTTGGGGGCTTTTGCGGCGTCGATCCGCAACCGGACCGAGGTCCGCAGTTTCTATGACGATCTGAACCACTATTTCTGCAACTACCTGATGTCGGGCATCGATACGCGCCACCTGGGCCTTGAATTTTCGGCCGAGGTGCAGCTGGCCCGGCAACTGGCTCTCCGAGCGGCCGGTGCTTGGACCGACTGTCGCTACACGTCGAATCCGGAGGCGGTCGAGGTGCGCGAGAGCACGGGCGAGGTTCAGTCTCCGGAGCGGGTCTATTACCGGAACCTCCGAACGGCTACCGGTCCGCAGGCGATCGGGACGCTGGAGCTGGAGTATACGCCGAGTTCCTGGATCTTCTCGGTGGCCGTGAACGGGTTCGCAGCCAACTACGTCGCGCCGACGCCGTTGCGTCGCACGGAGAGGGTCTTGCGACGGATGCCCCGGAGCGTGGCTCTCGACCAGGAGGACCTCGGTGCCGGGGCGACGGTGGATCTGTTTCTGGGGCGGACGTTCTATGTGGGGTCTCAGCGGCTGGGGATCTATGCGGGGGTCGACAACCTCCTGAACCGGCGGAACATCCGCACGAGTGGTTACGAGTCTTCGCGTGTGCGGCAGAACTATTGGGACGACTACGTGCCGTTGGCCTCGAAGTACTACTATGCGCAGGGTATCAACTTCTTCGTAACGGCTTCGTGGCGGTTCTGACGGGCTTTTGGGTTTTTCTCGCCCGTCAGGCCAGTACCGAGTGCCGGAAGGCACCGCCCGCCCGGCGTAAGGGCAGCCTGCGCGGCCGACGCGTTCGCGTCACGGCGCGCGGCCTTTGTTAGGGTAGACA
>CAJTNK010000164.1 GCA_910577885.1 uncultured Rikenella sp.
TTAGGACACAAGATTTTCATTCTTGGAAGAGGGGTTCGATTCCCCTAGGGGCTACCATGAAAAAGAGGTCGACACATTCTTGTGTCGACCTCTTTTTTTGTCTTCATCCCCCTCTGCAAAATCAACCGAACAACGCCCGCGCAATCCGCTCCACATTGTCCGCTTTGCCCATCGTGTAGAAATGCAAGGCCGGTACCCCCGCCGCGATCAATTCCCGACCTTGTTGAACCGCCCATTCGATACCGACCTCCCGCACCTCGGCATTATCCCGACACCCCTCTACCGCCCGCACCAACTCCTCCGGCAAATTCACCCCGAAAGTCTGCGGCAACAGCGACAGTTGCGTTTTTGTGGTGAAAGGTTTGAGCCCGGCCACGATCGGCACCGTGATCCCCGCCGCCCGACACGCCTCCACATAAGCAAAAAAACGCGCGTTGTCGAAAAACATCTGCGTCACGACATACTCAGCCCCCGCCTCGACCTTGGCTTTGAGATGTGCAATATCTGCCGCCAGGTTCGGTGCCTCGGCGTGCTTCTCCGGATAGCCCGCCACCCCGACACAAAAAGAAGTCGGTGCAGCATGTTCCAATTCCGAGTCGAGATACTCACCGCGATTCATCGCAACGATCTGCCGCACAAGATCTTCCGCATGCCGATGCCCGTTTGCAGCCGGCTGAAACAACCGCTCGCCCCGGATATTGTCGCCCCGCAAGGCCAACACGTTGTCGATCCCCAAAAAATGGAGGTCGATAAGCGCATCTTCGACATCGAACTTCGAAAAACCGCCGCAAATCAAGTGCGGCACGACATCGATCCCATACCGCGCCCGAATCGCCGCCGCAATCCCCACCGTCCCGGGCCGCTTACGCACCACACGACGTTCGAGCAGCCCATCCGCCCGATCGATCAATTTGACCTCCTCCCGGTGATACGTAATATTGATATACCCCGGTTCATAGGGCGCCAAACGCCCGATCGTATCGAACACCGTCTCAATATTATCACCCTTCAACGGCGGCAACAACTCAAACGCAAACAAGGTCTTCCCCGCCGTAAATTTCTCCGTGATTTTCACTGTGTTATAACTTGATTTAGTTCCTGGTCTTTAGTGACGGGAGGGTACTGTTCTCTTTGTGAACAAAGAGAACCAGAAAAACTTCAGAGCGCATCCCGTTGGGATGCTTTGGCCGTGTCAGCCTCGTGCTTTGGGTGGGGCTTTCCGGTGTCGGCGCTGAGGTAATATACGCATTATTGCGCCGCACCGAGAAAGCCCCACCCACAACCCTAAGGATTGCGGAGCCTAAGGCATAGCGTATGCTATCTGAAAGTCTTTTTGGTTCTTTTTCTTCAGAAAAAGAACAGTTCTATCCGGTTCTCAAAAGAACAGAACAATTCAATTTCAAAAATACCGGTCCAATCACCGATTATTTTGTCGAGGTACGTTTGTTGACGTGTCGTTGTCGTTGGGCATGTCCGGCATTTGCGCCGGCGGAAGCGGTTCCGGCAGCGCTGTTGGACGAGGAGGCGTTGCGTCCGCTGTTCCGCCGGCCGGACTTGACCGTCGAAGTATCCAGGCGCGTATGGTCCAAGGTGTCGGTATTCAGAGCGATAGCCCCGTTCGACATCTGCCGGATGTCGGCCATCACGACCTCGTTCGACGGAAACTCGCGGTTGTACTCGAACGATTTCTGACGCATATACTTGGCCACATTCTCGGCCGCAGCGTCACGCGCTTCGCTCTGCGGTTCGCGGGCCAAAGCCTGGACCATCCGCCGGACATTGGCTCCGTATTGTTTCTGAGCGATATAGCTCTGCGAGTAGGCCATCGGATGTGGGCGAGGCGCGAACATATCGGGCGTAGGCTTCGGATACGGCGCATCGACATCCAGGTCGAAGTCGGCGATCATGAACAAGTGGTCCCACAGCATGTGTTGAAACCCTTCGCTATCTTTCTGTGCCGGATTGACGTTCCCCATCACGGCCACGACCACTTCGGCCTGTCGGTTTCTCAACTCCCTGTCCTCGATCGTCTTGAGGTAGGCCACCATGGTTTGCACATTACGCCCGTACTCGGAGAGTAGAAGCCTCGATTTATCTCGGTTCATAACGGAAATAGGATATAGATTCTGGTACCGGATTTGCGAGGGCGAACCTGAATTTCGGGAATCGAAAAAAAATCCGCCTGCAAAAGTGAAATCAAAGCAAATATAGTGCTAACTTTGAAATTCGGAAAATAATCGATAGAAATATGGCTAAAATACTGGTAATCGACGACGAGCGGAGCATCCGCAACATTATCGGCGAATTGCTGGAGATGGAGGGACATACGGTGAAGACCGCCGAAAACGGGGTCCAGGGGTATGAGATGATCGGCGGCGAGGCGTTCGACCTGGTGATTTCGGACATCAAGATGCCGGAGATGGACGGGATCGAGCTGCTGGACAAGCTGATCGAGACCCACCCGGACACGACGGTCATCATGATCTCGGGCCACGGGAACATCGATACGGCGGTGGAGTGTATCAAGAAGGGGGCGTTCGACTATGTCGAAAAACCGATCGACATGAATCGCATTTTGGTGACGGTCAAAAACGCACTGGAACGCGGATCGCTGGTCAAGGAGACCAAAACTTTGCGGCGGCGGGTCAATAAGGTGAGCGAGATCGTCGGCCAGTCGCCGGCCATCGAACGGGTCAAAACCTTGATCGACAAGGTGGCGGTGACCGACGCGCGGGTACTCATCACGGGCTCCAACGGGACGGGTAAAGAGCTGGTGGCAAAGTGGTTGCATGAGAAGAGCGACCGGGCTTCGATGCCGTTCGTGGAGGTGAACTGCGCGGCGATTCCGTCGGAGCTGATCGAAAGCGAACTCTTCGGACATGAAAAAGGGGCCTTTACGTCGGCTATCAAGCAACGCAAGGGGAAATTCGAACAGGCCGACGGCGGGACGATCTTTCTGGACGAGATCGGCGATATGAGCCTGGCGGCACAGGCCAAGGTGCTGCGGGCGTTGCAGGAGCGCAAAATCACGCGCGTGGGGAGCGACAAGGACATCACGGTGGATGCGCGGGTGCTGGCGGCGACGAACAAAAACCTGTTGGAGGAGATTGCCAAGGGGAACTTCCGCGAGGACTTGTACCACCGCCTGAGCGTCATTCTGATCCACGTGCCGAACCTCTCGGACCGGCGCGAAGACATTCCGCTGCTGGTGAATCACTTTATTCGGACGATCTGCGCCGACAAGGGTCGGCCGGCCAACACGATTACGGCAGAGGCGATGGAGGCTTTGTGCGGTATGCCGTGGACGGGCAACATCCGCGAGCTGCACAATGCGGTGGAACGGCTCCTGATCCTGAGCAACCAGGAGATTACGCTCGAGGATGTCAAGCTCTATGTCATGCAAGAGGCGTAATCGGAACAGATTTGCGAGTCCCTATTCCTGGAGGCAACGCAACTGTGCCCACCGGGCGTTTTGCTATAGTTGTTTCGGCCAAGTTCCGGTAGCAGCGGGGGTTTTCCAAGGGGGTGGGAATCCCCTTGGCTGCGTTCTTTGCCTACTTTCTGTCGCATCACAGAAAGTAGGAG
>CAJTNK010000165.1 GCA_910577885.1 uncultured Rikenella sp.
CGAAAGTCTTTTTGGTTCTTTTTCTTCAGAAAAAGAACAGTTCTATACCGTCGCTAAAGACCGATTTCACATTATACCCAAGTAACACGGTAGGAACCGGAGGTAAAAAGCGACGTATCAGAATGGGAGTCCGATAGCAAAGTGTAGCGCCGAATCCCGCCATTTGAAGGCATGAATCCAGCGATCGGCGCGCGGGAGGTTGGGGTTGTGGAGTCGGAGCCCCCAGTCGAGCCGCAGCAACACGAAACCGAAGTCGTAGCGGAACCCCAGCCCCGTGTTCATGGCAATCTGCCGGTAGAAGCTGTCGAACCGGAAGCGCGCTTCCGGAGCCGCCCCCCGCGCGTTCATCCAGACATTCCCCGCATCGAGAAAGACCGCCATCCCGAAGTCACCCACCACCGTGAAACGGTACTCCAGGTTGGCCTCCAACCGGAAGTCGCCCAGCTGGTTCGGGTAGGTCTCCCGCCGGTAAGGAGTCTCGCCCGGCCCCAGCGTGCGCACCTGCCAACCCCGCATGCTGTTGGAGCCCCCGGCAAAGTAGAGCCGCTCGAACGGCAGCGTCTTCGAGTTGCCGTAGGCCACCCCGCCACCCACGAAAAAACGCCACGCCAACTGCGTCGTCGGCGTCAGATTGGCCCGCTGGCTGATGTCGAAACTGAGCCGCGCATACTGCGCGAAACGGATCCCGAAGATCCGGTAGAAACTCTCCTCGTCGGCCTGTCCGGCGTTGATCGTCGACGGTTTGCCCAGCCACGAGGTCAACCCCCTCAACAAGTTCCCGTTGACGTCTCCCGTCAGCCGGATCGAGAGGTTCTCGGCCCTCGGCCCCGCCGCCGGACGGGTCTGGAAGTAGTAGCCCGCCGAAAGGCCCGCAATCAACTGCGACTCGTAACTGTTCTTGAGGTACGGATTTTCGATGCTGTTCTTGAAGTCGGCGTCGATCCACGGCACGTCCACCACGTTGATATCCACCGGGTTGATCTGAATCCGCGCCCCGTTGCGCCACGACCACGAATAGCCGAACGTCCCGCCGGCCAACGTCCGGTTGTAATCCGGCCGCCGCTGGATGTCGTACGACACCGAAATGTTGGTCTTCTGCTGGGCGAACCGAGCCAACTTCTCGTCCCGCACCGGCAGCAAAAACCGCGGTATGTCCAGCCCCACGTTCACCCCGAACTCATAGGAGTTGTGGTTCCCCTTGTTCTTCATCAACTCGTAGGCCCCCCGGAAATTGACCGTAAAGTTCTCCGCCCCGCGAAACAGATTTTTGTTCTGGTACCCCAGCGTCAGGGCCATCGAGTAATAGTCGGCCGTGGTCGAGAGTTCGGCATCCACATTGAAGTTCTGCCGCACGTTGGGCGTACACTGGATCAGGCAGTCCAGATCCAGCTCGCGTGTCGCGACAACCCGCTCGCCACCCGTCGCACCGTCCGCCACCCGCTCCCGGACGAAGATCGGCGACACCGAATCGGCCTCCGGCACCTCGTTGAACAGGATGTTGGCACTGTACTGAAAGTTCCGGATGTTGTCATACGTCTGGCGCACCGCGCTCCGATCATACAGCACCCCCGGTTTGATCCGGATGGCACCGTCGAGCAGGTGTTCCCGGATCCGCGGACGCCCCAGCGAGAGCATCTCGACCCCGAGGTAACGCATCGTGTCCCACGGCATCCGCTCCAGCTCCTCGGGCGACCGCGTGGGGTCGTAGTCCGTGTTGACCGTCAGCCGACCGATCCGGTAGAGCGGGTGGTTCTCCAACACCTGCTCCCCATCCGGAGTCACGTAGGCCACCCGACGCCTCACCCGAAGGGTCAGGGTCATCGCATGATCGAGCCCCGTCGTATCGGCCGCGTAGGTGATATACCCCTTATTGAAGCTCCAAAAGCCGCGATCCTGCAGCCGTGCGCTGATCCTCTCCCGCTCGGCGTCGAACACCTCGCGGTCGTAGATCATCCCCACCCGCAACAAACTGGCCGCCGTGTCGCTCAGAATGATCGGCGCCAGGAACGGATCGTCGATCCGGTAGCGGATCTCGGACACAGTAAACGGCCTCCCCTCGCGCGCCACGTACCGCACCGTGACCTTCCGTTTCCGCCGGTGGTACTCCACCGTGTCGCGCACCGTGCCGTCCAGGTAGCCCCGCGAAGTGAGGTACACCTGCATCATCTCCCGCGAACGGGCCGCCTGCCTCGGATCGTAGATCACCGGCGCCTCGCCGATCCGATCGCGCCAAAACCGCTGCCAACCGTTGTGCTTGGCCGTGTCCGTGAGGTTGTACACCCCCAGGTAGATCCCCACCCCCAGCAACCGGTTGTTCGGACGTTGTTGGACGTACTGCATGAGATCCTTCGGCAACACCCGTTCGCGGCGCGACGAGTTGTGCACCCCCTCGATCTCGACGACGTTGCGCCGCAACAGATAGCGGTCCTGGGGCACGTAGCGCAACGTGTTGCACGAGCAAAGCCCCAGAACGAAAACAGTCCACACTGTCGCCGTCCACCCGATCTGTAAGTACCGCCGCATCCGTCCCGATTCTCCGTGTATGAATAAAGTCCGTTAGAGCCCCTTGGCCTCAAGTACAATCGTGCCGAGGTCCGTCACCCGCTGCCGACTCACTTCCACCTGCGCGGCATAGTCTTCCACCCCCGTCTCCGCCCCGGGAACCACCTCGAACCGATACCTCCCGGGACGCAACCGCATAAAAAACGCCCCGGCCGGATCCAACGCACAATAGGTCGACCCGCTCCAACCTGTCTCCACGTCGGTGAACCGCAGCCACAGCCGCGACGTAACAGCCGACCGACCGACCTGCAATCCCCCCTGCACCACACCGCACGCCTCGGTATCCACAAACTCGACCTGCGGCCGGAACCGATAGCCGCTCTCGACCGTCGGATCGTCGACCACAGACGCCGCCACATCCAAATCGAACAGCAGCGCCCGATTCGGTCCCTCCATCGCCACCTCCGGAAACTCGACCGTGGAGTTCTCCTCGCCCTCGCCCACCCCCAACGGGAACGGCACACCGGCAATCACCACCCGGTTTCCCTCCGGCGCCCAACCGATCCGCACGGCATCGATCCGCTCCCCCTCCGGCAGCGTAACCCGACCGGCCTCCTGCATCTTACCGTTCACCAGCTCCATCATCGCAAAATACCGCCCGGGCACCTCCATCGCGATCCACTCGCCGCTCCGGGCACTCCGCACCTCCACCCGATCGACATAGCAGTCCAATCCGCCATACTCCGCCGGGCTATCGCACAGATAAACAGCCAGTTGATTCCGATCGTTCACCTGCTCGCACCCACCGGCCGTCAGACCGAACAACACGCACCCGACTATCTTGAGTAATTTCCGTACCATATTCCGCAAAGTTACCACTTTTCGTGACTTCCCGCACGGTCTCTCCGGCGGAATTGTCGGTGTTTTCCGGGAGATTTTTCAGGTTTCGGCCCCGGAAAAGAAATTTGCTGAGGAAACCCAGCAAAACGCCCTGTGGGCGCGGCGGATTTTACCCTCGAGCCGGGCGGGCTTTCTGTGCGTGAAAACCTTTT
>CAJTNK010000166.1 GCA_910577885.1 uncultured Rikenella sp.
GCCGGCCGGGCCCCTACTAAGGCCGAGAAAAACCCAGCAAAAGCCCCTGTGGGGCCGCCGCGGAGGCGCGCCCAAAGGGCGTCTTACTGGCCATCCGGAAGAGAAATTTGCCGAGAAAAGCCCAGCCTTCGAGTGCCGAGCGGCACCCCAGCGGCACCCGGACGAAAGAGAAAACACCGCATCCGGCCAAAACCGACAACAACGAATCCGGCAAAAGATTTCCGAATCCGTAAATAAATTCGTTATTTTGTCCTCGGAACGGTCGACACGATCCACACGACATACCTTTTTCACGAAGAAGCGTTATGCTTGTCTTGTAGATGAAAACCTGAGAAATTTTCAAATGAGCAAGGAGGGCATAGTGGTTCCCACGCATAGGGCGTGGGCTGCTATTACTACATCTGCTCATTGGGTTTTCTCAGGACCTTCATCTAAGACGTGGCATGGCAGTTCCCACGCTTCTTAATTTGAACCGCCTCTTGAGAACTGGAGGACGAAAAAACTTTCCTGAGATGAAAAAACGTGATTTGCCCATCGGAGGTTCGCAACGAGCCGTATGAAATACAATATTAAAGAACTATAAAAATAGTCATATCTTTGCGTTTAATTACATTCAAAGTAATCGACTATATTTGCAGTGTAATAGCACACCGACACACAGAAATTCGATATAGAGTCCACTAACTCAAACAACAGATCATGAAATTAAACCAACCAGCCATGAAATTAACCGGCACCCTTGTCGCAGCGTTGTTGCTGACAGCATTCACCGCCCGGAACGGCTCGGCCCAGACGACACAGACGCCGGGCGCCGGGGCCGAGAAGGCCTCAACGACCGCCAAGAGTGCTTATAGCGTGAGCGGAACCGCCGTCGACGCCGAAAATCGGAAACCGATCGCATATGCCACGGCGTATCTGACCGCCGACACGACCGCCGCGCCGCTGACCGCCGTGGTCACCGACGGCAACGGACGGTTCAAACTGTCGACCCGGACCACCCCGGGCAAGTACCTGTTGCACATCAGTTTCACCGGATATACGACCGTCAGCCGTCCGATCGCACTCGACTCGACCGCTACCGCCCTACAGCTCGGCGAGATCGCTCTGCAGCCGGGGGTAACGGCCGAAGCGGTGACCGTCACGGCCCAACGACCGCTCGTAACGGCCGACATCGACAAAATCACCTACAACGCCACCTCGGACCCCGAGACACCCACCTTGACCGCCCTGGAGATGATGCGCAAGGTGCCGATGCTGACCGTCGACGGCGACGACAACCTCCAACTCAAGGGACAGACGAACTTCAAGATCCTGGTGAACGGCAAGACCTCGAACCTCATGGCGCAGAACTATAAGGACGTCCTGAAAGCCATGCCCGCCGAATCGATCAAGAGCATCGAAGTCATCACCGACCCGCCGGCCAAGTACGATGCCGAAGGCGTGGGCGGGATCATCAACATCATCACCAATCGCAAGACCATCAACGGCTTCAACGGAAGCCTCGGCCTCGGCACCAACACCTGGGGCGGAGTGAACGGCAATGCCTATATCGCAGCGGCGCTCGGAAAATTCAACATCTCGGCCAATTACTACGGGAACTACTACCGCTCGCCGAAAGCCACCTGGTTCGGAAAGACCGAGTACTACAACATCGAAGAGACCCACTTCCGCGAAAACAACGGCTCCTCGCGGTCGTCGGGCCAGGGGAACGGGTTCAGCCTGGAGGCGAGCTACGAGATCGACACTTTCAACCTCCTCTCGCTGTCGATCAACGGCTACCTGGGCGACTACGAATCGAAACAAGACCGACTGGACGAGGCTTTCAACCGCTCGCGGGAACTGACCGAAAGCTACCGCACGCTCGCGAAGTCGAGCGGCGACTACGGGTACCTGTCCGGCAACCTCGACTACCAGCGGAGCTTCCGGAAACCGGACGAAACCTTCACCGCCTCCTACAAGTTCGACTACTCGCCCAACAGCAGCCGCTACCAACGGTCAATCATCGGACTGCACGACTACCCGACCTACGACCAGCGCTCCGACAACGACGCCACCGGCTTCGAACACACCTTCCAGGCCGACTACTGCAACCCGATCACCCAGAAACACCAGATCGAAGCGGGTCTGAAATACATCCTCCGCCCGAACTCCAGCAATCCGGAGACCTACCGGCGCGACGATCCGACCCAGGCATGGGTGTTGGAAGAGAACCGACGCAACTCGCTCGACTACCGCCAACACATCGCCGCGGCCTATGCCAGCTACCGACTGAAAATCAAGACCTTCAGCATGAGGCTGGGAACGCGGGCCGAATACACCTTCAACGACGGGACCTTCCACCTGGTGGACGGCGACCACAAACTCGACAACAAATACTTCGACCTGATTCCGTATGTCACTTTCGGTTGGCAACCGACTCAGACACAGAATATTCGACTCGGCTACAACCAACGTCTGTCGCGTCCCGGGATTTGGTACCTGAATCCGTATGTCAACGACCTGGACCCGAACAACATCTCGACCGGGAATCCGAATCTGAAGTCGGAGGTGGGGCATAATTTCAACCTCAGCTACAACAACTTCGGGAAGATCTACAACATCAGCGTGAGCCTCAACGCCAGCCTCAAGAACAACGCCATCGAGCAGGTGACGACCCCGCTCGACAACGGTGCGCTCTTCAGCACCTACGCCAACATCGGCCACAGCGAGTCGTACGGCATGTCGTTCTACGGTTCGTTGCGGCTGCTCAATAACAAGCTGAATTTCAGCCTCAACGCCGGCGGAAACTACAACAAGTACAACGCCAACAACCTCTCCGGCCTGCGGAACGAAGGATGGAATTTCTACGGTATGCTGAACATCGGCGCCCAACCGTGGAAGAACGGTAATATCTATGTGAGCGGGGGTCTGTGGAGCGGTCACTTGGGTTTGCAAAGCAAGGGCTCGATGGGTGGCTACCATTCGATCGGGGTCTCACACGGCTTTTTGGACAAGAAGCTGATTCTGAGCGTCTCGGCCAGCAACCCGTTCCAGGGCCGCCACACCTACAAATACCGGAACTTCGGACCGGATTACTACCAGTGGGGCGAAAGCAGCAACCCGTACCGCAACTTCCGGATCAACCTCACATGGCGGTTCGGCAAGATGCAGGCCCAGGTCAAAAAAGCCCGTCGCGGAATTCAGAACGACGACATGAAGTCGGGCGGTTCGCAACAACAGGGCGGCGGACAATAACGACTCTTCTCTACGTCACCGGCGGTGTGCCTCATGATGAGGCACACCGCTTTTTGTTCCTTGTCCACCCGGGCAGACGAAGGCGGTTTTTCTCTTCCATCAGATCAATAAAACGCCCTGTGGGCGCGCCTGCGCGTCGTAAGCAGAGCCCGCGCGGGAGCGCAGTTGAAGAATGTTTTTTTGCTGCCGGATGGCCCATGCGATGCGCAGCATCGCCCGTCCCGCCGGGGGCCCCGCTGGGTGTTTTGCCGGGGTTCTCTTAGCCTTAGTTGGGCCGCCGCCCGCGCAGGGCAGTTCCAGCTTGTTGCCGAG
>CAJTNK010000167.1 GCA_910577885.1 uncultured Rikenella sp.
AGCCGCCGCGCCACGGCTGGCTCCGGTGCCGCTCGGCACGCGAAGGCTGGGCTTTCCTTTGCAAAGTTCCGCCGGGCGTCCGGCCCGTCATAGTGAGATCCCGGCCAAGCTTGGGACAGAGCAAGTCGCGACTCGTAGAGTCGCCGGCCTCTGCGGTGCCGCTGGGCGCTCCAACCGGGAGGTTGCACAGCCTCAAGGGAGTGGGCGCAAGGCCGAACTTTTCCGAGAGCAGGGCGCAAACGGTTTGGCAAGAGGTGAAGCCGTGGCCCTCGGGCCCGTGAAACACAGGACGAAAGAAATACACAGGGTACCATCCGGTACGAACGAAACATAGATTGGATCCAAACGATGAAAGTATTTAAATTCGGAGGCACCTCGGTGGGGAGCGCCCAGGGGCGGGAGCATATCCGGCAGATTATCGGCGGGGAGAAAGAACGGGTCGTGGTGGTTGTTTCGGCGCTGGGGGGGGTGACCGACCGGCTGATTGCCACCAGCGAACAGGCGGCACGGGCCGATGCGGGTTATGTCGAGTCGTATGAGGCTATTTGCGTCCGCCACCGGGAGGCGATCTCGGAGAGTGTGCCGGCTTGTTTGCAGGACGAGACTTTGACCCGGGTCGAAGCGTTGCTCGACGAGCTGGGGAATATCTTGCGCGGGGTGTTCCTGATCCAGGACCTCTCGGACAAGACCATGAATACCATCGTGAGCTATGGCGAACGGCTCAGCTCGCTGATTATGAGCCGGATCTTGGCGGATGCCGTGTTGCGCGACGCACGGGCGTTCATCAAGACGGAACCGTATTTCAACAAGCATATCGTCGACTTTACGCTTACTAACGAGCTGGTGCGGAGTACGTTTGCCGATACGGCGCGGGTGAGCGTCGTGCCGGGGTTCATCTCCTCGGACAAGACCACCGGCGAGGCCACGACGCTCGGGCGAGGCGGGTCGGACTATACGGCGGCGATTATCGCTGCGGCGACGGGGGCCGAGGCGCTCAATATCTATACGGACGTCGACGGGTTCATGACGGCCGATCCGCGGGTGATCGACAAGGCCTACCTGATCGAGTCGCTGACTTTCCTGGAGGCCATGGAGCTCTGCAACTTCGGGGCGAAGGTTATTTATCCGCCGACGATTTTTCCGGCCTACAACCACAACATTCCGATCTACATCAAGAAT
This sequence comes from uncultured Rikenella sp., assembly GCA_910577885.1. Lineage (GTDB taxonomy): Bacteria > Bacteroidota > Bacteroidia > Bacteroidales > Rikenellaceae > Rikenella. The sequence goes on from CAJTNK010000167.1 coordinate 1,180, forward strand.
ACCTACCGGCCGGAGTGTCCCGGGACTTATATCTCGCGGCAGCGGTCGGCGGTCGAGGGGGGCGACGTGCGGAAGGCGATCAAGGGGATTTCGTCGATCAACGACAGCTGTCTGCTCACCATTCGCGGCTTGGGGATGGTGGGGGTGATCGGGGTCAATTACCGGATCTTCAAGGCGCTGGCTAAGGCGGGGGTGAGCGTCTTTATGGTCTCTCAGGCTTCGAGCGAGAACACCACCTCGATCGGCGTGCGGCGCGACGATGCCCAGCGCGCCAGGGAGGTGTTGAGTGCTGAGTTTGCGCAGGAGATCGCCATGGGCGAGATCGACGAAATCATGCTCGAGGGGGATTTGGCCACCGTAGCGATCGTCGGCGAGAACATGCGCGGGTGTCCGGGGATTGCCGGCAAGCTGTTCGGGACGCTGGGGCGCAACGGGATCAATGTCGTGGCTTGTGCCCAGGGGGCCAGCGAGACCAACATCTCGTTCGTGGTCAAGGTCGAAAGCCTACGGAAGGCGTTGAATGTCATCCACGACTCTTTTTTTCTGTCGGACCACCAGGTGTTGAATCTTTTTCTGACGGGTGTGGGCCTGGTGGGCGGTTCGCTGATCGAACAGATCCGAGCCCAGCAGGAGGAGCTGTTGCGGAACCATGCCCTGCGGATCAACGTGGTGGGGATCTCTAACTCGCGGCGCAGTATCTTCAATCGCGAGGGGATCGACCTGTCGCGCTACCGCGAACTGCTCGAAAACGAAGGAATGCCGACCACGCCGCAGACGGTGCGGGATCGGATCCTGGAGATGAATATCTTCAACTCGGTTTTCGTGGACTGTACGGCGAGTCCGGAGGTGGCCGCGATTTACGGCGATCTGCTGGGGCACAACGTCTCGGTGGTGACGGCCAATAAGATTGCGGCTTCGTCGGACTACGAGCACTATGCGACGCTCAAGAACCTGGCGCGGACCCGGGGGGTGAAGTTCCTGTTCGAGACCAACGTGGGGGCGGGGCTGCCGATCATCAATACGATCAACGACCTGCGGCACAGCGGGGATACGATCCTGGGTCTTCGGGCGGTGTTGAGCGGGACGCTGAACTACATCTTCAATGTGCTGTCGGCGGAGGTGCCGTTCAGCCGGGCGGTGGCGATGGCCAAGGAGGCGGGGTATGCCGAGCCGGACCCGAGGATCGACCTCAGCGGGACGGATGTGGTGCGGAAACTGGTGATTTTGGCGCGCGAGTCGGGCTACCGGGTCGAGCAGGAGGAGGTGGTGAAGAACCTCTTTGTGCCGGACCGTATTTTCGAGGGCTCGACGGACGACTTTTGGGCCAAGGTGCCGGAGTTGGACGCTGCGTTCGAAGAGCGGCGGCGGGCGCTGGCTGCGGAGGGGAAGCGGTGGCGTTTCGTGGCGTCGCTGGATAACGGAGCCTGCTCAGTGGGGCTGGAGGAGGTGGAGGCGGGGCACCCGTTCTACGACCTCGAGGGGAGCAACAACATCATCCTCATTACCACTACACGCTACAACGAATATCCGCTACAGATCAAGGGGTACGGTGCGGGGGCGTCGGTGACGGCGGCGGGGGTTTTTGCGGACATCATGTCGATCGCGAACATTCAGTAACCGGGGGCGGTCGGTGTTTGCGACGGCCTCGCTCACTGTGTGTATGTCAAGAGCGGCGCTTCTACGGTTTCGATGAAGCGCCTTTTTTATAGTCACAAATACCATGAAAACCATTGCACCTACGGAAATTACGGACAACCTGATCGACCTGATAGGCCGTGAGTGGATGTTGATCTCGGCGGGTAGGCCGGAAGGTTTCAACCTGATGACGGCCAGTTGGGGGGAGGTCGGCTACCTGTGGAACCGGTCTGTGGCGACTGTTTTCGTCCGGCCGGAGCGGTACACCTTCGGATTTATCGAGAAGACGGGGCGTTTCTCGCTCTCTTTCCTGGGAGAGGAGCATCGGGCGGTCCACGGGGTTGCGGGGGCGAAGTCGGGCCGCGATACGGATAAGGTGGCCGAGGCCGGTTTGCATCCGTTGTTTACGGAGACGGGCGGTATTTTCTACGAGGAGATGCGGCTCGGCTTGGAATGTCGGGTGCTGTATGCTGACGACATCGAGGCCTCTAAGTTTCTGGATCCGACTCTGGTGGAAGAGTGGTACGGTACCAAAGGCGGGTTCCACCGAATGTATGTCGCTGAGATCACGACGGTGTATCTTAAATAACCGTTTCTGCTCTTGCGCGCGGCCTGAGGTGGTCTTTCTCGCGCGGTGCTGCTCGGGTGCCCGCCTTTTCTCGCCCGTCAGGCCCATACCGCGTGCCGAGCGGCACCGCGCGCCGCGCCTTAAGAGGG
>CAJTNK010000168.1 GCA_910577885.1 uncultured Rikenella sp.
CGCGGGCGTCCCGCTTGTCCGAGAAAAGCCCAGTAAAACACCCTGTGGGTGCGGTTCGAGTGCCGAGCGGCAACTTCCTATTCCTGGAGGCAACGCAACTGAAAACCGTACCCACGACTATCGGTGTTCTGCAGACTGAGCCCGCCGGAACCGAAACCCACATAGTAAGCACCGTCACTCATAACCATCGATGACCAACTGGAACCGCCGCGACCGACGCCATACAACGTTCCACCGGCATTACTTCCATGCCATCCGCTGGAGCGGAGGCCCGGGGCCGGGGCCGAGTGACATCGGCTATGAACCACCAGTTCGTCCTCGGGCGCGGTGCCGCTCGGCACGCGAACCGGGTAGCCTCTACCCCAAACCGAGGACGCGCGATGCTTCGCACCGCGACTGGTTCAGCCCCAAACTTTGCCCCGATCTCCCGATGACGGCCGACGCCACCCCCGGCGGCGAGCCGCAACGTTCGCTCCGCTCACTTGCGCTCCCGCTGGCGTCAGCCGAGAAACTGCTCCGTCGTTGCCCCTGCTCCGCCCAACGCTCTACTCAGACCGCGCGCCTTGGCGATTCATTCTATTTCGCCGAGTGCGAAATAGGTGAATCGCTCCTAAGGCGTGGCGCGCGGATTTCTCCGTAAGCCATTCTCTATCCGCGCGCTGGCGGGAATCGATCAAACAACTCTTGGTTGTTTGGGCGATTTCCTACTCCAGCAGTCGCGCGCGGGTGCCGAGCGGCACGCGAACCGGGCTGTGTCTACCCTAACAAAGGCCCGCGCCGTGACGCGAACGCGTCCGCCGCGGGGGCGGTGCCTTCCGGCACTCGGTATTACCTTCCCGGCGGAGAAAAGCCCAACAACGCCCTAAAAAATCCTCCCGAAAAGCAAAAAAAACCGAACGAACCCCTACCCCCTCACCTGCGCCCCCGTAGCCTTGGTCAACGCCGCAGAGATGTTATTCATAATCCGCTCGATCTCCGTATCGGTGAGCGTTTTGGACGTATCCTCGATCACAAAACTCAGCGCATAGGATTTTTTGCCCTCCGGCAACTTGTCGCCCTCGTAGACGTCGAACAGCCCGACCGCCTTGAGAAGTTTCTTTTCGGCGCGCACCGCCGCATCGCGCAGCTGCGAGAAAGTGACCCCGCAATCCACCAGCAGCGCCAGGTCACGCCGTACCTCCGGATACTTCGACAACTCGACCGCCTGCACCCGCACCGTTTCGACGATTTTGTGCAGCTGACCGACGTTCATCTCCATGTAGTAGACCGGCTGTTTGAGGTCGAACACATTCCGAGCCAACTTACCCGATACAATCCCCAGCTCGAACAGCTTCTTGCCCCGCAGCGTATAGGCCACCGCCTCCGAATAGAGGTCGCTTTCCAACGTCTCGTACTGTCCTTCGTAAATATTGACCCCGAGCCGCTGCAACAACTGCTCGGTCAAATACTTCACCGTGAAGAAGTCCGACATCCCCGGCTTCGAATCGTTCCAGTTGGGCTGCCGTTCGAGCCCCGACACCGTAATCGCCAACCTCCGCTCTTCGCGATACGGTTTGAGCGTACCTTTCGCCTCCGCCATCCGGGCCGCCTCCGGGTCGAAGAAGTAACAATTCCCGAACTCGAACAGCTTCACATCCCCATTACGCCGGTTGACATTCAGCGCCACCGCCTCCAAAGCATTGAACAACAGCGTCTGCCGCATCACGTTGAGTTCGTTGCTGAGCGGATTGAGGATCCGCACGCAATTGGCCGCCGGATAAGCCGCCAACTCCTCATAATAAGCCGCCCGGGTCAGCGAGTTGCTCATAATTTCGACACACCCCAAGCCCACCAGCAAATCCGACGCCGCGTCGATTACCCGATCCGCCGTTTTCTGGTTTCCGTACGTGATGACATTCTTGATGTAGTGCGGATTGGGGACATTGTTGAACCCGTAGATCCGCAGGATTTCCTCGGCCACATCCGCCTCGCGCTGTACGTCGACCCGATAAGCCGGCACCGCAATATCGAGTACCGTATCCCCATTATCCGAAACCGTTTCGCCGAGAATCTTGATTTCCAGGCCAACCAGTATAGCCTTGGCAACGGAAGTCGGAATCTCGGCCCCGATCAGTCGATTGATCCGCCCCAAATCGACCTGAAATTCGAACGGCCCGATAGGCTTCGGATAGAGGTCCACCACCTCCCCAACGACTCGGCCGCCCGCCAGTTCCCGGATCAACCCGGCCGCCCGCCGCAGCGCATACGGCGCCATATCCGGATCCGCCCCCCGCTCGTAACGGAACGAAGCATCGGTATTGAGTCCGTGCCTGCGCGCACTCTTGCGCACCGTCACCGGATTGAAATAGGCCGATTCGATGAAAATATCGGTCGTTTGGTCCGTCACCCCGCTCTCGATCCCCCCGAATACCCCTGCCAGGCACATCGCCCGCCGTGTGTCGCAAATCATCAGGTCCTCGGCCGACAACTTCCGCTCCACCCCATCGAGCGTCACGAACGGTTCCCCCTCCTGCGCACGCCGCACCACGATCCGTTGTCCCTCGATCTTCGCGACGTCGAACGCGTGCAACGGCTGTCCGCACTCGTGCATCACGAAATTCGTAACATCCACCACATTATTCTTCGGATTCATCCCGATGGCCCGAAGCCGCTGTTGCAACCACTCCGGACTGGGTCCGACTTTCACCCCGCGGATCGTCACCCCCATATACCTCGGCGCGCCTTCCGGATCCTCGACCGTCACCGCAACCGCCCCCTCTTCTCCCCGCGCATCGTCCACCCGGAAAGCCGTCACGTCGGCCAACTTCGCCGCCGTCGCCTCGCCGTTTGCCGTCAGATACGCCGCCAAATCCCGCGCCACCCCGTAGTGCGATGCCGCATCGATCCGGTTCGGTGTCAACCCCACCTCGAACACGTAATCGTCCTCCAACTCATACACCTCCGCCGCCGGCCGCCCCGCCGGTATCGACGGATCGAGCACGATAATACCGTCATGCCCCGTCCCCACACCGATCTCATCCTCAGCGCACAACATCCCGAACGACTCCACCCCGCGAATTTTCGATTTCTTGATCTTGAACCCCTCCTCTTCGCCCGTCGGATAAAGGATCGTCCCGACCTGCGCCAAAATCACCTTCTGTCCCGCCGCCACATTCGGCGCCCCGCACACCACCTGCAACGGCTCTGTCCCCGCACCGGTCGAAACGGTCGTAATATGCAGGTGATCCGAATCGGGATGGTCCACACAGGTCAATACCTCGGCCACCACCAAACCGTTCAACCCGCCGCGAATACTCTCGACCTTCTCGATCGCCTCGATCTCCAACCCGGCGGCTGTCAATACCCGAGCCGCCTCTTCGGCTCCCAACCCGGTCCGAATATACTCCTTCAACCAATTGTACGATATCTTCATCTTGTCCTGTAATTTAACAAACCTCTCCTTTGCTTACTGCCAACTGTCTTTGGAACCGGATGGAACTGTTCTTTTTGTGAACAACCGACGCTGCCAGCGAGAGCAGAGCGGGCTCGC
>CAJTNK010000169.1 GCA_910577885.1 uncultured Rikenella sp.
ATTTTTTTGCGGGGGGCGGAGATCTTGCGGGGGCAGGAGAATGTTCGGGCTTTTTGAGCGAGGCGATTTGGGGGCGGAACCGATGAAATAGAAAATCAATATCGTACTGATGCGTAGACTTTTACACCGGGAAGGACACAGGATCGTTAGGACTTACGCACTCGTGGCAATGGGGGTTGTCGTGGGGGCGTTTTGGCTTTTTCCCGGCTGGGCGGCATGGGGAATCGCCGTGTTGTTGGGGCTGGGCGGCGCTTTTGTCTGCCGTTTTTTCCGGGTCCCGGAACGATGTCCGGAAGAGGGCTGTGCGGACGATCCGAAAGTGGTGGTCGCGCCGGCGGACGGAACCGTCGTCGCGATCGAGGAGGTGGCCGAGGACGAGGTGTTCGGCGGCGAGAAGAGGTTGCAAATCTCGATATTCATGTCTGTTTGGAACATCCATATGAATTGGTATCCGGTGGCCGGCGAGGTCGAATATTTTCGCCACCATCCGGGGCGATTTTTGGTGGCTTGGCATCCGAAGTCCTCGACCGACAACGAACGGACCACGACGGTGGTTCGGACGGCTGACGGACAGCGGGTGTTGTTCCGTCAGATCGCGGGGTTCGTGGCGCGGCGCATCGTGAGCTACGCGCCGGAGAAGATGGAACGAGCGGTGGCGTGTGGCGAGGAGTGCGGATTCATAAAGTTCGGTTCGCGGGTCGATGTTTTTTTGCCGCTCGGGAGCGAGGTTTGTGTACGGTTGGGTGACAAGACGACGGGGATGCGGACGCGGCTGGGGCGGTTGAAATAGGGGCGGTTGCTTTTGGGAGGTTTCTCGGCCGGATGGCCCCGGCAAAACGAAGTTTTGCCGGCCACTGCCCGCGAACGGAGTTTTTCATCCGCCAGGTTAATAAGACGCCCTATGGGCGCGCCTCCGCGGGGGACGCGTTCGCGTCACGGCGCGGGCCTTTGTTAGGGTAGACACAGCCCGGTTCGAGTGCCGAGCGGCACCGCGCCCGAGGACGAATTTCTCTGCGGGCGGGGCGGCCAGTTGAACAACTGCATTCCTATGGAGTGCCCGCCGAGCCCTGAAGCAAGAGCCCGCACCCTTTTCAGTCCGCGCTACCCCGACCGGGCCGAAACATACAAAGAAACGGACGAACCCACTTATACCTAAAAGATACACAGGGAAAACGATGAATCCGATATACCGATGGATTGCTGCCGGAGTCGGCCTGCTGGTCGCCGGATACCTCGTCTGGTACTTCCAGACCATCGTTTTTTATATCCTGATCGCAGCGGTGCTCTCGCTGATGGGAAAACCGCTGGTCGACCTCTTGGTCCGCGTGCGGATCCGCGGGTGGGCGGTGCCGAAGTGGTTGGCTGCCATGGTCACGCTGCTGGCGATGCTCGTGGCGATCTACTTCCTGGCCGTTGCACTCGTGCCGGTGGTCATCGACCAGGTGAACCAACTCGCTGCGTTCGACGTCGATCAGCTTACCCGGGCTTTGGCTCAGCCTATTGAGCGGATCGAAGAGTCGGTCAACCGATTCTTGCCGGACAATAATTTTTCGGTGCGGGAGTATGTGAATACGCATATGGGACCGCTGTTCGTCTCGACGGATATCGGGAACTCCTTGGCGTCGGTTACGGTGTGGATCGTGGACCTGGTTATCGCTCTCTTCTCGATCAGCTTTATCACCTATTTCTTTCTGAAAGACGATCGACTCTTTATCGAAGCCGTGATGATCCTTTTTCCGTCGCGCTATGAGGAGGGGGTCGAACGGGCCATTCAGTCGGCCACGAAACTCCTGGTGAGGTACTTCGTCGGGATCTGTATCGAGATGTTCATCAAACTCATCTGTGTGGCCGTGCCGCTCTACCTGATCGGACTCAAATTCGATACGGCGGTTGTGATCGGGGTGATCTCGGCGGTGCTGAACGTCATTCCGTATATAGGGCCGTTGATCGGGGCCATTGTCGGGTGCCTCATTGCGACCCTCAGCCCGGTGCCGGGGATGGCCGTCGATGCGCTGCTCGTTCAGATGCTTATCGTCTTTGCGGCTTTTCAGCTGGTGGATAATATCATTCTTCAGCCGTACATATATTCCAGCTCGGTGAAAGCCCATCCGCTCGAGATCTTTATCGTCATTCTGATGGCGGGTTATATGGCGGGGGTTTGGGGGATGCTGTTCGCCATACCGGCTTACACGGTGATCCGGGTTTTCGCCAAGGAGTTTTTCAACCACTTCCGGGTGGTGCGGAAGCTGACCGAGAATATATGACCGGCGATACTGGCGGGGGGGCGTTCTCGCGGGCGAGCCTCCGCGGGAAACAGATACGAGACAAACATACTACACAGAATATTTACGAGAAACCATGGCAGAGATCAAACAACTGGAGACGATTGCGGCACAGGTCCGCAGAGACATTGTGCGGATGGTCTCCGGAGCTGCGTCGGGCCATCCCGGCGGGTCGCTGGGTGCGGCGGACGTCTTGACGGCGCTCTATTTCGACGTGATGCGGATTCCGCAGGAGCGGGTCGAACACTTCGACCGCTCGGTGGAGCAGGGGGGGAGGGGCGAAGACCTCTTTTTTCTCTCGAACGGTCATATTTCGCCGCTCTTCTATAGTGTTTTGGCGCGGCGGGGTTATTTCCCGACGGAGGAGCTGGGCGGTTTTCGTCGGTTGGGGACGCGTGTCCAGGGGCATCCGACGCCGGCCAAAGGCTTGCCGGGGGTGCGGGTGGCTTCGGGTTCGCTGGGGCAGGGTTTGTCGGTGGCTGTCGGAGCGGCGCTCGCCAAACGCTTGGAGGGGGATGCGGAGCATCGGGTGTTCGTGATGATGGGAGACGGGGAACTCGAAGAGGGGCAAATCTGGGAGGCGGCTATGTTCGCGACGGCCAGAGGGGTGGACAACCTGGTGGGGATTGTGGACATGAACGGGCAGCAGATCGACGGAACGTGCGATGCGGTGTTGGGGATGGGTGGCGACGGGCAGCTCAAGGCCAAGTGGGAGGCATTCGGTTGGCGGGTGGTGGAGGTCGACGGAAATGACATGGAGCAGGTGGTCGACCGGTTGCGTTATGCGCGGAACGAAGCGTGTGGCGGGGGTCGTCCGGTGGTTGTTTTGGCGCGGACGGTGATGGGGTGCGGCGTGGACTTCATGGCGGGGACGAACGAGTGGCACGGCAAGGCGCCCAATGCGGAACAAACGGAACGGGCTTTGGCGCAGCTGTCGGCGACGACGCTGGGGGACTATTAGTTTTCGGGGCTCTGGGTTTCTCGGTCATTAGGGTTTTGAGGGGGATTCTAGCCTGTCAGGCCCCAGCAATACGAAGTATCGCCGGCTCACCGCGAGCGCGCGGGCAAAGGCTGTTTTCTCGCCCGAATGGCCCCTGCCGAGTGCCGGAAGGCACCGCCTGCCCGGCGCACCCGTTGGGTGTTTTGCCGGGGTTTTCTTGGCCTTAGTAGGCAGC
>CAJTNK010000170.1 GCA_910577885.1 uncultured Rikenella sp.
GCCGCCTACTAAGGCAAAGAGAACCCCAGCAAAACACCCAATGGGTGCGCCGCGGGGGCGCGCCCACAGGGCGTTTTACTGGCCATCCGGGCGAGAAAACACCCCGGACGAAAAACCTCTCACAGCCCCAAACCAACCCTATATCATCCCCTCCACATACGGCGCGTAACGGTTCATGATCTCGCGCTGACCGTTCTGCGCCGCAACCACATAGAGGTTGTAGAGCATTTTCCAACGATCCGCCCACTCCTCTTCCACCAGCTTCTGTTTCTTACCCTTGAAACGGCCGTAGTAGTCCACGTACTCCGCCAGGATATCCCCCACGCGTTGTGCCAGTGCATTCCCCTTGTCGAAAGCCCCCGCCTTGTAGTAAGCCTCGACCAGGAACACCATCATGTCGTCCACCCGCAGCTGTTCGAGCGGCAGCTCCTCCATCGCCCGGTCCAGCACCTCGATCGCCCGGGTCGTGTCCCCTTCGGCCGTCAACGCGTTGGCCAGCCGCGCGAACGAAGACCGCAGCTGCGAAGTCAGGAAACTCGTCGAAACGAAATAGTCCACGTAGACCCGCGGATCGCGCACGTTTCCGTAGCGGTATTTGTTCATCAGGTTGTCGTACAGCGTCTCGGTGTCGATTCGTCCGATGCCGAACGACCGCTCGATGGGCGACTTGATCGGTACCAGCCGATAGGTCATCCCGTCCTGTTGCAGGTAGGACCACGACTCGCCCTCCCGGCCGCCGTAGTGGACCAACCCCCATTTCATCAGGTCGGCCGCCGAGGTGAAGTGGATCGGCCGCGTCCAGTCGCCCGAAGCCAGCATGTCCAGCAAGACCATCTCGCCGGCAATCAGACTCTGACGGTCCGGATCGATGTTCAGGTAGATCGTGTCTTCGATCAGGTGGGCATCCTCCGGCCGAACGATCCCGCTCTTGATGACATTCTCCCGGTTGACCGGAACGGCGATCCGCCGCGTCGGAATGATGTTGAAAGTCCGCCCGTCGTAATCCACGAGTTGGGTGCGCGGGTCGTCGCTGTTGACCACCGACATCACCTCCTGTGCCGTCCACGTGCCGCCTCCCGGCCGCGGAATCTCCCGGATCGGGAACTGTCCGGTCGCATTCCCGTAGTACTTGTGCCGCGGCATCGAGTGCGGTATCGGTGCCGATTCGTTGGCCCGCATCCGCATCTGGTCGATGTACCAGTCGCCGCTGATGTACGACGAGTTCATCACCCGCACGTCCGGACGAACCCCCTCGACCTCCTGGTTGTACCACAAGGGGAATGTATCGTTATCCCCGTAGTCGATGATGATCCCGTCGGGCAGCACGCCGGTCAGGTAGTTGTACCCCAGGTCGCGTGCCACATAGCGGTGCGAGCGGTCATGGTCGTCCCAGTTCTCGACGGCCAGCACCGCCGGAACCGAACCGCACACCACGAAAGCCACCAGTGCCGCCAGCCGGGCGTTGCGCGGGAATGCTTTCCGAGCGAGGAGGTCGTACACCCACAAGAGTCCCAGCCCGATCCAGATCGCAAAGGCATAGAACGACCCCGCATAAGCGTAGTCCCGCTCCCTGGGCTGTAGCGGCGTCTGGTTCAGGTACAGAATAATGGCCAATCCCGTCATGAAGAAGAGCAGGAAAACCACCAGGAAATTCCGCCCGTCGCGTTTGAGCTGGTAGAAAAAGCCGATCAGCCCCAAGATAAAAGGCAGGAAATAGTAACGGTTCCGCCCCCGGTTGGCCGCCACTTCGGACGGCAGTTCGTCCTGCGGCCCGAGGTAGAGCTCGTCCAGCGGCTGAATACCGCTCATCCAGTTTCCGTCTACGATCGAGTTGTTCTGAATGTCGCTCTGCCGCCCCACGAAGTTCCACAAGAAGTACCGCCAGTACATGTTATTGAGCTGGTAGGCGAAGAAAAAGCGCAGGTTCTCGCCGAAAGTCGGCACGGTCACCATCTGTCCGTCCTCGGTCCGCACCCGGCGCCCCTTGATATCCGCCCACCGCTTGTACTCCTGTATGTGTCTCGGATCGGCGCTGTGCATCCGCGGGAAGAGCATCTTGGTCTTGCCGTCGAACTCATAGCCTTTGACGGTCGACATGGGCCGATACTTCCCCGCCGTGTCCACAAAATAGGAGTCGTTGTACTCCTTCCCCACCGCCGGCGAGGCGTAGCTCTCGCCGTACAGCAGCGGCGGTGCACCGTACTGGTCGCGGTTCAGGAACGAGAGCAAGGTGTACGGATTGCTCGGGTTGTTGCTGTTCATCGGCGGGTTGATCCCGGCGCGAATCAGCACGATGCCGTAGGTCGAGATCCCGACGATCACCATCGCCGTAGAGAGCAGGATGGTGTTCCACCCGACCTGTCCGCGCTGCTGGGTCCGCCACACACCCCAACCCAAGCCACACAACAGCAGCACGATGAACGTGGTCAGCCCGCTATTGACCCCGAGCCCGAAGCCGTTCACGAAGATACGATCCACCCACGCCCCGATCGCCACCAGCGTCGGGGTCAGGATATAGAACAGACCGGTCAACAGCACCGACACGGCACCCGGTTTCCACAGTTCCGCCTTCGGCCGTCCCGGAAACTTCTTGAAATAATAGATGAACACCAGTGCCGGAATGGCCAGCAAGTTCAGGATATGCGCCCCCACCGACAAACCCATCAGGTAGGCGATCAGCACCAGCCACCGATAACTCTTGGTCGGTTGGTCGGCGACGTTCTCCCACTTCAGGATGGCCCAAAAAACCACCGCCGTGAACAGCGACGAGAGGGCATACACTTCCGCCTCGACCGCCGAGAACCAAAAGGTGTCGGTCCAGGTATAAGCCAGCGACCCGATAGCGGCCGCTCCGATCACAGCCCAGCTCTCTCCGTCGGTGAGTTCGTTCTCCTCCTTGCGGTAGATCCGTCGCCCGAGGTGTGCGATGGTCCAGAACAGAAAAGCGATGGTCAGTCCGCTCTCCAACGCCGACAGGGCATTGATCGCCCCGGCCACCGACGTCGGATCGCCGGCGAAGATCGCCCCGAGTCGGTTGATCAGAAAGAAAAACGGGGTTCCCGGTGGATGCCCCACTTCGAGTTTGTAACTCGTGGCGATAAACTCGCTGCAATCCCACAAACTGGCCGTGGGCTCCATCGTCAGCAGATACGTGAGGCTCGCGATCGCAAAAACGATCCAGCCGCCCCACAAACTGCGTTTGCTGAAACTGCTCATTGATTTGTTCGTAGTGTGTGTGCTTGGTGTCGTGTCTCTCCCGCCCGTCCAGGGGCTGGCCCGAAAGACGGCCTAAAGTTAAGATTTTTTTGTCGATCCGCCGCGTTTGCTTTTGCGGCCGTCGGTTTTTGGGCGGCGCTCGGGTGCGCGCGGTGCCGCTCGGCACGCCCACCGGGCGTTTTGCCGGGCGAGAAGTTTTGGCTGCCGGAAAGGTAATACCGGGTGCCGGGAGGCAC
>CAJTNK010000171.1 GCA_910577885.1 uncultured Rikenella sp.
TTGCTAAAGTTTCTTTGGTACTTTCTGTTCACAGAAAGTACAGTACCCTCCTGTCGCTAAGACCGGTTGTAAATTAAAAGTACAAATAACAAGGAATCGGATGAGAAAATTGGGATGGTGGATCGGGGTTTTGGTGTTGGGGAGCGTCGGCGGGGTTTGGGGGCAGGGATTGCGGGTCCGTGTTTGTGACACGGAGGGGGTGGGGTTGGAGTATGCTTATTTGTATGTGAACGGTCGTGCGGTGGCGGTGACCGATACGGTCGGGGTCGGGACCGTTCCGGCGGCGAAGCTCTCGGTGGGGGATACGCTCTCGGTGAGCTACGTGGGGGCTGAGCCGGAGCGGGCGGTTTACGATGCCGCGATGCAGCGACGCGGAACGTGGGAGGTGGTGTTGAGAGAGAAGTATCGGAGTGTCACGGCCGATGAGGTGGTGGTGAGGGCCGATGTCGAGGCGCTGTTTCGGCGGAGCGTCGAGAAGTTCTGGATGCTTTATGTGCCGCACCGGGCGACGGCTCGATTTGTGATTCGCAGCGAGGCGGGGGAGATCGAGGGTCGGGCCACGGCGACGCATCAACCTGGCGACACGTCGGAGATGACTTACTTGCGGCGGGGGATCTTTTGGTACCACCTGCCGCTGTCGATCGACGAGGTGGCGGGGGATACCGCGATGATGACGACCCGAGAGATTCATGGGAGTCTTCACCTGGGATTTTATTACCCGACCTTTGCGCTGGTGGGGGCGATGCGGGAGGGGCGGCAAAGCGACGAGGGGGTGCGGTTCGGCTATCTCGGGAAGCGGGAGGGTTGTCGACTCTTCCGGATTGTCTATCCGGAGGTGCGTGAGGGCGAGGGGCGGTATTCGGTGCAGTTCCTGGTGTGGGTCGGCGGGGAGGAGCGGCAGATCCGACGGATCGAAGTGCAGTCCGTCAATTTGGACGAAGAGAAGAAGAGTTGGCTGCATATCGATGCCACGTACGGTCTGTCGCCGATCAATGCTCGGACGCTGGTTTTCGAGCGTGTGGAGGCGAGTTGGCCGGGCGAGAGCGTCGAACTGAGCGAGCCGGAGTACCGGAAGATTCGGCCGATAAAACAAAAGAGGGCTAAAAACGTTCATTAAGAAGAGAGGGGTAACGCGATGCGGAAACGAAAGATACATATCGTCACCTTGGGGTGTGCCAAGAACATTGTGGACACGGAGCACTTGGGGGGACGGCTCGACGCGGCGGGTTGGGAGGTGGTCTACGACAGCGACGCGACCGACGCGCGGGTGGTGGTGATTAACACCTGCGGCTTTATCGGCGACGCCAAGGAGGAGTCCGTGAACACGATTCTCCGGTTTGCGGCGGCTCGGGAGGAGGGGCGAATCGACCGACTCTTCGTGATGGGGTGCCTCAGTGAGCGGTATCGTGACGAGCTGCGCGACGAACTGCCCGAAGTGGACGACTTTTTCGGGGTCAACGATCTGGGGGATGTCTTGCAGGCGTTGGGCGAGCGGCCGGGCGACCGGTCGTGCGGCGAACGGCGCTTGACCACGCCGCCCCATTATGCCTACCTCAAGATCTCGGAGGGGTGTAACTGGGGGTGCGGCTATTGTGCCATTCCGTTGATTCGGGGGCGTCATGTCTCGGTGCCGTTCGAGGAGCTGTTGGACGAGGCCGCGGCGCTCGCCGGGAAGGGGGTGCGGGAGTTGATCGTCATTGCGCAGGATACCACCTACTACGGCATCGACCTCTATGGGCGGAGGCGGTTGGGCGAATTGTTGAGAGCCTTGTGCCGCGTGGAGGGGATCGAGTGGGTGAGGCTCCACTACGCCTATCCGGCTCACTTCCCGCGGGAGGTGATCGAGGCGATGCGCGACGAACCGAAGATTTGCAAATACCTGGACATCCCGTTGCAGCACATCTCGGACCGGATGTTGGGGGCCATGCGTCGGGGGCTGTCGAAGGCCGAGACCGTCCGGCTGGTCGAGGAGCTGCGGCGCGAGATTCCGGACATCGCTTTGCGGACGACTCTCCTGGTGGGCTATCCGGGCGAGACGGAGGCGGATTTCGAGGAGTTGTTGGATTTCGTTCGGGAGGCGCGGTTCGAACGGCTCGGCGTCTTCCCTTACTCGGAGGAGGAGGGCACTTATTCGGCCACCGAGCTGCGGGACGACGTGCCGCCGGAGGTCAAGACGGCCCGGGCGGAGCAGGTGATGGCCTTGCAACAGGAGGTTTCCCGGTCGGGGAACGAACGGCTCGTGGGGAGCTTGCAGCGCGTGATGGTCGACCGGCGCGAGGGAGACCGTTGGGTGGGGCGGACCCAATATGACTCGCCGGAGGTCGACCAGGAGGTGCTGATAGGCTCTTCGGATGCGCTCCGTGTGGGCACCCTCGTCGACGTGCGGATCACCGCTGCCGACGACTACGACCTTTACGGCGAAGCCGTTCCGTCGGCCCAGGCTCCGGCCGAAGAATATTCGGCCTAAATGTGCCGGCCCGGTTTGCAAATCCGGGCGGAAAGCCTTAGCTTTGTGGAACAGATAAGTGGACGATGCGATGACCGAGATCTCGGAACAGAACCTGGTGGAACGCGTGGAGCGCAATGTGGCGCGCGTGTTGGCGCAAAACGCCGAGTTGCGCGAGGCCAATGCCGGGTTGGCGGCCGAGAACAGACGGCTGGAGGCGCAGAACGCCGCGCAGGCGGCTGAGATTGCACGCCTGCGCGGACAGTTGGACCAACTCTTGCTGCGAAAGTCGGTGACCGAAGTGGCCGGAGGGGTGCGGGCGGCCAAAGTGCGCATCAACCGCTTGCTGAAAGATGTGGATCGTTGTATTGCGCTGATGAATAAATAATTACGGGCGGTTCTCCCGGCTCGGAACACCCGAGGCGGTGGCAGTGGTGCAGGAGGGGCGTTCCGGAGGCAGGCGCTTGTGGTTGGGTCGGAGGACTCGGCACGGCGGCCGATGCGGGCACGGAACGACGGTGAGAGCGGGCGGAGAGCGGGGGAGAACGACCGATTGGCAACAGGCAGATTATTAGACTCGGAGGTATGGATGACCGGAAGAAGATGAAGATAAACGTAGAGATTGCCGGCAAGCTGTATCGACTGACCATATCTGCCGAGGAGGAGGAACGGGTGAGACGTGCCGCTGCACAGATCAAGCGGCAGATCGATGCTTTGAAACGCGCCTATGACGCGTCGTTGATCGAATACCTGGCGATGGCCGCCATGCGGATCTCGATCGAGAACGAGGAGAACAAAGAGCGGTTGGAACGCGGTCCGGAGGCTTTCAAACTCAAGGCCTTGGTGTCGCAGCTCGACGAGTGGGTCGAAGCCTCCTCGGCGGGGGGACGGAGCGATGCGATGGGTGCGGAGGGGGGAGATTCCGCGGCGGCGGCTTCGGGGGG
>CAJTNK010000172.1 GCA_910577885.1 uncultured Rikenella sp.
TTTGGGTACCTTTTCTTCAGAAAAGGTACAGTACCCTCCAGCACAAAGAACGATTGCACATTATACCGAAGTAACGCGAGAGAAACGAAGGTAAAAGGGACAGTACCCGCACGTAGCTAAAGAACGGGAATATTAAAACGGGACTTGGGCGACGTAACGTCTGCCCAAGTCCCGAAAAAGAAAGATGGGTTCGGCCTGTAGGTGTAAGGCCGAAAGAGCCGATCAGAACGGCAGGTCGTCCACATCCGCCGCCGACGTAGGCCCTTCCGGTGCAGCCGTCGATGCCGATGTCGTCGCCGGAGCCGCCGTCGGTGCAGCAGCCGTTGAAGTCGGAGCCCCCATCGCTTGCCCCCCCTGCTGATACCCTGCACCCGGCGCCCCCGACTGTCCGTCCAGGCGATTCATCCGCCAAGCCCGCACCTCCGTATACCAGCGTCCGTTGTACTCCCGCGACTCGACATTCACGCTGAGCGCCACCCGATCACCCGGTTGGAGATTCGCCGCGTCCACCGCCCGGTCGTTCCAGAAGCCGACACAAAGTTTCCGGCTATACTCTCCCGGCTGTTCAAAAATCACCTCCTGTTTTTTCCACTCGCCGCGAGCGCTTTGGCCCGTTACCACCGGCAACAACTGCAGTACGGTCAGTTCAAAATCCATATCTCATTCGTTCTAAGTAATTTACCTTATTCTTAATCCCCTGCGTGTTATTTTTCGTCTTCGGTGATGACAATCCGCTCGATCACATCCCCGGCGCGAATCCGGTCGATCACCTCCAGCCCCTCATACACCCGCCCGAAACAAGTGTGCACTCCGTCCAAATGAGCCGTGTTCGCGCGGTTGTGGCAGATGAAGAACTGCGATCCGCCGGTATCCCGTCCGGCGTGGGCCATCGACAACACCCCCCGATCGTGATACTGGTTTCCGCCCGAGGTTTCGCATTTGATGGTATAGCCCGGCCCTCCGGTACCATCCCCTTTCGGACAGCCGCCCTGGATCACAAACCCGGGAATCACCCGGTGGAACGTGAGTCCGTCATAGAATCCGCTCTCGGCCAGTTTACAGAAATTGGCCACCGTCCCCGGCGCATCCGCTTCGTAGAACTCGACCCGCATGACGCCTTTTCCGGTATATATCTCTGCTTTTTTCATATTCACGTGCTATTAATTGGAGGTAAAGGTAACGTTTTCCGGTGTAAAAACCAAGCCCGGCCCCCGGAAAGGCCCTCGAACGAAGCAACCGGGAGGCGGGGCGAGGGATCCGACACAACGCGGTCCGATGCGCATGTCCCTCCCTACCAAACGGCAGCAGGCCATGCGCATCGGACCGATTTGACAGCACGGGACACGCCGAAAAAAGGAGGATGAGCAAAGATGTCCTACGACAAAACCTGGCTATCCCGCATCCCCACCTCTTCCGCGCCTCTCCGGGTCGTTATTCCTCGATCTCCAAACCCCTCTTCCCCGGCACGACTTTCGTCACTTCGATGTCGAACTTCAAAGCCTGATTCGGCCCCATCCGCATATTGCCCTCGCCATAGGCCAAATCCGACGGTACGAACAAGGTGATTTTCCCGCCTTCGCCGATCAGCGGCAGCCCTTCGATCCAGCCTTTAATCAGCTGACCTTCCTGAAGCAGGAACGGAATACTGTTATCCCCGCTCTGATCCATCACCTGCCCATTGGGCAACGTCAACACGTATTTCGCATAAACCGAGTCGCCGAGTGCGATCTTTTTGTCAGTCCCCGGTTTTTCGATCTTATAAGCCAACCCGCTGGCCAAAGTCTCTGCACCGTCCTTGATCGCTTTTTCCATAAAAGCCTGGCTTTCAGCCGCATTCTTACGCGCCCGGCCGACGGTCATATACTCCTGGATATAAGCAGCCGCCTCTTCCTGAGTCATTTTGCCGTTCTTGGCATACACGTCCTTCACGGCCGCCGCCAGGATATTCGGATTGAGGGTCGAGTCGAAGCCGAAAGCCATCCGCCCGAGGTCGGTCCCGATGGCATAAGAGAGCGAGTCCATCTCCGTAGTGAGCCGCGCACCGCCGATCCCACAAGAGGTCATAGTCGCCAGTCCGGCAACAACCGTAGCAGCGAGAACAAAGATTTTTTTCATGATTCTGAGTATGAAGTATTTAAGTTGTTTCCATTTCCCCGCCTTCGACAGCGGCGGATACAAAGATAATGATTTTTTGGCGAATATCACCCTTTCGCCTTTCGGTCCGCTTCATAGCGCCGACGGTGTTCGGCAATCGAGCGCATGTTGGCCTGCGCCCAGTCGGTCAGCCGGCGGATGATCGGCACGAGCGATCGTCCGACCTCAGTCAGGCGATACTCCACCCGCGGCGGAACGACCGGAAAGACCTCGCGCGCGATCAAGCCGTCGGCCTCGAGTGTACGAAGCGTGGCCGACAAGACACGCGACGAGATATCGGGAATCAACCGCCCGAGCTCGTTGAACCGCACAACCTCCCGTTCGCTCAGCACGACCACCACCAGCAACGACCATTTGTTGCCGAATCGGGCGACGACATTGCGGATCGGACAAATCTCGACGATCGTTCCGCGGGTCTCTTTTCTTCGCATAGCTCCTAAAAACCTAAGCTCCGCAGGCAGGGGAGAGCGGTTACTCCTCCTCCGCGTCGTAGTCCTCCTCGCTCTCCAGCTCGCCCTGCTCGTCGTAGAAGCGCCACACACCGACCTCCTCGCCCTCCCGGTATTCTCCCTCGGCAGCGAGCACGCCATTCTCGTGGTAATCTTTCCACAGGCCGGTCTCCAACCCATCATCATACTGCCCCTCCGAAGCGACCGAGCCATCCCGGTGGTACTCCACGAACGCCCCCTCCCGGATCCACTTCGTACCGTCTTTCGACATCTTACGCGAATAGCGGTAGTGGACTTCGCCCGTATCGTACAGGATTTCAGCAATATCCAATTTCGGAGCTTTTTTGAATATCCAGGCCATGTTCAATTCCTCCCAATGTTTTGTAATTCTTCGGCAAAATTAACTTTTTATTTGAAACCCAGTTTTTGGCTACGTGCGGGTACTGTTCTCTTTGATCTCGCTATGCTCGTTTTGCTTCCGTGTAATTTGCCAACCGTCATTGGCTACGGGCAGGAACTGTTCTTTTTGTGAACAAAAAGAACCAAA
>CAJTNK010000173.1 GCA_910577885.1 uncultured Rikenella sp.
AAACACCCAACGGGTGCGCCGGGCGGGCGGTGCCTCCCGGCACTCGGTATTGGCCGTCCGGGCGAAAAAAAATGCCGAGAAAAGCCCAACAAAACACCCGGACGGGCGAGAATGGGGTAAAAAACAAGCGTTTCCTTGCGTTCGACCGGTGGTCGTCGCAAGGAAACGCCTCTACAAACAAAACGCTCCCCTCAAAAAATCTTCGATCCCTCCGGTCCATTCGACCGGGCTGCGTCGATATGTCAGCTCTGTTAGGCTTGTCCGCCCCCTCCGCCGAAACCTACGATCGGCGGCGTTTCCGGCGAGTGCATCTCGATCTTGCCGACGATGGCCTCATAGCGGGCTACGTTCTCCTGCAACGAGAGCAGGAGCCGTTTGGCATGCTCCGGCGTGAGGATGATGCGGCTCTTGACCCTCGCTTTGGGCATGCCCGGCATCAGGCGCACGAAATCCAGGACGAATTCCGAGGTCGAGTGCGAGATCACTGCCAGATTCGCATACGTTCCCTGTGCTACCTCTTCGTTGAGTTCTATATCGAGTTCGACTTTCTGATCGGTCATAAAAAGAGAATGAATCGTCTTTATTAATAGCAAAAATAGCCAAAAGGGTTGTCGGTCGGGCCTATTTTATCCACTTTCTATTAACATTCCGTTAACAGACCTGCTCCGGCCTGCGTCCGAGTGAGCCGCTTCTTCTTCGGCTGTCAACGTCTTGCAGGGTAGGCGGTACATGCTGTCTGTCCCCGCCGGAAAATCGAAGAGGGAGGGTGTTCGTCCCGCAGGTCGCGGCGAATCGTCCTCCCTCGTTGTGATCCCGAACCCCGCGAGCGACTCCCGTCCAATCGTCGGTTTGCCGCTCTGCGATAGGGTCATCGGCCGTTATTCCGGTTCGAAAGCTTGTTCTGCCTGTTCTCCACCTGGAGTTTCTTCAGCTCCTTCAACTCCCTCGGCACCCACCAGCTCAACGAGGGCGGAAGCTGGTCCAGCCGGCTTTCAATAATCTCGAACGGCGGCTCTTCGTATCCATTCAAAAGGCCCCACGCCTCCTCGGCTACATTCGCATCCTCGGCCGAGAAGATAACCTCCTGCAACAGGTCGACCAACTCGTCGTGAAACGGCTCGATATCCTCCCGATTTTTGTAATAAGGGTCCATAAACCAGTCCAAGATATGAAGCAGACCGAATTTGTCATCCGTATCCTCCCCCATCAACACCGCCCGAATCGCCTCGACTCCGCCGCTTCTCACAAGATCACGGTACCGTTCGATGTCGGAATCACTTAAATACAAAGCCTCGAAAGAACCATCCGGATAACGCGTTACTTTCATTATCTCAAACTATAGTTTAGATCGCGTCCCCCAGCGCATTATAAAACTTGTACTCGATCATCCCTAACGAGTCGTTCGGAATCACCTTTACCACCGCCCCGTACTTCACACACCACTTGGCCCGCTTGCTGAGCAGTCCGCCTCGGTTGATATACGCCGCCACGTACGGATGCACATGGATCTTCAGGAGTTTATAGTGCTTCTCCCGCACATAATAAGCCACCTGGTTCTCGATCTGCGCGTCCAACAACACCGACGGCGCGATCTCGCCCGTCCCGTGGCACGTCGGACACTTCTCGTTGATGACGATCTGTGTCTCGGGCCGCACCCGCTGCCGCGTGATCTGCATCAGGCCGAACTTCGTCAGCGGCAGAATGTTATGCTTGGCCCGGTCCGCAGCCATCGCCTTACGCATCGCCTCCAACACCGCATTCCGGTTCTGAGCCGAGTGCAGGTCGATGAAGTCGATCACGATAATCCCCCCCATATCCTTCAGCCGCAGCTGCCGCGCAATCTCCGGCACGGCATTCAAATTGCACTCCAAAGCATTGACCTCCTGCGTCTCGTCGCTCTTGGCCCGCTTGCCGCTGTTCACGTCGATCACATGCAAGGCCTCGGTGTGCTCTACGATCAGGTAAGCCCCCCGTTTGAAAACCACCGTCCGGCCGAACAGCTGTTTGATTTGCTTCGTGACGTCGAACTGGTCGAAGATCGGGATGTTCCCCCGGTACATCTTGACGATCTTTTCGGCCTCCGGCTCGATGGCCGAAATGTAGTCCTTCACCTCGTGGAAGATACGCTCGTTGTCCACATGAATATGCGTGAACGAGTCGTTGAGCAAGTCCCGCAGAATGGTCGTCGTCCGACTCTCCTCGCCCAACAGCAGCTGCGGCGGCTGGGCATGCTGCAACGCCTCCAGGGCGCTCTCCCACTTCTGGATCAGGTTCGTAATGTCGGCCTCGATATCTTCGGCCGTTTTCCCCTCGGCCGCCGTCCGCACGATCGCCCCGTAATTCCGCGGCAAGATGTGTTCGACGATCCCTTTGAGTCGTTTTTTTTCTTCGTTCGACCGGATCTTCTGCGAGATGTGCACTTTGTTCGACAACGGAATCAACACCAGGTGTCGTCCGGCGATCGAAATATCGCTCGTGATCCGAGGCCCCTTGGTCGAGATCGGCTCTTTGGCGATCTGTACGATGATGTGCTGTCCGTTGTTCAGCACGTTGGAAATTTTCCCCTCTTTCCCCAAGTCGTTCTGCACCTTGAGCGACGAAAAATCGATCGTCTGGTGCTTGCCGTTCACCTGCTTCACCACGTCGTTCAAGCTATGGAACGCGCTCCCGAGGTCCAGGTAGTGCAAAAATGCGTCTTTCTGGTAGCCTACGTCCACGAAAGCGGCATTCAAACCGCCCATTACTTTGTGGACCTTCCCGAGGTAGATATCGCCGACGGTGAACGAGCTTTTTGTCTTCTCCCGGTTCAGCTCCACGAGCTGACCGTCTTCCAGCAGGGCTATCTCGATTTCTGTCCCTGCGGAGTGGATGACTAACTCTTTTGTCATTGTATGTCTCCTGTATATGTCTCTTTTTCTATCCTAAACGCTCCGCCTGCGTCTTTTGTTTTCCCGGTGCCGCTGGGCATTCGAACCGGGCCTGACGGCGGAGAAAAAGCGAGTCGCCGCCAGCGGGGAACGCAA
>CAJTNK010000174.1 GCA_910577885.1 uncultured Rikenella sp.
TATGGGCCATCCGAGCGAGAAAAACCAACAAAACCGCATCGCATGGGCCATCCGGCAGAGAAAAAGGGGCAGAGAAAATCCCCGCAAAACGGAAAAAATTCTTCCCCCGAAATTTCGGCCCAAACCGAATCGGTACGGCCGTTCCCAAAACCGTCGATTCCTCGCGATTGTGTAAATTTCCCGCTACGCCCATACGAAACGTTTTCTTTTTTTGACTATCTTTGTCCTCGAAAGAAAGCGTTTTATACTTACCAATTCCTCAGAAGCTGGAAATCTCGACACTTTCCATGCGTTGCTCGGAGGAAGGGGTGACGTAAACGCTCACGTCTTATATCTATACCATTCCAGTGTCCGGCACACGGTGTCGGACGGTTTGAACGTATATCTATGGGCGTGGGCTGTTTACGTTTATTCCGCGAGCAACCGGGCAGTCGAGAGCCTCCAGCATTCAAGGAATGGACGAGATAAACAGCCTCACGCTTTTTGTTTCAAACCGATTTTTTAACAAAATCTCGACCTTTCGGAGGCTGTTGGGTCGGCCAAACACTCATTTTATTTTATGAAAACACATGTTTTCTTGACCTGCGGTCTGCTCTCGCTGGCGTTGGTGTCGTGCAAGAAAGAGCTGGAACTCAAACAAGGATCCATTGACAAGACCGGAACGCTGGCCCTGTGCATTAACTCCACGCTCACCGGACAGAAACTGGCCGGAGCTTCGGTCGTGGTGGTCGGGAGTCCGAAAGACAGCACGGTTTCCGATGCGACGGGTGTGGCTCGGCTGCGTCTGCGGGCCGGGAACTATGAACTGAAAGTCTGCGCGGAAGGTTACGCACCGATCTACTATCGCGACGTTGAAATCAAACCGTTGAACGGCGAAAGCGATACCCCGATCTTCGGCGAAACGCACGGCGAAGTCGATATGTACGCCCTGGGTGCAACCCTGACCGGTCGGGTGGTGATGACGCCTGCTACGGCACAGGAAACGGCTCGTTATGTGCAGGATGCCACGGTGGCGATCAAGACGGTCAATGGGGAGGAGCTCGTCAAACCGATCGAGGTGAAGACCGATGCCGAAGGGTTGTACACGTTCGACAAAGCGCCGGTGAAAGCACCGTTCGATCTCGAAATCTCCTACACGCAGGACGGGAAGTATTATGAGGCGACTGTTTCGGTGAACCCGTTGCAGAACGGCGAAACCAAACAGTTGGATTCGGAGAAACTCTATCCGGCAGCGGCTCCGTCGTATGGTTCTGACATCGTCGTGAAGCCCGCGACGGCGACCGCACCGCTCAAAATCACCTTCCCGGTAGCGATTGCTACGCCGATCGATACGAAAGTGGCTTCGATTTCAGTCTCAGGGGCTACGAAACTGAAATTCGAGTATGCGGACAATAACCGTACGCTGGTGATTACGGCGGTGGATGCGGATGGTAAGGCTGAAGAGTGGTCGGTCGGTTCGCATAGCTTCTCGGTGTCGGACCTGAAGGGTGCCAAGGGCGAAAACCTGAACGCTTCGGGGAGCTTTACCATCGAGGCACCGCAGCCGACGAAGTAAGCCAGGCTCTTTAGCGACCGTGTTGAATGATCGAGGTCGGTCTCGGAACCCTTTGGTTCCGAGACCGACCTCTGCTTTTTACCTTTTTCAGCGAGTTACGCTTTTTTCTTCCCTCGGATCAACGAGGCGATCCAGAGCAGGACAACGGACCCGACCAGCGCGGTGATCAGGCTCCCGAATCGGGATGACGGTTCCCAACCGAACCAGCTGAAGATCCAGCCGCCGAGCAACCCCCCGACCACGCCGATCACAAGATTCATAATCAGTCCCGACCCGCGTCCTTTCATAATCAGGCTGCCGAGCCACCCGGCGGCCAAACCGATCAAAATAAACCATAATACGTACATAAGGCAAATAGTTTTTAAGGTTAAACTTTCGGTTTCCCCTACGAAACAAGAATCGTGCCAAGACCGGATTCATGTGTATTCTCCAGCGAAAGGTTCCGGACGGGCTGTGGCGTTTTCTCAGCCGCAAGACTCGGCTCAGGTTTTCTCTTCCGTCAGGTCCGGTTCGAGATTAGGCTGAGAGAACCCCAGTAAAACACCCTCTGGGTGCTCCTGGAGGTCCCGCAACGCGCCCACCGGGCGTTTTGCTGGCCTGTCGGGCGAGAAAGCCGTAGTTGAAGCCCAAGTAGCGGCATTAGTGCCTGCCCCAGTCGACGACCAACTGCACCCGTAGTTACCGACGGCATACAATTTTCCTGCACCGTTTTCAGCCGTTCGATACCCGCAGTCGTGGAAGCACGGGGATGCCGCTGGCACTCGCAGACTGGAGTTAGCTCGGCCAAGTTCGGGTAGCAGCGGGGGGGATGGCCAAGGGGGTGACAATCCCCTTGGATGCGTTCTTTGCCTACTTTCTGTCGCATCACAGAAAGTAGGAGCCACCGCGGCTTGAGCGGGGGAGAGAAAAGAGATATATTCTCCCCGAGAGGGTCGGGCCCCGACGGGGCATCGGACCCGCGCGGCCGACGCGTTCGTGTGCCGAGCGGCACTGGCCTTCCGCCAAGGATGGCGTCAGCCGTCCGTCTCTTCGAGACGGCTGTACGAGGGGGAAGGCATGAGATCGAGTTTTGGGCGGGGACAATTGCGACCTTCAGGTCGCCGTCCTTTGCGGTGCCGCTGGGCACTCCAACCGGGGTTTTGCAGAGCCTCAAGAGGGGTGGGCGCAAGGCCGAACTTTCTCTGTTGATGGTTTGCAACCGGGCGTCAAGTTGAACAACTGCGACTCGCTTTTTCTCCGCCGTCAGGCCCGGCTGGAGTGTCCAGCGGCACCTATTCCTGGAGGCAACGCAACGGAAAACCGTACGCACGGTTGCTGCTATTCTGCGGATAGAGCCAGCTGTAGTAGAAGAGCAAGTAGCGGGCATAGCCACTCCCCGTCGGAATCGTCGACGACCAGCTGTACCCGCTGTCGCCGACTTCATACAACCTGCCTCCGGTTCGCGATCCCGCGTCGCGGAAGCCCGGG
>CAJTNK010000175.1 GCA_910577885.1 uncultured Rikenella sp.
AAGCAAAATCGGTTGAAATCCCCGCGGGCGACCTACCGGGGTGCAGGGTCTGTATCGCAAGGTATAACGAAAAATTCCGCGCGCCACGCCTTAAAAGGGAAATTGTTAGAACTACGATAGTTGTTCTAACAAGATTTCCCCAAGCGCGCGGTCAATGACCGTGTGGCGGAGTAGTTTTTCGGATGGGGCGCCCGGGAGTTGGGCCGCAAACGGAGAAATTGCGACCCGTAGGGGTCGCGCGAGCCGCCACCACCCCGGGCGGCGCGAGGTGCCGCTCGGCACACGAGGGTTGGGCTTTTCTTGGCAAAGTTCCGCTGTTGTCTTTCGGCTCCTATTCCTGGAGGCAACGCAACTGAAAACCGTACGCACGGCTGTTGAGATGCTGCGGGACGATCCGGACGTAGTAGAAGTCCAGGTAGTGGGCACTGCCACTCCCCGCCGGAATCGTCGACGACCAGACGTACCCGGCGTGGCCGACGCTGTACAACAGACCGGAGCCGTGTCCGCGGCCGCCCGGGGCCGGGCCGCTCGGCACTTGAAAGCTGGGGTTTTCTTGGGCACGGTTTTCACTCCCTCTTCCTGGAGGCAACGCAACTGATAAGCGTACGCACGGTAGTGGTTGCCCTGCGGATTGAGCCAGGTAGGATTGAAGTCCGAACGGTAGGCGTTGTTACTGTCGGAGACCGGTGTCGTCGACCAGCTGAATCCGTTGTTGCCGACGCCATACACTTTTCCGCCGGTTTCGACGCCTCGCCAGCCGCTTTCGCGCCAGCCCGGGGCCGGGTGCTGCTCGGCACGTCCACAGGGCGTTTTGCTGGGCTTTTCACGGCCGATTTTCACCGCCGGATTCTCTTGCTCGGCACGCGAAGGCCGGGGTTTTGCGCCGCCGGTACCTGCACGACACCGTGTCGATCCAAATCGGTGTGAAACTCGAAATCTTAAATTAGGAAGTAACATGCAGATGGAGTGGAGGAAATCGCAAAAAAGAGTCGTCGTGTTTACGGGGGCGGGAATGAGCGCGGAGAGCGGCGTTTCGACGTTCCGGGATGCCGACGGCCTGTGGGAGAACCATCGGATCGAGGAGGTCTGTACGGCCGAAGCCTGGGTGCGGAATCCGCAGACGGTGCTGGAGTTTTACAATGCCCGGCGGGCGCAGCTCGACGAGGTGGAACCCAATGCCGGCCATCGGGCGGTGGCTGAGTTGGAACGGTATTTCGACTCGGTGACGGTTGTGACGCAGAATGTCGACGACCTGCACGAACGGGCCGGGAGCAGCCGGGTCGTGCACTTGCATGGCGAGCTGCGCAAGGCCCGCAGCGAGCGCGATTCGGAACTCATCGTCCCGGCGCCGGGACCGACGCACTGGGGAGATCGGGCGCCGGACGGGGCACAACTGAGACCGCACATCGTCTTCTTCGGCGAGGCGGTGCCGGAGTACGAGCGCGCTTTGGAGATCGTGCGGAGCGCGGATCTGTTTTTGGTGGTCGGCACCTCGCTGGCGGTCTATCCGGCGGCGGGGTTGGTCTACCAGCTCCGGCCGGAGGTGCCGGTGTGGCTCGTCGACCCGCGACCGGCCCGGGTCGAGCTGCCGAATCCGCTGACGGTGGTCCGGACGGGGGCGGCCGAAGGCGTAAGGACGGTGGTCGACGAGATGGTGGAACGGTGCCGGATCGACGGTTGAAGGTCGTCTGTAAACAAGGTCGGTCGCACACCTCGTCGAATTATTCCTTGTCGTCCTCTCGCCGCTTGGCCTCCTGCCAAAGCGTGTCGAACTGAGCCGGTGTCAGATCTTGCATCGCAACACCTTGTTCGGCAGCACGTTGCTCCATGTGGCCGAACCGGGAGATGAACCGGCGGTTGGTCTTTTCCAACGCCAAATCCGGATTCACCCCGTAGAGGCGTGCCGCGTTGACCACCGAAAAGAGCAGGTCGCCGAACTCCGCCTCCAATCGGTCGGAATCCTTGCGGTCGATCTCGGCCTGTACCTCCGCCATCTCTTCCGCCACTTTCTCCCATACGGCGCTACGCTCCGGCCAGTCGAAACCGACGGTCGAAACTTTCTGTTGGATCCGGCAGGCCTTGGGCAGGGCGGGCATACCCCGCGGAACGCCCGACAGGATCGTCCGGTTGCCGTCTTTCTCGCGCTGCTTCAACGCCTCCCAGTTCTGGACCACCGCTCCCGCATCGGCCGCCGCCGACTCGCCGTAGACGTGCGGGTGGCGGTAGATGAGCTTCTCGCTCAAGGCCGTTGCGACGTCGCCGATGTCGAACGTCCCCTCTTCCTGGGCGATGCGGGCGTAAAAAACGACGTGCAACAGCAGATCGCCCAACTCTTTCTTTATATACAAAGGATCGCCGGCGACGATGGCGTCCATCAGCTCGAAACACTCCTCGATCGTGGCATTCCGCAGCGAAAGCATCGTCTGTTCCCGGTCCCAGGGGCATTTCTCCCTCAGTTCGTCCATAATCTCGAGCAGACGGCCCAGGGCATTCAGTTTTTCTTCTTGGGTATGCATTATTTTTTCGTGTGTGTTCAAACTCTCTCTTCTCTTTCCTGGAGGCACCGCAACTGCGCCCACCGGGCGTTTTGCCGGCCTGTCGGGCGAGAAAGCTATAGCTGAAGTGCAAGAAGCATGCGAAGTCGCCGGCTGTCGCTGACGACCGGTTGCGCCCGCAACTGCGCCCACCGGGCGTTTTGCCGGCCTGTCGGGCGAGAAAGCTATAGCTGAAGTGCAAGAAGCATGCGAAGTCGCCGGCTGTCGCTGACGACCGGTTGCGCCCGCAACGGCCGACTCGCCACAACGTACCGTATTCAAAAGCGCGGAGGCCCGGGGCCGGTGCCGCTCGGCACGCGAAAATTGGAGCTCGCTCTGCAAAGCCCGCTGGCGACGGTCGAAAAACTCCGCCGCCTTGCGGGCCGCCGCCAGCGGGGAAAGCAACGAGCGCCGACGAGTTGCGCGCCCCGCCCGGGGTGGCGGAGGCTCGCGCGACTCTTTGAGTCGCAATTTCTCTACTTGCCAAC
>CAJTNK010000176.1 GCA_910577885.1 uncultured Rikenella sp.
TGCAGGGCGAAAAATTTGCCCCCCAAAAACAGCCCTCGCGTGCCGAGCGGCACCCGGGCGACAAAACCCTAAAGCCCAGACAGTTTCTTGATTTCGTTCAACTTGTTGAGCGCCTCGATCGGGGTCAACGCATTGATATCCAAACCCCGGATCTGATCCCGAATCTCTTTCAGCACCGGATCGTCCAACTGGAAGAAGCTCAACTGCATCGCCCCGTCGCCTGCAGCACTCGCGGCAGCACCCTTATCGGCGTTTTCTCGGCCGGCCGCACCCGCCGAAGCCGCCGAAACCCCCGACAGGTCCGGCGTATCGACCGCCGCCGATCCGTTCCGCCGCTGCCGTTCCAGGTCATCCAAGACCTGCTTCGCCCGGTCGATCACCCGAGGCGGCATCCCCGCCATCTTCGCCACGTGGATCCCGAACGAATGCTCCGTACCGCCCCGCACCAGCTTCCGAAGGAAGATCACCCGCTTGTCCACCTCCCGCACCTGGACGTTGAAGTTCCGGATCCGTTCGAACCGCTCCTCCATCTCGTTCAACTCGTGGTAGTGGGTCGCAAAGAGCGTCTTAGCCCTGCCCCCCGGGTGCTCGTGGAGGTATTCGACCATCGCCCAGGCGATCGAAATACCGTCGTAGGTACTGGTCCCGCGGCCGATCTCGTCCAAGAGTACCAAGCTCCGCCCCGAGATGTTGTTCAGGATATTGGCCGACTCCAGCATCTCGACCATAAACGTCGACTCGCCCTGCGAGATATTATCCGACGCCCCGACGCGGGTAAAGATCCTGTCCACCAGCCCGATCCGCGCCGACGACGCCGGAACGAAACACCCCACCTGCGCCAACAGTACGATGAGCGCCGTTTGTCTGAGCAGCGCCGACTTACCGGCCATATTGGGCCCCGTGATGATGATGATCTGCTGGGTGGAGGTGTCGAGATAGAGGTCGTTCGGAATATACGGCTCCCCGATCGGCAGCCGCTGTTCGATCACCGGGTGCCGCCCGTCCTTGATCTCCAGCACGTCATCTTCCAGGATCTCCGGCCGGCAGTAGTTGTGTTCGATCGCCAAGTGCGCGAACGACTGCAAGCAGTCCAACTCGGCCACCGCCAGCGCATTCCCCTGGATCTGCGCCACCCCCGGCTGCAACGTCCCCACGAGCTCCGTATAGAGCCGCACCTCGATGGCATTGATCCGATCTTCGGCTCCGAGAATTTTCTCCTCGTACTCCTTGAGCTCCTCGGTGATATAGCGTTCGGCGTTGACCAAGGTTTGCTTCCGGATCCAGGTCTCAGGCACCTTGTCGCGATGGGCGTTCCGCACCTCGATATAGTAGCCGAAAACATTATTGTAGCTGATTTTGAGCGGAATCCCGATCGCCTCGCTCTCGCGCTGCTGCAACGCCAGCAGGTAATCCTTCCCCCCGGTCGCAATGTCGCGCAGCTGGTCCAACTCCTCGTTCACCCCGTAGGCAATCACCGGTCCCCGCCCCGGAATCAAGGCCGGTTCGGCGAGCAGCGTCCGCTCCACCGCCTCCCGCGCCGCCGAACAATCCGCAAAACGCTCCGCGAAGCGCCGCAGTTCGGCGTTCGGACTCTCCGCACACAGCTCCCGGATCCGCTCTGCCGCCGCCAAACCCTTGGCCAGCTGCACCAGCTCCCGCGGATTGACCCGCCCGACCGCAATCTTCGACACGATCCGTTCCAAGTCCCCCATGGCCTCCAGCTCGACCGTCAGCGCATCCCGCAGCTTGACATCCCGCATCAGATGCCCGGCCACCTCCAACCGGGCATCGATGGCGGCCTTGTCCTTGAGCGGCAGCGAGATCCACCGCCGCAACAGCCGCGCCCCCATCGGCGACAAAGTCTGATCCACGACATCCGTGAGCGAGGTTCCGTTTTCGCTCAGCGAGTGGAAGAGTTCCAGGTTCCGGATCGAGAAACGGTCGATCCACACGTATTTGTCCTGATCCAACCGCGCAATACCGCGCACGTGGCTCAGGTCCTTATGCTCCGTGTATTCGAGGTAGTAGATCACCGCCCCCGCCGCACTCACGGCCAGCGGCAGGAGGTCGATCCCGAAGCCCTTGAGCGACGTGGTGTCGAACTGTTTGAGCAGCTTCTCGCGGTTACTCTCGTAGTTGAAAGCCCACTCGTCGAGCTTGTAGGTGTAGTATCGGTCGCCGAAAGCCCGACGGAACTCCCCTTCATCTCCCTTTTGAAAAACCACCTCTTTGGGCATCAGATTGGCCAACAGCTTGTCGATATAATCCAGCCCCCCCTCCGCGGCATAGAACTCGCCGGTCGAGATGTCGATAAAGGCGATCCCGGCCCGCCCCTTCTGCCCCAGCGCCACAGCGGCCAGGTAGGTATTCTCCTTGTGGTCCAGAATATTGTCGTCGAACGTGATCCCCGGCGTCACCAGCTCCGTAACCCCTCGTTTGACAATGCCTTTGGCCTGTTTCGGATCCTCGAGCTGCTCACAAACAGCCACCCGCTGCCCCGCCCGGACGAGTTTCGGGAGGTAGACATCCAGCGCATGGTGCGGAAAACCGGCCAACTCCACACTGGCCGCCGACCCGTTGGCCCGTTTGGTGAGCGTGATCCCCAGGATACCGCTGGCCGTCACGGCGTCCGGCCCGAACGTCTCATAGAAGTCCCCGGCCCGGAACAACAAGATAGCATCCGGATGTTGCGCCTTGATGGCGTAATACTGCTTCATCAACGGGGTCAGGGCATACTTTTTCCCCTCCGCCTGCGCCGCGCTGCCCTGTTGCTCTTTGGTCTGCTTTTCCATATCCTGTGTGGTATTCCCGGCTCGTTTTCGTGTCGTTTTTTCCTCGCCGTTAACTGACAAATGTACTAAAAAGAGGGGAATCTCTCACGCCCACAGGGCGTTTTACTGGGGTTTTCTCACTCAAAATTTTCTCGCCCGCCAGGCCTGGCTGGAGTGCCGAGCGGCACCGGCCCCGGGGTGCCGCTCGGCACTCGAAGACTGGATTTGACTCGGACAAGCGG
>CAJTNK010000177.1 GCA_910577885.1 uncultured Rikenella sp.
GGGATTTCATCTCGATTGTGCTCGCGCACAACGACTGAAATCCCTCTTAACGCGGGCGACCGGTGCCGCTTGGCAACAAGCTAAAACTGGCCTCGGGCGGGCCGGGCCCCTACTAAAGCGGAGAGAACCCTAGCAAAACACCCAACGGGTGCGCCGGGCGGGCGGTGCCTTCCGGCACTCGGTATTACCCTGTTCTCCGAAACTTTCTCGCCCGAATGACCAGCAAAACACCCAGCGGGTGCGAGCGGCACCGGCAGAGAACCCGCCGATGCCCTGCCACGATCCACAAAACCACAAGGAGAAAAATCCGTATCTTAGCCCCGAAAATCAACAACAACGACATGCAACAGAACTGCAGCATCGCCCGGTTTTTCCGGAAAGCCTTGCCCCATATCGTCGCTTTGACCCTTTTCGCCGCCGTATCGGCCCTCTTCTTCGCCCCGCAGTACGAAGGAAAAGCGCTCCGACAGACCGACATGGTGATGATGAACGGCGTCACGAGCGATATCCAGCAACACATCGACCGATACGGCGAACATCCGCAGTGGGCCGGGCGAAACTTCAGCGGCATGCCCTCGTACCTCATCAACATGAATTACGACGGGCGGTGGATCAAACAGACCGCCGACCACCTCTACTTCCTCGGACAACCGGCCGCCTGGATTTTCATCGCCATGGCCGGATTCTACCTGATGCTGCTGATGTTCGGCACCGATCCGTGGCTCGCCATCGTCGGCGGACTCGGCTACGGACTGTCGTCCTACTTCATCATCATTATCGGAGCCGGACACATCACCAAAATGATGGCCCTGGCCTGGGTGGCACCGTTGGTGGGGAGCGTGTGGTACGCCTACCGGAAGCACCGGTGGCTCGGAGCGGCATTGGCCGGCGTGTTCGCTGCCGTCGAAATCTCGACCAGCCACCCGCAAATCACCTACTACTTCCTGTTCGTACTGTTGGCACTGGTCATCAACGAATTCGTGGCGGCTTACAAAGAGAAGGCTCTGGCCCGGTTCGGAAAAACGACCGCCGTACTGGCTTTGGCGGCGGCGCTGGCCATCGGCGCCAACCTCGTGCAACTCTACTACGTGGCCCAGCACACGCCCGAGACCACGCGCGGGCGGAGCGAGCTGACCGACACCCATCCGACCGAAACGGCGAACCGGACCGGCGGACTGGATCGGGATTATATCACGGCCTGGAGCTACGGCAAAATGGAGACCCTCAACCTGTTGGTTCCGAATCTTTACGGGGGCGGACACGATTTCAGGCCGGACGGTGCGGTGGCACAGGAACTGCGGAGGTATGACGTTCCGCGGGGGTTCGAACGGAACCTGCCTTCGTACTGGGGCGACCAGCCGGGAACCGACGGACCGGTGTATCTGGGAGCCGGACTGGTGTTTTTGGCCGTCTTCGGCCTCTTCGTGCTGCGCGGCAGGGAGAAGTGGTGGATTGCGGCGGCGGCCGGGCTGGCCATTCTGCTCGCCTGGGGAAGGAACTTCCAATGGTTCACCGACCTGTTTATCGACTACGTACCGATGTACAACAAGTTCCGGACCGTGTCGATGATCCTCGTGGTGGTCGAGTGGGCGGTGCCGCTGCTGGCCATCTTGGGATTGGCCCGGCTGTGGAACGGAGACGAGGCGGACACAGCGGACAAGGCTCGATTCATGCACGGACTGAAATGGTCGGCCGTCATCGTGGGAGGGTTGACCCTGCTGATCGGCCTGTTCGGACCGATGGTCAGCAGTTTCGCCGGCCGGAACGATGCGGCCATGGGGCTGCCGGAACAGATCCTCGCGGCGATGCAGGAGGAGCGAGCGGCCTTGATGCGGGGGGACGCATTCCGGTCGCTGCTGTTCGTGGCGCTGACGGCGGGCGTGGTGTGGCTCTTCGCCCGGAATAAAATCAAACGCGGATGGCTCGTAGCGGGGTTGTGCGGGATCGTCCTGTTCGACCTCTTTCCGGTCGACAAACGGTACGTCTCGACCGAAGACTTCCAACCGCAACGGAAGGCCTTGGAGATCCCGATGACCGAAGCCGACCGACAGATCCTGCAGGACACGACAGACTATCGGGTGGCCAACCTGACACTCGACCCGTTCCGGGACGCCACCACATCGTACTACCACCGTTCGGTGGGGGGGTACCATGCGGCGAAATTGCGGCGGTACCAGGACCTTATCGAGCGTCACCTGGCGCAACAGAACCTGGCGGTGTACGACATGTTGAACACCAAATACTTCATCGTACCGGGCGAGGGGGGCACGGCGACGGTTCAACAGAACCCGGAGGCGTGCGGGAGTGCGTGGTTCGTCGACTCGGTGGCTTGGGTTTCGGGGGCGGACGCCGAAATTGCGGCACTGACCGGCTTCGACCCGCATACGACGGCGGTGGTGGACCGTCGGTTCGAGCCACAGTTCGAGGGGCTGGATCTGCAGGCGGATTCCACGGCCTCCATCGTCCTGACGGAATACCGGGTGAACCGGCAGACCTACCGCACCCGAGCGGCGCGGGAGGGCGTAGCGGTATTCTCGGAGATCTACTACCCGAAGGGTTGGATGGCGATTCTGGACGGCGAACGAGCCGCTTACTTCCGGGCGGACTACGTACTGCGGGCGATGCGAATCCCGGCGGGCGAACATACGATCGAGTTTCGTTTCGAGGCGCCGAACTTCAACACGGTAGTCGAAATCACGCGGGCCTCGTCCGGGATTCTGCTCTTCGGGACGCTGGGACTGCTGATCGGGCTGGGGCTCCGGCGGCGGAGGCTCCGGTAAACGGTTGAAGCCTCCCGGTTGAGGTCTTCGAGGGTTGCAGACTGCATGGCCCCTGGGTGCCCAGCGGCACCGGCCCCGGGCTACCGCGACGCTGTGAGTACCCGCGGTTTCGGTGGCTTGCGTGACGTCGGCAGCCGCGGGTACAGCTGGTCGTCGGCGATTACGGGCTCCGATGCCCACTTCTTGTACTTCTACTACTAT
>CAJTNK010000178.1 GCA_910577885.1 uncultured Rikenella sp.
TCGGGCCGGCCGGGCCCCGCGTGCTCGCGGCGAGCGGGCGATGCTGCGCATCGCTGGGGCCTGCCGGGAGAGAAAACCCCAGCAAAACGCCCGGTGCGCGGTGCCTTCCGGCACTCGGTGTGGGCCATCCGGCGCAGAAAATCCCACCCAAAGCCCGCCATGCCCCCAAAAACAACAAAAGTCCCGCCCTCAGCGAAAGCCAAGAGCGGGACCGTAAAACCCGAAGCGCAGTTTCAGCTTGTTGCCGAACCAACACAAACTTTCGAGTGCCGAGCGGCACCGCGCACCATTAATTATATGACCCCCTGCCCTACTGCCTCTGTTCCTGCCTGAGCGAAAGCGGCGTGAGACCGAACTCCCGCTTGAACAACTTGATGAAATGCGAGATGTTGTCGAACCGACACTCATAGCCGATCTGCGAGATAGCCTTGTTGGTCGAGATCACCAGCAGCCGCGCATGCAAGAGGCGCTGCCGGATGATCCACCGGTGCGGCGTCTCGCCGAACACCCGCTGGAAGTCATTCTTGAACGACGTGAGACTTTTATTGGTCCGCACCGCGAGCTCCTCGATCGTGAGATTCTCGAAGATCGAACTTCGGATGATGCTCTCGAACGGATCGCTGAGGCGGTCGATACACTGCAAAAGCTTGTGCTGCAAACCGTACTCCTTGTGAGCGATCACCATGTAGGCGAACTCCGCCAGCTTAAGCCGCATGAGCTGCGGATGCCGACTCATGTAGTCCGTCCCGCGGTACGGCGCCAGGGAGTCGAAAAACAACCCCATCTCCGGCCACGACCGGGTGCTGACATGCGCCAGCGTCGGATCCGGCCGTCCCCCCGGCGGCTGCCGGATGTCCATGCCGTAGAGCGACACGAGGGTGGAAAAAGCATCCGCAACCATCCGGTTGTCGAATGCCAGGCAAAGCTCCCGATAGAGCGGCCCGCTCTCCGTCCCGTCGGCCTGAGCCGCCGGTTCGCCTGCGTCCGGAATGTTCTCGACGTAATGTTTGCCGGGAGTCATCAGAAAAATCTCTCCGGCCCGCACCGTATATCGTCCGTGCGGATACTGGATCGACTTGGTGCCTCGTTCGACCATCCCGATCAAATTTTCGGCCAGTTCGACCCATTGCGCCCCCCGGTCCTCCTGTGCCTCGTACTGCCACAGAGCGGCCGTAGGCCCCGTATTGGCCACGGCCGGCGCGGGCGCCGCCGTCTGGGCCGTCTCCGCGCTCTGGATCATGTTAGGTAACTCCGACATAAATGATTTAAACGATTATAAATTTGAACTATAGATTTTCGTCGCAAGGGACACAAATATAATCTATAAATAAGGCTGAATGTTTCGTCCCCATTCCGTTTGTGGCATACATTGGACTTTCTGCGGCATCATTCGAAACACCCCCGAAAACACCCCCTCCCAAGGCCTAAAACAACAAACATGCCACACCGAAATTTCACACCCCGCGCTTGGTCGTTCCGGAAAAAACGCTACCTTTGTGGGCCCGGAAGTCTCCCCGAGTGGCGACCGCCGGACAACTTAACAATCTTTTATTCACATCATTACGGACTGTTTTATGAACCGTTACGAAACCGTTTTCATTGCGACCCCCGTTCTTTCGGACGTGCAGTTGAAAGAGCTGGTCGGCAAATTCCAGGGTGTCATCACCGAAAACGGCGGCAAAGTGAACTACACCGAAGAGTGGGGTTTGCGGAAGCTCGCCTACCCGATCCAGAAAAAATCGACCGGATTCTACACCCTCATCGAATTCGA
This sequence comes from uncultured Rikenella sp., assembly GCA_910577885.1. Taxonomy (GTDB): domain Bacteria; phylum Bacteroidota; class Bacteroidia; order Bacteroidales; family Rikenellaceae; genus Rikenella. The sequence goes on from CAJTNK010000178.1 coordinate 1,772, forward strand.
AGGCGAAGGAAACCTGATCGAAACCCTCGAAACCCAGTACCGGCGCGACGAACGCGTCATCCGTTTCCTCACTTTCAAACAGGACAAGTACGCGGCTGAGTACGCCGAAAAACGCAGAAACCTTAACGCAGCTAAATCGAAGGAGCAATAATATCATGGCAGCACCGCAATCTGAAATCCGTTACCTCAACCCGGTGTCGGTCGAGGTCAAAAAGAAAAAATACTGCCGGTTCAAAAAAGCCGGTATCAAATACGTCGATTACAAAGACCCGGAATTCCTCAAAAAATTCCTCAACGAACAAGGCAAAATCCTGCCCAGACGTTTGACCGGTACCTCGCAGAAATTCCAGAAAAAAGTCGCTACGGCTGTTAAACGTGCCAGACACCTGGCTATCCTGCCGTTCGTAACCGACCTGTTGAAATAACCTACTAACCGAGGAGGAGTACAATACACTATGGAAATCATCCTGAAACAAGACGTCGATAACCTCGGCCATAAAGACCAGATCGTCAACGTGCGCCCGGGATACGCCAACAACTTCCTGATTCCGCAGGGGTATGCGACGGCGGCTACCACGGCGGCGAAGAAAGTGCTGGCGGAAAAAATCAAACAACAGGCACATAAAGAGGCTAAGATGGTGGCCGATGCACAGGCGGTGGCGGATAAGTTGAACGGCGTGGCTGTGGCTTTCACCGTCAAGGCGGCCGAAGGCGGCAAGATCTTCGGATCGGTGACCGCGGCACAGGTAGCGGATGCTATCGAAGCCAAAGGATTCACCATCGACAAACGCAACGTCAAAGTCGAAACGATCAAAGAGATCGGCGAATATACGGCAACGGTGAAGATCTACAAGGATATCAAGGCTGAAGTGGCTGTGTCGGTGACGGCGGAGGCTTCGGCGGCTACCGCTGCTGCTACGGTGGCGGAGTAATCATCCTTGGCTCTCGTTAACTGAGCCTCTGACTTTGGGCATCGGCCTCTCCGCATATCTTATGCAGAGAGGCCGATGCTTTTTCGGGGGGGGGCGCTGGAGACGTTCCGGGAAACACGCAAGGACTTGTGTTTTCAGCCGGAAAGGGTAATAAGACGCCCTTTGGGCGCGCCCCCGCGGCGTAAGCGGGGCCTGCCCGGCCTGAGGGCA
>CAJTNK010000179.1 GCA_910577885.1 uncultured Rikenella sp.
CACTTTCGGAAATTTCTTTGGTTCTTTCTTTTTAAAGAAAGAACAGTACCCTCCAACCCAAAGAAGATCGGCGAATTTTACCGAAGTAGCGGGAGAAAAAACGAAGGTAAAAAGGGCTGTTCCGGCCAGTAAAGCAAGGAATGGACAATGTTTCAACAATAGCAAACAGATTGTATTAAAGATATGGAGCAGGATTATTTAGCGGGATTGAACGGTCCGCAACGGAGCGCCGTAGAGAATTACGACGGTCCATCGCTGATTATTGCCGGAGCGGGATCGGGAAAGACCCGCGTGTTGACGATGCGGATCGCTCATATGTTGCAATGCGGGGTTTCGCCGCGGAACATCATGGCGTTGACCTTTACGAACAAGGCCGCGCGGGAGATGCGGGACCGGGTGACGAAGATATTGCCTTATGAGGCCGTGCGGGGGCTATGGATGGGGACTTTTCACTCGTTGTTTTGCCGGATCCTGCGGGCGGAGGCTCCGTTGTTGGGTTTTCCCGAGGCGTTCACCATCTACGACACCGCCGACAGTCGGAACGTCGTCAAAGCGATCGTCCGCCAGCTGGAGCTGCCCGACGAGCAGTACAAACCGAACGAGGTAGTGGCACGGATCTCGCTGGCCAAGAACAACCTCGTGCTGCCGGAGGCTTATGCGGCGAATGCTGTGCTGGTGCAGGAGGATGCGCGGAGCAAACGGCCGCGGCTGGCCGAGGTCTATGCGGCCTATATGCGGCAGTGTCGGCAGAACGGCGCGATGGACTTCGACGACCTGCTGTTGTACATGAACATCCTGCTGCGCGACCATCCGGAGGTGGCACAGAAGTACGGCGACTTGTTTCAGTATATCCTGGTGGACGAGTACCAGGACACGAATTACTCGCAATACCTGATCGTCAAGAAGCTGGCCGGCGTTCGTCGCAACATCTGTGTGGTGGGCGACGATTCGCAGAGCATCTATTCGTTCCGCGGGGCGCGGATCGAGAACATCCTTCGGTTCCAGCAGGACTATCCGGAGGCACGGATCTTCAAGCTCGAACAGAACTACCGGTCGACCCGTACGATCGTCGAGGCGGCCAACAGCGTGATCGAGAAAAACAGCCGGAAGCTGCCCAAGCACCTCTTTTCGGAGAACGAACAGGGAGAGCCGATCCGCGTGCTGTGCACGATGAGCGACAAGGAGGAGGCGCAGCGCGTGGCGTCCGACATCCATGCGACACTGTACGGCGAGCGGGCTTCGGCCGACGATTTTGCGGTCTTGTACCGGACCAATGCGCAGTCGCGGGTGATCGAAGAGCACTTGCGGGGAAACAACATCCCGTATCGGGTTTACGGCGGCCAATCGTTCTACCAGCGGGCCGAGATCAAGGATGCCCTGGCCTACCTGCGGCTGGCGATCAACCCGCGGGACGACGAATCGTTGCGGCGGATCATCAACGTGCCGGCACGGGGGATCGGCGATACGTCGGTGGCCCGGATCGCCGCGGCCGGACAAGCCGAGGGGTGTTCGATGTGGGAGGTGCTGCTGCGGCACTCGCCCGAGGAGCTGGGCATCCGCGGCGGTGCGGTGCGGAGTGTCGGCGGATTCGTGCGGAACTTCACGGAGCTCTTCCGACAGGCCGGCCGGATGGACGCTTACGAACTCGCGATGGAGGTGATGACGCGTTCGGGGCTGGTGAGCCACTACAAAAACAGCTCGTCGGTCGAGGACGAATCGCGGTTGCAGAACATCGAGGAGTTGTTGAACTCGATCCACGAATTCGTCGAGGAGCAGCAGGGGGCCTCGGCAGCGGAGGAGGAAGAGTCGGCGGAAGGGATCGACACGGGAGCGGAACCAACGGCGGAAACCGACGAAACGACGCAGACGGCAGAGGGTGACGGCGAACCGGTCGACGAGCGATCGGCCCGACCGGTGACGCTCGACCGGTGGCTCCAGGAGGTGGCCCTGCTCACCGATATGGACAACAACAAGGAGGACGATACGCCACGGGTGACACTGCTGACGGTGCACGCTTCGAAAGGGCTGGAGTTCAAGTACACCTACATCGTGGGGCTGGAGGAGAACCTCTTTCCGAGCCAGCACGGGAGCGTGTCGGCCGAGGATGTGGAGGAGGAGCGGCGGCTGTTCTACGTGGCTTTGACACGGGCCGAGAAACGGGCGACGTTGAGTTTCGCTCTCTCCCGGTTCCGGTGGGGGAGCGTCGTACCCTCCCAGGCGAGCCGTTTCATCCGGGAGATCGACCCGAAGTACCTCGACATGCCGACCTTGCCGGAGGGAGATGTTTTCGGCGCCGACGACTCCGAGGAGGGCGTTTCCGGACTTCGGAACCGGTGGAACGCCGCGGGAGCAGCGGCTCCTCGCGGGGCGGCGGGCAAGACGTCGGACGGCAATCCCGGAGCGGCATTCCAGCGGTTCCGCGAGCGGACGACGGCGGGGGCTCCGGGGCGCGGCACGGCTCCGAGCGGATCACAGCCGCAGACTCCTCCGCCGGGATTTCGCAAAGTAGCCTCGCGACCGACCGCCGCAGCATCGGGTGCTGCGACTCCGCAAGGGCGACCGCTCGAATCGGCGGGCGACCTGACTGTCGGTGCGCGAGTGGCTCACAGCCGCTTCGGGGTCGGTACCGTCACGGCTTTCGAACAGACGGCTACCGATACGAAAGTCACCGTCCGGTTCGAAGCGGCCGGGGTCAAAACCCTCCTCCTGAAGTTCGCCAAACTGCAATTGCTCTGAGGTTCGCCTTTATTGAGGTTTTCTCCACCTATTTTTGGGGGCTGCGCGGTCAGAGGTGATTTTCTCTTCCGCCCGTCCCCAGCAAAACGAAGTTTACCTACGGTTTTCTCCTCGCCGCTCGGCAAAGCGTG
>CAJTNK010000180.1 GCA_910577885.1 uncultured Rikenella sp.
GCGTATGCTATCTGAAAGTTTTTTTGGTTCTTTTTGTTCACAAAAAGAACAGTTCTATCCTGTTTTCAAAAGACGGGATTGCAGAAAGAATTAATTTTCTTTGTGGATGATGTCACGGATGGGGATGGCTTGGAACGTCATTTGGGCGGTGCTTCCTTCGTAGAGGATGCCGACCGTTTGGGGATCGATCATCGTCAGGCAGGAGTATCCCCATCCGGGTTCTTCGTCCAGCAAGAGTTGGTTTTCGGGGAGCCAGGTCGCGCCGTTGTCCAAGCTCGCTTTGATGGTGATGCGGGAGCGGTTTTTCGTCGTGTCCGGGTTCGAGAAGAGAAGCAGGTCGCGTCCCAGGGCATTTTCCGCCGCCGGAACTCGGATCAGGCTCGCCATGCAGACCGATTCGCGCAGTGCTTTCCGAGAGGTCGGATGCTCTTCCCAGGTGCGCCCCATGTCGCGCGTGGTGCAAATCGCCCGGCTATCTCCCCCGTTCCTGCGCATGTTCAACATCAGGACGCCCGGTTCGAGTTCCACGACCTGCGCTTCGGTGGTGTTGGTGAAAGCCGGTGCGCCGATGGTCCAGGTGCGCCCGTTGTCGCGGCTCCAGACGATCGAGGCGAACGGCATGTGGGTCGAGTCGGTCCACTGGATCGGGAAAACCAGCGTGCTGTCCTGCATCACGATCCCGCGGCCCGGACCCTGAAGGATCAGGTGCCAGGTCGGATCCTTGATCTGGGCGGTGATGTTGGCCGGTTCGGACCAGGTCCGGCCGTCGTCGTCGCTGTGTGCCAAGAGTACCTGTCCGGTCTGTTCTTCCGGGGTCATGGCGTTGTTGCGCGAGGCCCACCAGCCGCGACCGCCTCCCATCCCGTGGTTCCACAGGGCCATCACCCACACCCGACCCCGAAGCGGGTCGACCAGGATCGACGGGTCGCCCACGCCGTTCTGCGACCGCGGCAGTGTCCCGTACGAGGTCAGGTCCATGATCCGTTGCATGGGTTCCCAGGTTTGTCCGCCGTCGGTGCTGCGGCTCAGCCCCACTTGCACATCCTCCTGGAGGTCGATGTTGTTGTGGTTACGGACGTCGTACACCCCCAGCAAAGTTCCTGCCGGCGAGGTCGCCAGCCCCGGAATGCGGTAGGAGTGGACGCCGTCGTCTCCGGTCGTCCGAACGGCGACGGCCGGTCGATGTCCTGCCGCCCGGTGGCTCCGGTTGAGCTGCGCGAAACGGCCGCCGTCGAATGCCACTTTCGTGACTTGCGGCGTGAAAGTGTGGGTCAGCGGTGTGTCTTCCGTCAGCGAGAGGCTGATGTAGAAGTAGTTGGTCCACGGAAACAGGGGCTGGTTGAACGACAGGGTGATGGCCCCGCTCCGCAGAACGGTCGTCGTGGTGTCCTGCGCCAGCAGCATGGCATAAGCCGGATGGTCGTAGATCTGTTGTCCGCCGCCGTACTCGCCGATGGCATGGGCCAGCCCCGAAGAGGCGGTCCGCGACCCGAGCATCGAGGTGGTGCCGGTGTAGAAAATACGTAAAGCTTTGATATACGGCAGGTCGCGTGCCGGGAAGTCGACCGTGACGCTGGTCATCCGTTCGCCGGCGAGCGTGGGAGTCACCCGGAGGTCGAAAATGATGTTGTTGGCCCGTCCTACGACCACCGGGATGGTCGGTTCGTGGACGAAGACGACTTGCGCATCGGCGGTCGTCCGGGCGATTCCGGCAAAAGCGAGCAGCGAAAGGAGGATCTTTTTCATAGGTCCTGAGGTGCTAAATTACTGATAGGGTTGGGTATGTTTATTTTTCCGACGGCTCTTTCAACTCGAACTCGAACAGGCCTTGGGCCCGCAAGACATCGAGGTAGGCCTGCGAAAAGTGCAGGTTGTCGACCGTCGTGTATCTGCGTTCGGTGAAGATCCGGGCGAGGTTCGGCAGGTCGTTTTCCGCCAACAGGCGCGCCGTCTCGTCCGATGCCTCGCGCGCGGCCCACAGCCGGTCGATCTCCTCCGGCGCATAGTCGCGATAGGTCTCCCGGTGAACCACCGCTTCCAGCGGCAGTCGATCGGTCAGCCCCGGCAGCGGCTCGGCCGGATAGCCCACCGCCACGGTCGTCACAGGCACCACTCCTCGCGGCAACCGCAAAATCCGGACGATATCCGCTGCATTGTAAGTCGTGGTCCCGAGGTAGCAGATCCCGAGTCCATTGGCTTCGGCTTCCAGCGAGAAGTTCTGCGAAGCCAACAGGGCGTCGATGGCCCCATTGACGAACCACTGCAGGTTGTCGTACCCGGGCTCCGCCCCCCGCTGTCTGCACCACTGGCTGAAACGGTGTACGTCGGCGCAAAAAGTGGCCAGCAATCCCGCTCCGGTGGCGGCGGGTTGGTTGAAGTGGCAGGGGCTCAGCTCTCCGAAAACCGGCGAGCCGGCCGGTGTAATCACGATGCTGTACAGCTGCATGTTGCCGACGGTCGAAGCTCGTACGGCAGCCTCCAGGAGTCGTTCGACGAGCTCTTCCGGGATGGTCCGCCCGGTTTCGAAGTTCCGCACGGAGCGGTGGTCGCGTATGGTGGGTATCATGGAAAACAAAGATAGTGAAATCCGGGAGTATTCCAAGTGTTCGGGCGGGGCTTTGGGGGGGATTTTTCGTTTTTTTTGGGGGGGGATTTCGTCGTCCCTAATTTATTAGGGGTCCGGCCGGTTTTCTCGCCCGGCAGGGTGCCGCTGGGCACGCCCACCGGGCGTTTTGCTGGGGTTTTCTCAGCCCAGTTTTCTCGCCCGGATGGCCAGTACCGGGTGCCGGGAGGCACCGCCCGCCCGGCGTAAGGGCGGCCCGG
>CAJTNK010000181.1 GCA_910577885.1 uncultured Rikenella sp.
TTGGGGTCGAGGCTGCCCGGTTCGTGTGCCGAGCGGCACCGCGCCCGAGGACGAAATTCGCAAACGGTCCTTCGCGGGGCGAAGCTCCGGCCCGTCATAGGGGAGACCCGGCTGAACTTTGGGCTGAGCCCGTTGCGATTCGCAGAATCGCCGTCCTCTGCTTGGGGTAGAGGTAGCCCGGTTCGAGTGCCGCTTACACAACGAGAAGAGGAAATAAAACATATCACATAGAGATCAGAAACGCAGAAGAATGGGACAAACACTTTTCGATAAGGTTTGGGACGCGCACGTGGTGCGACAACTCGATGGGGGGCGTTCGGTGCTGTACATCGACCGGCATTATATCCACGAAGTAACCTCTCCGGTGGCTTTCGGCGGGTTGCGCGATCGCGGGATCCGGATTTTTCGGCCGGACCGGACCACGGCCACGGCGGATCACAATACGCCGACCTTGAATCAGGACAAACCCTTGGAGCCCGGCGAGTCGAAGACCCAGCTGGATCAGTTGGACGCCAATTGTCGGGAGTTCGGGATCGCCAATTACTACGGCTTGAACCACCCGAAAAACGGGATCGTGCATATCATCGGGCCGGAGTACGGTTTTACGCAGCCTGGGATGACGATTGTCTGCGGGGACAGCCATACCTCGACCCACGGAGCATTCGGAGCGGTGGCTTTCGGGATCGGGACCTCGGAAGTCGAGATGGTTTTCGCGTCGCAGTGCATCATGCAGCCCAAGCCGAAGAAGATGCGCATTACGGTCGAGGGAGAATTGGGCGAGGGGGTGACGGCGAAAGACGTGGCGTTGTATATCATCTCGCAGATCACGGCGGCCGGTGGAACGGGACACTTCATCGAGTTTGCCGGTTCGGCGATCCGGGGGCTGTCGATGGAGGGGCGGATGACGCTCTGCAACATGAGCATCGAGTGCGGGGCCAGAGGCGGGATCGTGGCGCCGGACGAAACGACGTTCGAGTATGTCAAGGGGCGCGAACATGCGCCGTCGGTCGAGACGGGCGATTGGGAACGGGCTGTGGCCTACTGGAAGACCTTGTACAGCGATCCGGATGCGGTGTTCGACAAGGAGTATCGGTTCGATGCGGCGGACATCCAACCGATGATTACCTACGGAACCAATCCCGGGATGGGGCTGCCGATCACGGGTGTGATTCCGGCGGCGGCGTCGGAATCGGACGTCAAGGCTTTGGAATACATGGGTTTCAGCGCCGGCGAAGCGATGATCGGCAAACCGGTCGACTATGTTTTCTTGGGGAGTTGTACCAATGGGCGGATCGAAGACTTCAGACTCTTCGCCCAAGCGGTCAAGGGGCACAAAAAGGCCGATAATGTGGTGGCATGGCTGGTTCCCGGGTCGCATATCGTGGAACGGCTGGTGAAAGAAGAGGGCTTGCTCGATATTTTGCACGAAGCGGGCTTCGAACTTCGTCAACCGGGCTGCTCGGCCTGCCTGGCGATGAATGCCGACAAGGTGCCGGCCGGAAAATATGCGGTCTCGACCTCCAACCGGAACTTCGAGGGGCGTCAGGGACCGGGGGCTAGAACGCTCCTGGCTTCTCCTTTGGTGGCTGCTGCTGCGGCCGTTACGGGACGCATCACCGACCCGCGCGATTACTTTAAAAAATAAATCGTTCTGTCTGTTTTAACCCTATTCCTTGGCTATGGGCTAGAACTGTTCTCTTTGTGAACAAAGAGAACCAGAAAGACTTTCGAGGATGCTTGCGCATCCTAACTCTATCTCGGTACAGTGTCTGCCGGCTGTGGGTCGGGGTTCTCCGGGGCGCAGAGGTTATTTCTCACATTATGCGCCCCCGGAAGAATCCCCGGCCCACGAACGAGCGGAGCACCTTGTGGCCCGAATGGATTTAAAGTGCGAAGCACTTTCGGAAATTTCTTTGGTTCTTTCTTTTTAAAGAAAGAACAGTACCCTCCAGCCTAAAAGAATGAGGATTGACAGACAGAGCAATTAATGATTTAGATAGGAATGAGTAGAGAAAAGTTTGTGACGATCGTATCGGGCGCAGTGCCTGTGAATGTGGAGAATATAGACACGGATCAGATTATTCCGGCTCGGTTTCTGAAGGCTACGGAGCGGAAGGGATTCGGGGATAATCTGTTTCGGGATTGGCGGTACACGAAGGATAACCGACTGATTGCGGATTTTCCGGTGAACGACCGGGAGCGGTACGAAGGGACGATCCTGGTGGCGGGTTATAACTTCGGGTGCGGTTCGTCGCGGGAGCATGCGGCGTGGGCGATCTACGACTACGGATTTCGGGTGGTGGTGAGCAGCTTTTTCGCCGACATCTTCCGGAACAACGCCTTGAACAACGGCTTGTTGCCGATTCAGGTGAGTGAGGAGTTCCTGGCGGAGATCTTCCGAACGATCGACACGGACAATCGGGCGAAGTTTACGGTCGACCTCGAAAACCAAACGTTCACCAACCAGGCGACGGGGCGTAGCGAGACTTTTGCTATCGACGGCTATAAAAAAGAGTGCCTCTTGAAGGGCTACGACGATGTGGATTATTTGGTGACGCTGCGGCCGGAGGTCGAAACCTTCGAACGTCGCCAAACACGCTGATCGCTCAGACTGTTTAATCATTCTGTTCTCTGTAACCAGCCTTTGGCTACGGTATAGAACTGTTCTTTTTGTGAACAAAAAGAACCAAAAAAACTTT
>CAJTNK010000182.1 GCA_910577885.1 uncultured Rikenella sp.
AAGTTTTTCTGGTTCTCTTTGTTCACAAAGAGAACAGTTCTAGCCCGTAGCCAAACACGGTTCGCAAATTGCCAAGGCAACATGAGGAAGGCGAAGGCAACAAAAGAACAGTTTTCGTCAGATTTCTCTAAGAATGAATAAAGTCAAGTTAATTAGAGCAGTTTACGGGCCGTGATAAGCGCGCATAGTTTTTCGCGAGCCCGATGGATCTGCGTTTTGACGGTTCCGAGCGGCATGTCGAGTTTTTCGGCGATTTCTTCGTAGGAGTATTCGGAGAGGAAGCGCAGTTCGATCATCGTTCGGTAGTGGGGCGGTAGTTCTTCCATCAGGTCGTCGAGCAGGCGGCTGCGTTGGCGCGAGATGATCCGCTCCTCCGGGTTCAAGGCGTCGCACGGCGGATTGATCTCTCCGCCGTGCGTACCGTCGATCGACACGGTGCTTCCGGCCGTGCGTTTGCGCCGCGCGAAGTCGATGCACAGGTTGCGGGCGATGGTATAGATCCATTGCCCGAAGGTGTACTCCGGATTGTAGCGCGGGAGGTTGAAATAGGCCTTGACATAGGTCTCCTGGATGATGTCCCCGGCATCCTGTTCGTCGCCGCACTTGCCGAGCGTGGCGGCATAGATCTGCCGCCGGTAACGCTCGAAGAGGGTGGCGTAACAGGTGGTGTTTCCGGCCAGCGTCTGTTCGATGAGTTGCCGGTCGGTCATCTTTTCGGCGGTCATATCCATAGTCGCTGGCTGGGTCTGAGTTTGCGACCGATCCACAGGAGCAGTTCGCCGAGCGGCGCCAGCAGGTCGTGGATCAGGTAGACCCCCAGCAGGCGCCGTTCGCCCACCCGACGGGCGATCATGCGGACCGTGATGGCGAGGGTCAGTTCACGCAGCAAAAACAAGCTCCCGCCCGCGATCCACAGTGTCTGTGGCAGCAGGATGGCTGCGGCCGCCGTGCCGAGGGTCAGCAGGAGTCGGGTGAGGAGTTCGAAAAAGACCGTGAAACGCACCCGCCCCGGGTAGAGATCGAAAGCCGCGCTGCGGTACCTCCGTTCGGACCGCCACCAACGAAGCCCGCCCCACTGGAATTGCCGCATGGTGGCCGACGGGTTGAGCATCACGCTGGTCCGTTTCGAGCAGACCGGCGCGATCTTCTGCACGAAGAGGTCGTCCTCGCCCAGAGTCATCCGCAGGTGGGTGTAGCCTTTGTGTTCGAAAAAGAGTCGTTTGGTATAGCCGATGTTGTTGTAGATCCCGCGGTAGACATGGCCTCGAATAGCGGCATTCAGAAACCGGATCGAACCGGAGAGTCGTTGGCAGCGAATAATCCGGTTGACCACTCCCGGCCGGCGTTCGATCCCCGTGTAGCCGATCACCAGCTGGCCGCCGTTGAAGCCTCGGGACATGATCGAGAGCCATTTGTCGGAGGTCGGTACGGCATCGGCATCCGTAAAGATGATATTCTCGTACTGAGCGGCTTTGATTCCGACGGTCAGGGCCAGCTTCCGGCTGTGTCGGAAGACGGGGTCGGCCTTGATGGTCGTAAACCGCAGGTGAGGATACTGCGCCTGCATCATCACCAGTTCGTCGGTCAGGTCGCTCTCGCTGCTGTCGTCCACCACGACGACTTCGTAATGCGGATGGTTCTGGGTCAGGAGCCTCGGCAGGTGTTCGGTGATATAGTTCGGATCGTCGGCCACCACGACCACCACCGAAACCGGCGGTGTGGTCGCTCCTTCCGGTTCGCGGAGGCTGTGGCGATGCACCGCCACCCGGCTATAACGGATCCAATAGACAAGTTGGATGACGGTACAGACGAACAGACCCAGCACGAGGCCGATCTGATAGGGCGGGTAGTTGGCTATGAATTCTTTCATGTACGGGGAATACTGTGACGCATCCGGTTCGGTCCGGTTTCCCGAGGGGGGTGGCGGACGAGCGGTGTGCAAATATACGATATTTCCCGTCGAATTTACAGCGTATGGCGTTGTTCGAGTCGTAAGAGAGCCGATTTTCGGTCAGTACCGCTGCTGTAGCCGGTCAGCGAGCCGTCGGCTCCGACCACGCGGTGGCACGGGATCAGGATGGGCAGCCGGTTGCGTCCGTTGGCTCCGGCCACGGCCCGCACGGCGCTCGGACGACCCAACATACGGGCTTCGTCGCCGTAGGTGCAGGTCGTGCCGTAGGGGATGCGTTGCAACACGGCCCAAACCTCCAACTGAAACGGGGTGCCGATCGGTTGCAACGGTACGGTGAAACGCTGACGCTCGCCGGTGAAATATTCGTGCAGTTCGGTCGCCAACCGCTCGAGCAGCGGGTGGCTCTGCCCGATGAGCCGGCTCCCGGGCAGGTGGCGGAGCAGTCCTTTCATCTCGCGTTCGAAATGGGGGCTGTCGACGAAATCGCACAGGACGATGCCTTGTGTCGAGGCGATGCCGAAGAGCTCGCCCAACGGGCTTGCGATCGGTTGGCAGAACAATTCGGTACTCATTTTTGATCCGTTTTTTTTGGGGGGGTATGGGTCTCGTTCGGGTGTGCGGCCCGAGGTGGTTTTCTCGCCCGAATGGCCAGTACAACGCCCTATAGGCGCGCCCCCGCGCGGACAGAGCTCGTTTTCTCGCCCGGATGGCCCATGCAAAACGAAGTTTTGCCCGCTCGCCGCGAGCACGCGGCCCCGCGCGGGAGCGCA
>CAJTNK010000183.1 GCA_910577885.1 uncultured Rikenella sp.
TTGGCAAACTTAGACGAAAGTAAGACGAGAGGAGCGAAGTTAGTAAGAACAGTTCTATCCGGTCAATGAATGGAAGTTATTTAGAGAAACAATAAAATCAGAGTATGGGATTATTTAGAGCGAGTGTACGTCGCGAGATACGTCGGTTCGGGCATACTCCGGTGTTGGTAGTTTCGGCGATAGTGATACCGGTTGTGATGACCTTGTTGTATGTGGCGATGTTTTGGCGCGGGACGGTTCACGATCTTCCGGTGGCGGTTTGGGACGGCGACCACAGTGCGCTTTCGCGGCAGATTGTCCGGATGGTGGATGCGACTCCGTCGGCCGAGGTGGTGCTCCAGGTGGAAGGGATCGACCAGGGGCGGCGGGCGATGGTTCGGGGCGAGGTCGATGCGTTGATCGTCATTCCGCCCGGGTTGCAGGCCGAGGTGATGGGGGGCCGGGGCGGAGGACAGGTGGCGGCCGAGATCAGCGGCGCGAGGATTTTGAATTCCGGGTTGTTGAAGCGCGACCTGACGACCGTGTTTCAGGCCCTGAACATCGGCCTCGAGACTCAGATGCTCGGCGCGCGCGGGATTCCGGCGCGCACCGGCTATGCGATGGCCTATCCGGTGGCTTTCGACAAACACGTCCTCTTCAATCCGTACGGAAGTTATGCCTATTACCTGTTGCCGGGGCTGTTGTACCTCGCTTTGGTGATTACGGTGAGCGTCGTGACGGTCTACGTGGTGGGGAGCGAACTCAAGTACGGGACCGCCGGCGAGTGGGTGGAGACTGCCGGAGGGAGCGTCACGCGCGCACTGGCGGCCAAACTCGCGCCGTATGTGTTGCTCTTCGGTCTGCTGTCGCTTTTCATGAACACGATCCTGTATCGCTTCATGGGGTTGCCGTTCCATGGGCAGGAGGCGATGATTCTGGTGGCCGGAAATCTCTTTGTCATCCTGGCTTACATGGCGATGAGCGTCATGCTGGTGGCCGCGACGGCCAATATGAGGCTCTCGATGTCGATTGCCGGGGGGCTCGCCACGGCGTCGCTGTCGCTGTGCGGACTCACTTTCCCGGCCGTCGGGATGTACCCGGGGATTGTGGCGCTGGCCAAACTCTTCCCGTTCACCTATTTCATCGACTTGTTCATCGAACAGAGCCTTCGCGGCGCGCCGCCGGCACGGGCCTTGGGCGATTTGGCGGCCTTGGGGGTGTTCGTGCTGGCCATGGGCCTGTTTATACCGCGGCTCCGGCGGGTGGCCACCGATGAGAAATACTACGGGAGGTATTGAGGCATGAAACAATTCTGGAAAATCACGAAGACCGAATTCCTGACCGTTTTCCGAGACGGCGGCTTGTTGTTGATCTTCTTCGGCGCGATGCTGATCTACGGGACGCTCTACCCGACGATCTATGCCCCGGAGGTAGTGCGCGACCTTCCGGTGGCGGTGGTCGACCTGGACGATACGCCGCCCAGCCGAGAACTCGTCCGGATGCTGGATGCCACTCCCGAAGCGGCCGTCCGTTACACGGTCGGGAGCTTGGACGAGGCTCGTCAACTCTTTCTGGACCGCAAGATCTACGGCGCGCTCTACATCCCGCAGGGCTACGAAAAGAGGCAGTTGGCCGGCGAACAGAACCAAGTCAGTATGTATGCCGACGGGGGCTATTTTCTGCTCTACAGCGACTTTATGGGGGCTGTCGGGAAGGTGGCCGGTACGGTGGGTGCCGAGGTGCAGATCGGACAGCTGCTGGCCCGGGGCATGAACCGACAGCAGGCTCAGTGGGTGGCACAACCGGTGCCGTATGCGGTCGACGTGCTCTATAACCCGTATGGCGGCTACGCGACGGCGATTCTGCCGGCGGTGCTGATCCTCATTGCCCAACAGCTCCTGCTGGTGGGGATCGGCATGGCGGGCGGTACGTGGTACGAGCGCGGAACCTGGCGCAGGTTCCGTGACTATTCGGCCGTGCGGGTCGTCTTTGCCAAGGCGGCGGCCTACCTCTTTCTCTACATCCCGCTGATGCTCTATATGTTCAGCTTCCAGTACGCTTTCTTCGGCTATCCGATGCGCGGCAACCACATCGAGCTCCTATGGATCTTCCTGCCGTATCTCTTGTCGGTGATTTTCCTGGGGTTGACGTTCGGGGCGCTGTTCCATCGGCGCGAAAGCTCGATGATGGTACTGATCGTTTCGTCGGTTTTCTTTCTGATCGTCAGCGGAATCTCCTGGCCGCGGCAGGGGATGCCGGAGTGGATCTACGCCTTGGGGCGGCTGGTGCCGTCGAGCAGTGGCATCGATGCGCTGGTCCGGATCCGTACGATGGGCGGTTCGCTGGCGGACGTGGCGCCGGAGGCGATCACGCTTTGGGTGTTGACGGCGGTCTACGGCTGCACGGCGATTCTTGCCACGCTCCGACGCACGCGCTCATTGCAGCGCGGTTAGTGGTTCTTGAGGCGAGATTTTTTCTCGCCTTTTTGTTTTTCTCGCCGGTGCCGCTGGGCGCGCCCACCGGGCGTTTTGTTGGGTTTTTCGGGGTGAGTTTTTCGCCCGTCAGGGTGCCGCTCGGGTGCTGCTCGGCACTCGAACCAGGCCTGCCGGGCGAAAAGTTTTGGCGGCCGGAAAGGTAATACCGAGTGCCGGGAGGCACCGCCCGCCCGGCGCACCCGTTGGGTGTTTTGCC
>CAJTNK010000184.1 GCA_910577885.1 uncultured Rikenella sp.
GCAAGCGGTCTCTGGGTTCGCTGGCAGCGTCGGTTGTTCACAAAAAGAACAGTTCTAGCCCGTAGCCAATGAACGGTTTGCAAATTCTAACACGAGGAAGAGCCGAGAAACATACTATAATAGATAGAGTATATGTTCAGGGAGTTGAAGCGATATGGGTTGGATCCGTTTATCTTGACGTTGTTCGGGGCGATATTGCTGGCGTGGATCGCCCCGCAGTGGGGAGCGGAACGGGCGAGCTGGTCGCCGGCCGAGGTGGCCGGTTGGGGAGTGGGGGTGATCTTCTTTTTCTACGGGTTGCGGCTCAACGGCGAACAGTTGCGGGTGGGGCTGCGAAACATCCGTCTGCACATCGTCGTGCAACTCACCACGTTCGTTCTCTTTCCGCTGCTGACGCTCGGCGTGATGGCCGGAGTCGACATACAGGCCGATTATTACCTGTGGCTCGGGATTTTCTTCGTCGCCACCCTGCCGTCCACCGTCTCGTCGTCCGTGGTGATGGTCTCGATGGCCGGCGGCAACGTGCCCGCCGCCATCTTCAATGCCTCGATATCCAGCCTGTTGGGCGTTTTTCTGACCCCGCTCTGGATGTCGCTCTTCCTGCGGGCCGACGCCGGAGCCAACTCGCTACAAGCGGTGATCGTAAGCCTCGTGTTCCAGGTGCTTGTGCCCGTCGGCGCCGGCATGGCGCTCCATCGGTGGTGGGGCGGGTTCGCCGAACGAAACCGGAAGTGGCTGAACCTCTTCGACCAAGCCGTCATTATCGCCATCGTTTACACCTCGTTCTGCGAATCGTTCGCCCGGCGGATGTTCGAGAGCGTCTCGTGGCCGCTGCTCGCGGCGCTCACCGCCGGAATGACGGCCCTCTTTTTCGTCGTGTACGGCCTGGTGGAGGTCGTCTGCCGCCGGATGCGGTTCGACCGGCCGGACCGAATCGTCGCCCTGTTCTGCGGCTCCAAAAAATCGTTGGTCCACGGCACCGTGATGTCCAAAGTCCTGGTCGCCGACCACACCCTGACCGGTATTCTGCTGCTGCCGATCATGATTTACCACGCCATGCAACTCGTCGTCGTCGGAATCATCGCCCGCCGCATGGGCGAGACACCCCCCGCCTCGACGCCGAAGAAAACGGAATAAATAGGACGAAAGCGAATTTTTCCGATAATAAATGCTCCGGGCCGAAACAAATTCGACCGGGCATCGTATAATAAGACACAGATCGGAAATCACTATCGTACGTATCACATACACCCATAGGTAAATGAGACAATTAAAAATCACCAAATCGATCACCAATCGCGAGAGCGCGTCGCTGGACAAGTACCTTCAGGAGATCGGTCGCGAGGACCTTATCACGGTCGAAGAGGAGGTAGAGCTGGCGCAACGGATCAAAAAAGGAGATCAGGAGGCGCTCGAAAAGCTCACGAAAGCGAACCTGCGATTTGTGGTCTCGGTGGCCAAACAGTATCAGAACCAAGGGTTGACCTTGCCGGACTTGATTAACGAGGGGAACCTGGGGCTTATCAAGGCGGCCGAGAAGTTCGACGAGACCCGGGGGTTCAAATTCATCTCCTATGCGGTGTGGTGGATCCGGCAGTCGATCTTGCAGGCGCTGGCAGAACAGTCGCGAATCGTGCGGCTGCCGCTGAACCAGGTCGGGTCGCTCAACAAGATCAACAAAGCCTTCGCCCGGTTCGAACAGGAAAACGAACGCACCCCGTCGCCGGAGGAACTGGCCCAGGTATTGGACCTGCCCAAGGAAAAAGTAGCCGATACGCTGCGGGTTTCGGGACGGCATGTATCGGTGGATGCGCCGTTTGCCGAGGGTGAGGACAACAGCCTGCTGGACGTGCTGGTCAACAACGACTCCCCGAATGCGGATCGGAGCTTGATTAACGAATCGTTGTCGACGGAGGTGGAACGCGCCCTCTCGACGCTGACCGAGCGCGAACGGGATATCGTCAAGTACTTCTTCGGGATCGGGACCTCGGAAATGACGCTCGAAGAGATCGGCGAACAGTTCGGCCTGACGCGGGAACGGGTGCGACAGATCAAGGAAAAGGCGATTCGTCGGTTGCGGCACAGCTCGCGGAGCAAACAGCTCAAGACTTATCTGGGATAGTTTTATAGCCTCAATCTCGCTGCGGGGGGGAGCCCCTGGAGGGAGTACAAGGAGCGAGGGCACCGGGCGGCGACGGCGGGGCGAGACCAGGGGGGCCAAGAGGCCGGAGCGAGACCAGGGGGCACAAAAGAGCGAGGGTACTGGGGCGGAGACGGCGGGGCGGAGCAGAACGATTTTATCACTTTTCACTTCATTGCGAGGAACCTCTGTCGCCGGTAGGCGGCAGAGGTTCCTCTTTTTCCGTGGATCGGTCTTTAACGAATTTACTTCATCGGAAGCCTCTCCAGTCGAGTCGGTTCCCCCTGCTTCTCCCCCGGTGGGCGGATCCCGGTTCGGGCGAGAAAGCCTGAACCGAACTGCCTGGTTATGGGTTACCGACGGAGAAAGTTCGGCCCGTCGCCCACCCCCCTTGAGGCTATGCAAAACCCCGGTTGGAATGCTCAGCGGCACCGCAGAGGCCGGCGATGCGAAGCATCGCGACTGACTCAGCCCCCTTTCTCCGCACACTGCCGCCTCGAAGAGGCGGG
>CAJTNK010000185.1 GCA_910577885.1 uncultured Rikenella sp.
AGCAAAACGAGCATAGCGAGATCAAAGAGAACAGTACCCGCACGTAGCCAAAAACAAGACCTACAGATGAAGAGATATATCGAATTATTGGAGCGGTTGATCGGGACACCGTCGTACAGCCGCCAGGAAGAGCAGACCGCCGAGCTGCTCGCCGGTTTTTTGAGTCGTGCCGGAGTACGGGAGGTACACCGCAGCGGGAATAACGTTTGGGCATACAACCGGGAGTTCGACCCGCAGCGGCCCACGATTCTGCTCAACTCGCACCACGACACCGTGAAACCCAACAGCGGATGGAGTCGCGACCCGTTCATCCCGACGATCGAAGAGGGGCGGTTGTACGGCCTGGGGAGCAACGACGCAGGGGGGAGCGTGGTGTCGCTCACGGCCGCCTTCCTGCACTTTTACGAGGCTCGGGGGATGAAGTACAACCTCTGTCTGGCGCTGACCGCCGAAGAGGAGGTCTCGGGACAGAACGGCATCGAAAGCATTCTGCCGCAGTTGGGCGAGCTGGACTTCGCCATCGTCGGCGAGCCCACCGGGATGGAACTGGCTATTGCCGAACGCGGGTTGATGGTCCTGGACTGCGTGGCCCGAGGACGCGCCGGACACGCCGCACGAGACGAGGGCGAGAATGCCATCTACAAAGCCATCCGAGACATCGAATGGTTCCGAACCTACCGTTTTCCGCGCGAGTCGGCCCTGTTCGGCGGAGTGAAGATGAGCGTCACGATCGTCAGCGCAGGAACGCAACACAACGTCGTGCCGGCCGAGTGTCGGTTCACGGTGGACATCCGGATTCCGGACGGATACACCAACGAAGAGGTGCTGGCCATCGTGCGAGAACACGTCGAGTCGGAGGTTTCGGCCCGGTCGACGCGCCTCCGGCCGTCGTACATCGACCCGTCGCACCCGATCGTGACAGCCGGCCGGGCGTTGGGCCGACACACCTACGGCTCGCCCACCATGTCGGACCAGGCACTGCTGCCGATCCCGTCGCTCAAGATGGGACCGGGCGACTCGGCCCGGTCGCACAGCGCCGACGAGTTCATCGGCCTGGACGAGATCCGGACCGGAATCGAACAATACATCGCCATGCTCACTGCCGTCTGCCTATAAAAGACCCCCTGCCTCGGAAACGACGATTCTTCGCACATCGTCCGGCACCGGTTCCGATAAAATTGATTACCTTTGCCTCTGCAAGACCTGCGGATGTGGTGTAATTGGTAGCCACGCCAGACTTAGGATCTGGTGCCTTGACCGGCGTGGGGGTTCGAGTCCCTTCATCCGCACGAGACAAAGCGGCGCGGGCCTGGCGTTCCATGGAACGCCAGGCCCGCGCCGCTTTGTCTCGTGCGGATGAAGGGACTCGAACCCCCACGCCGGTCAAGGCACCAGATCCTAAGTCTGGCGTGGCTACCAATTACACCACATCCGCAGGTCTTGCAGAGGCAAAGGTAATCAATTTTATCGGAACCGGTGCCGGACGATGTGCGAAGAATCGTCGTTTCCGAGGCAGGGGGTCTTTTATAGGCAGACGGCAGTGAGCATGGCGATGTATTGTTCGATTCCGGTCCGGATCTCGTCCAGGCCGATGAACTCGTCGGCGCTGTGCGACCGGGCCGAGTCGCCCGGTCCCATCTTGAGCGACGGGATCGGCAGCAGTGCCTGGTCCGACATGGTGGGCGAGCCGTAGGTGTGTCGGCCCAACGCCCGGCCGGCTGTCACGATCGGGTGCGACGGGTCGATGTACGACGGCCGGAGGCGCGTCGACCGGGCCGAAACCTCCGACTCGACGTGTTCTCGCACGATGGCCAGCACCTCTTCGTTGGTGTATCCGTCCGGAATCCGGATGTCCACCGTGAACCGACACTCGGCCGGCACGACGTTGTGTTGCGTTCCTGCGCTGACGATCGTGACGCTCATCTTCACTCCGCCGAACAGGGCCGACTCGCGCGGAAAACGGTAGGTTCGGAACCATTCGATGTCTCGGATGGCTTTGTAGATGGCATTCTCGCCCTCGTCTCGTGCGGCGTGTCCGGCGCGTCCTCGGGCCACGCAGTCCAGGACCATCAACCCGCGTTCGGCAATAGCCAGTTCCATCCCGGTGGGCTCGCCGACGATGGCGAAGTCCAGCTCGCCCAACTGCGGCAGAATGCTTTCGATGCCGTTCTGTCCCGAGACCTCCTCTTCGGCGGTCAGCGCCAGACAGAGGTTGTACTTCATCCCCCGAGCCTCGTAAAAGTGCAGGAAGGCGGCCGTGAGCGACACCACGCTCCCCCCTGCGTCGTTGCTCCCCAGGCCGTACAACCGCCCCTCTTCGATCGTCGGGATGAACGGGTCGCGACTCCATCCGCTGTTGGGTTTCACGGTGTCGTGGTGCGAGTTGAGCAGAATCGTGGGCCGCTGCGGGTCGAACTCCCGGTTGTATGCCCAAACGTTATTCCCGCTGCGGTGTACCTCCCGTACTCCGGCACGACTCAAAAAACCGGCGAGCAGCTCGGCGGTCTGCTCTTCCTGGCGGCTGTACGACGGTGTCCCGATCAACCGCTCCAATAATTCGATATATCTCTTCATCTGTAGGTCTTGTTTTTGGCTACGTGCGGGTACTGTTCTCTTTGATCTCGCTATGCTCGTTTTGCT
>CAJTNK010000186.1 GCA_910577885.1 uncultured Rikenella sp.
CGCCGACGTTCCACAACGTGCCGTAGAATGCATGGCGGTAGCCCGGGGCCGGGCCACCGGGCGTTTTATTACTCTTCCGGCGGAGAAAACCCCGGCTTTCGCGTGCCGAGCGGCACCTATTCCTGGAGGCAACGCAACGGAAAACCGTACGAACGGTAATTGCCGCCCTGCGGGCCGATCCCTCCGGACTTGAAACCCAAGTAGTGAGCATTGCCACTCCCCATAGGAATCGATGACGACCAGATGTACCCGTTGCCACCGACACTCCATAACAAACCGGAACTGCCTGCGCGGTTGCCCGGGGCCGGGGCCGCTCGGCACTCCAACCGGGCCTGTCGGCCGGGCAAAATCCGGATGATAGAGACGAAAGAGAAAAATTCGGGCCGAAAAATACTCCGCCGAGTCCTTCCCGATTCTGCCGACGAAACTTACCGGGCCTATGTTGACGCCGGGTGAGGTTATTTGATTATCTTTGTGGCGGAATAGTCAGGGAACCGCACGATGATTTATCATATCGCTGAATACCTCGATCGCACGATCGATCTCCCGGGGGCGGGGATGTTCAACTACATATCGTTTCGGTCGGCGATGGCGATTGTCTTTTCGCTGCTGATCGGGATGGTCTTCGGGAAGCACATCATCCGGCTGCTTCAGCGGCGTCAGATCGGCGAAGAGATCCGGAACCTGGGGCTCGAGGGGCAGTTGCAGAAACGGGGGACGCCGACCATGGGGGGGCTGATTATCCTGGCGGCGATTCTGGTGCCGGTGCTGTTGTTTGCGGATCTGACCAATGTGTATGTGCTGCTGATGTTGGCCACGACGGTGTGGCTGGGGTTGTTGGGGTTCCTGGACGACTATATCAAGGTGTTCCGCAAGCGGAAGGAGGGGCTGAACGGGCGGTTCAAGATCCTGGGGCAGGTTTCGCTGGGGATTGTGGTGGGGACGACGATGTGGGTGAGTCCGCAGATCGTGTCTCGGGAGCCGGCGACCCGGCTTTCGGTCGAAGCGGAGCGGGTGGTGACCAACGACTTGGGGAACCAAAGTAAGGTCGTTTATCTGACGCCGGCGGAGAAGTCTACGACGACGACGATTCCGTTTTTCAAGAACAGGGAGCTCAACTACCGCGACTTGGTGCCGGTGGATGGGGCGGTGGGGGATACGCTCGGGTGGCTGCTGTATGTGTTGATCGCCGTGTGTATTATTACGGCGGTTTCCAACGGGGCCAACCTGACCGACGGACTCGACGGGCTGGCGGCGGGGGTCTCGGCGGCGATCGGGGTGGTGCTCGGGATCTTGGCTTATCTGTCGGGGAATGTGATCTATTCGGAGTACCTGAGTATCATGAATATACCGGGGTCGGGGGAACTTTTGGTATTTGCCGGGGCTTTTGTCGGAGCGTTGCTCGGTTTTCTGTGGTACAACTCCTATCCGGCGCAGGTCTTTATGGGGGATACGGGGTCGCTGGCGGTGGGGGGGATTATCGCCGTCTTCGCTTTGCTTATTCGGAAGGAACTCTTGTTGCCGATCTTGTGCGGGGTGTTTCTGGTCGAGAGCCTCTCGGTGATCGGGCAGGTGTGCTGGTTCAAGTACACCCGATGGCGGTTCGGCGAGGGGCGGCGTATTTTCCTGATGGCGCCGCTGCATCACCACTATCAGAAAAAAGGCTATTTCGAAGTGAAGATCGTGACGCGCTTTTGGATCGTACAGTTGTTGCTGGCGGCCATTACGCTCATGACTCTCAAGATCCGGTAAGCGAACGGGCAATTCACACACACACACATATATACACACAGAATGAGGTATTACAGGTTTCGTGGCAATTCGATGATCTCGCGGATCGGGTATCTGTTGGTCCTGGTTATCGCGGTGGGCGGATTTTTCGTACAGTCGCGGTTGCAGAGCGTCTTCGACCGGTATTCGAAAGAGACTTTTGCCAGCGGGATGACCGGGGCGGAGGTGGCCGAGAAGATGTTGCGCGATCATGGTATTACGGATGTCACGGTGACTCATACGTCGGGGCGGTTGACGGACCATTTCGATCCGACGGACAAGACGGTCAATCTGAGCGACGCGGTGTACGGGAGCAATTCGGTGGCGGCAGCGGCGGTGGCGGCGCACGAGTGCGGGCATGCGGTGCAACATGCCGAGGGGTATGAACCGCTCAAGATGCGGTCGGCGTTGGCTCGGTTGTCGGCGCTGTCGGCGCAGTTCTCGACGTGGGCGATGCTCGGGGGGCTGGTGTTGAGCTTGTTTGTGCGCAATTCGCTCTTCCTTTGGATCGGGGTCGGGGTGGTGGCTGTTTCGGCGTTGTTCAGCCTGGTGACTTTGCCGGTGGAGTACAATGCTTCGAAACGGGCGCTGGCGTGGCTCGAGGGGCAGGAGATGCTCACTCCGGAACAGCACGGGCGGGCCGAAGAGGCGTTGACTTGGGCGGCGAGGACTTATGTGGTGGCGGCGCTGTCGTCTATTGCGGTGTTGCTCTATTATGTTGGCTACGCGCAGAGTTATTAGTGGGGGTTGGGGTTTTGCAGTTTTTTTCGCCCGGTAGGCCCATGCGATACCGAGTGCCGGGAGGCACCGCCTCCGCGGCGGACGCGTTCGCGTCACGGCGCGGGCCTT
>CAJTNK010000187.1 GCA_910577885.1 uncultured Rikenella sp.
GGTTGGGCTTTTCTTTGCAAAGTCCCGCAGGCGTCGGCTCGGTGCCGCTCGGCACACGAAGGTTGGGCTTTTCTTTGCAAAGTCCCGCAGGCGTCGGCCCGGTGCCGCTCGGCACACGAAGGTTGGGCTTTTCTTTGCAAAGTCCCGCAGGCGTCGGCCCGGTGCCGCTCGGCACGCGAAAGCTGGGCTTTTCTCCGCCGGATGGCCAGCAAGACACCCTTTGGGTGTTCCTTGAGGCAACGTAACGCAACGCACCCACCGGGCGTTTTGCTGGCCATTCGGGCGAGAAAGCTGTAGAAAAGCCCAAGTAGTGGGCGTCGCCATTCTCGGAAGAATCGACGACCAGCTGTACCCGAGGGCGTCTCGCTTGGCCGAGAAAAGCCCAATAAGACATCCTGTGGGTGCGGTTCGAGTGCCGAGCGGCACCCCGGGGCCGGTGGCGCTTGGTACACCCTGTCGATGAAATAAAATCGATCGTGTCTAAGTTCGTATCCGTACGGTGGCTTCGCAGGCGACCCGGAGCGGCGTTGCCGAGCTCGTGGGGCGGAACACTCGGAGAAAGGGTTCGGAAATGTGCGGGAAATTTCGTTACTTTGTAGCTATTGAAAAACGAAACCCGAACCATGTCTTCGAACGATGAGACGGTCGTCGCGCGCCCGCATAAACCCGACTGGCTGAAAGTCAAGCTGCATGACGATCCGCGGTACGCCGAGGTGGTTGCCGTGGTGCGGCGGCATGACCTGCATACGATCTGTGCCAGCGGCCGTTGTCCCAACATATCGACTTGTTGGAGTCGGGGGACGGCTACGTTTATGATCGGGGGGGATACGTGTACGCGGGCGTGTCGTTTCTGTGCTACGAAATCGGCCGCGCGGCCTGCGCCGCTGGATGCCGGTGAACCGCTGAAAGTGGCTCGGTCGGTGGCGCTCATGGGGCTTCGGCATGCGGTGATCACGTCGGTGGACCGGGATGACTTGGCGGACGGAGGGGCGGGCCATTGGGCGGAGACGGTCCGGGCGATCCGTCGGCTGAATCCGGAGGCTACCGTCGAACTTCTGATTCCGGATTTTTCGGGAGATTTCGATTTGCTGGAGGTCGTTCTGGCTGCCGGCGCGGATATCGTGGGGCATAACGTGGAGACGGTGGCGCGACTGACGCCGGTCGTGCGCGATCGGCGGGCTTCTTACGAAACGTCATTGGAGGTGTTGCGTCGTATCGCCGCGTTCGGGGTCGAACGCGGCGATACGGTTTTGGCCAAGAGCGCTCTGATGGTGGGGCTGGGAGAGGAACGGGACGAGGTGTTGCGCACGTTGGACGATCTGGCGGCTGCAGGGGTGCGGCGGATGACCATCGGGCAGTATCTGCAGCCGACGGCGCGGCATTATCCGGTGGCGGAGTACGTGCATCCGGAGGTCTTTGAGGCTTACAAGGCGGCGGCGGTGGAACGCGGGATCGTGTATACGGAAAGCGGGCCGTTGGTCCGTTCTTCTTATATGGCCGACCGGTTGGCGCCGGCGGGGCGGAAAGTGAGTCGTCCGTTGGCGTCGTTGGCCGCAGAGACGGAGGGGGGGCGATGATCGAGGTGTTGGACTGCGGGGTGATCGACTATGGCGAGGCGTGGGGCAGGCAGCAGGCGTATTTCGACGCGTTGTTGGCGAGCCGCGGCGAATCGTCTGCGGATCGGCAGGCGCGGGGGGTGCTGATGTTGTGCGAACACCCGCACGTTTATACGTTGGGGAAGAGCGGGCAGGCGAATAATTTGCTGGTGAGCGAGTCGTTTTTGCGTTCGATCGGGGCGAGCTATTACCGGATCGATCGGGGCGGGGATATTACGTATCACGGGTACGGTCAGTTGGTGGGGTATCCGATTTTGGACCTGTCGACGATCGGTGGGGAGCATGGGCTGGGGCTCCGGGAGTATGTCGATCGGCTGGAGGAGAGTGTGATGGCGACGGTGGGTGAGTGGGGTATTGCGACTTGTCGGGTTCCGCATGCGACGGGGGTGTGGCTTCCGGCCACCGAGGGGCGGCCGGAACGGAAGATTTGCGCCATCGGGGTCAAGGCGTCGCGGTTTGTGACGATGCACGGGTTTGCGCTGAATGTGGCGACGGATTTGCGTTATTTCGACTATATCAATCCGTGCGGGTTTACGGACAAGGGGGTGACGTCGATGGCGGCGGAGTTGGCGGTGGGGGGCGATGGTCGGCCGGTGCCGACGATGGAGGAGGTGAAGCGGGCGTATGTGAGGCATTTCGAACGGCTGTTCGGCGCGGTTTCGTGGGGAGGGGGAGAGGGGGTTGATAGTGTGGCGCGTTCTTTTTGATTTTTGGGTGCGAGTGCCGGCGCGATCTGGTTTTTCTTCCGGCAGGCCCCAGCGATGCGAAGCATCGCCAGCCCACCGCAGGCACGCGGCCCCGCGCGGGAGCTCAGTTCTCTCCGGTTGCCGAGCAAACTCCAGTCTTCGAGTGCCGCGCGGCACCCGCGCGCCGCGCCTTAAGAGCGATTCAACTATTTCGCTTTTGGCGAAATAGAATGAATCGCCCAGGCGCGCGGACAAAGACCGTTGTTTTGGGCCGGGTGCCCGGGAGTGGGCGTTCG
>CAJTNK010000188.1 GCA_910577885.1 uncultured Rikenella sp.
AAGTTCTTTGGGTCCCTTTCTTTCAAGAAAGGGACAGTACCCTCCGGTCGCTAAAGAACCGATTAGCAGATTATACCAAAGTAATGCGAGGGAAACGGAAGGTTAAAAGGGACAGTACCCTCCCGTCATCAAAAAGAAGTTTGAGAAAAATATAGTTTTTGGGAATTTTGGAAAAAGGTGTATCTTTGCCTTGCAAAAAAATGAGCGGGTCGGTTGGCCGAGCGGTTAGGCAGAGGTCTGCAAAACCTCGTACAGCAGTTCGAATCTGCTACCGACCTCAGAGACGGCAAAAGGGCTGTCGATACCTGATGTGTATCGACAGCCCTTTTTTGAATGGTTATGGGTTGTTAGTCGGTCTTCCGGCGGTCAATCTTCCGGACCGAAGCGGTCGATCCACGCTTGGCCGATCCAGGCTTGTTTTTCCGGCCAGGCGTTGCCGAGGCATCCCGTCGAAGAGCCGTCTCCGTATTTCTCTTTTCGGGTCATTCCCGCCAGTCGTCTCCGCATTTCGTTCGGCACGTTCTGCAGTGCCTCCGCGGGCAGCTGTAAGGCCTGATTCAGGAAACGGAACTGCGGTTCCGGGTAGAGGAAGGCGATTTTGCCGCACGGAGCCCCTTGTTCCTGCTGCCAGGCCGCGAATTCGCGGATGAAGGAGTCGTGGGCGGGCATTTCGAGCTGGCCGAACTCCTCGGTCGAGAGGATCCGTCGGGCGAAGTTGTACATCCCGTGGGCCGGTGAACAGAAGGTTTTCGCCACCGGCGGCAGATCGAGTCGGCCGTACCCGGCGCACACCTCGTTCAGACACCGCGAAGCCTCTGCCATCTCGCTCCGGGCCAGGGCGAGGAAATAACCGACGTAGGCTTTGTCCCATTGGGTTGTTTTTTTCAGGGCGAGCAGCTTGTCGCTTTGTGCGACTCCTTTTTCGATGGTGGGTTCGTGGCGGTGGTACAGCCCCAGCAGCAGGTTGCCCGAAGCCTGCCAGGGGCCCCAGCCGTGTTCGCCCAGTGAGTCGGGCGCGTTGCAGTCGAGGATGGCGAAGTCGTTGGCGGCCAGCGCCTCCAGCACGGGACGGGGATCGTAGTACAAGCCGGAGGCGCATTTGGCGGTCAATAGATAACGGCCGTACTGATACTGTGCGTCGTTCACGGCCTCCCAATCCTCTGCGGGCAGGTGGCGATAGAGTTGCCAGAAGTAGGGCGGTTCGTTCCGAGCCAGGGTGGAGCGTAGGCGGCCGGCGAGGTGGACGGCAGCCGATTCGGATTGCTGCTCTTGAACGGTGAGGGTGCGGCTGTCGGTCAGTCCGGACAGGTAGGCTTCCCGGCTCAACGGAAACCGGTTGCGCGGCGACAGGGTGTCGTCCTCGTAAATCTTGGTGTATTCTCGAATAGCTTTGATTTTTGTCATTTCGGTTTGATTTTTTCCGGCTCCGGATCCCCGCAAAGATAGCCAAAATGGACGCTAAAACGGGTTCGTGGGGTCGAAGTGTTGGAAAGCTGCGGCGAGTGCTCTATTTTTGCAGTGTGGTTCGGAACCTCGGAAAAAGAAACATGCTGTATAAATACTTTTTTGTCATGAAAAAATTCTTTGCTCTTTTGGGAATCGCAGCTCTCGTTTCGTGCGGCGCGGCGCAGGCACAGTTCAAACTCAACAAGGCCTTGAGTGCCGGTGTCAAGGTGGTTCAGGCCGCGACGCTCACCGATGAGCAGATTAACGGCTATGTCAAGGAGTACATCGAGTGGTTGGACGCTCACAATCCGGTGTGCGAGGGTGACGATGAGTTTGCGGTTCGGCTGGCGCGCATCACGGCCAAAATCAAAGACGTCGAAGGGCTCAATATCAAGGCCTATCGGGTGCGGGATATCAATGCTTTTGCTTGTGCGGACGGCAGTATCCGGGTCTTTGCGGGGCTCATGCAGATCATGACGGACGAGGAGATACTCGGGGTCATCGGCCACGAAATCGGACACGTGATGAACAAGGATACGAAGGATGCTTTCCGGACGGCTCTCCTGGCTTCGGCCTTGCGCGACGGGGTGAGCTCGGCCGGCGGTGTGGCGGCGGAGTTGTCGGATTCGCAGTTGGGCGACCTGGGCGAAGCGGTGACCAATTCGAAGTTCTCGCAGAAACAGGAGTATCAGGCGGACGAGTACGGATATAATTTTCTGAAGTCGCACGGCGAAAATCCGTGGGCCATGGCGCTGTCGTTCGAGAAGTTGAAGAAGATGCAGGAAGAGATGGGTGCCGACAAGACGAACAAGGTGCAGCAGCTCTTCTCGACGCATCCGGATTTGGACAACCGGATCAAGCGGATGACGGATAAGGCTACGGCCGACGGTTTCGATCGTCCGGAGATGGTGGCTCCGGATGCGTCGGGCTCTTTGACGGACACGGCGACCGAGGAGTAGTTGTCGGGGCTTTAGGGGGCGAGGGGGGGGTGAGAGGTTTTGTTGGTTTTTCGTCTGTGGTGGTGTTCCTCTGCCGGAGGCCCCGTTGTCGGGGCTTAGTTGGGTTACTCTTCCGAATGGCCCATGCGATGCGCAGCATCGCCGGTCCCGCCGGGGGCCCC
>CAJTNK010000189.1 GCA_910577885.1 uncultured Rikenella sp.
CTGCGAAAGCAAGCCGGTTGTCGTCCAGCCGGTCAACTGCGGCCCACTGGGCCGCGCGCGCCACCGCCACCCCGGGCGGGGCGACGCAACTCGTCGGTGCTCGTTGCGTTCCCCGCTGGCGGCGACTCGCTTTTTCTCCGCCGTCAGGCCCGGTTGGCGTGCCCAGCGGCACCCCTCTTCCTGGAGGCAACGCAACGGAAAACCGACAGCACGGCTACCGCTAATCTGTGGGTAGATCTCGCCGGGATAGAAGGTCAGGACGTGAGCATCGTCACCTGTCTCTGTTGATGACCAGATGTATCCGAAGCTACCGACAGCATGCAATACACCGTTGGCTCGGTGGCGGAAGCCCGGGGCCGGTGCCGCTCGGCACTCCGGCCGGGCTTGATGGGCGAAAAAACGGCAAAGACAACCCCGGTAAAACGCCCTGTGGGCGCGCCCGCCGGACAAGAAAGCCCCCTGAGGTGAACGCCTCGAAGAATTGCAGACGAATTTGAAAACCCTGAAGTGGTCCGACAGACTGAAGACATAGCGTTGCTCGAACAACTGCGCGCCGACCGACAGGAGGTGCGCGAGGCAGCGTTCGTACGACTCGTCGAGGAGTACAGCCAGCGGATATACTGGACTGTCCGAAAGATCGTTGTCAGCCACCACGATGCCGACGATGTCGTACAGAATGTTTTTCTGAAGGTCTGGAACTCGGTCGGCGGATTCCGGGGGGAATCGGGACTTTTTACCTGGCTCTATCGGATCGCGGTCAACGAATCTCTGAGCTTGTTGCGGAGCCGACGAACCGGACTGTTCAGTTCGTTGGACGACGGCGGGGCGGCATTCGACCGGATCGTCGCCGACGAGGGGCTTTTCGACGGCGAAGCGGCCGAACGGGCTTTGGCCAGGGCCGTGGGGCGGTTGCCGGCCAAACAACGGGCGGTTTTCACCCTCCGTTATTGGGACGAAATGCCGTACGAGCAGATGTCCGAGGTGCTGGGAACTTCGGTGGGGGCGCTGAAAGCTTCGTATCACCATGCTGTGACGAAGGTCGAACAGTGGGTCCGGAGAGAGGTATCCGGGGCTGATTTCTCGTTCGGCGATCCGGAAACCGAAAAATAAGTCGATCGGAGGGTTAAACCTTCCTGCACGCAGCGCGTCAAACCTGTAAACACAGAAAAATAAACCGGGAACGATGAATACTTCCGAAAAACTCAGACACAGCCATCCGTACCGGGTGCCGGATGGGTATTTCGCCGAGTTGCGGAACACGCTGCGCGATCGGGCCTCGGCGGCGGAGGCGTGTGGACGTGAGAGGGGGGTGTGGGCGCGGATCAGGGGGTTAGCGGGGTTGTCGGCGGCGTTCGGATGTCTGGTGTTGTTGGCGATGGTGGGGTACTACTTTACGGGATATCGGGCGCAGCAACGGGAGTGGATGGCGGCGCAGAACGAGGTGGGGGAGATGTTGGACGGATATTCGGTCTATGTCGAGGATGTCGAGGGGCTGGACGAGTATTGGGGGGAACGGAAGAAGTCGGAAGAAGATGTGGCCGAAGAGCGGGTGTTGTTTGCCGAGGCGGTGACCGATTACCTCGCTACGTACGGGTATGGCGGGGGGACGGAGCTGTTGGTGGCGTTGACCGAAGGGGACTGAGATAGAGGATAGAGCGAGGGGGAGCTGTTGATTCTTCATTCAGAATAGGCAAAAAAAAGATGAAACAAAACGAATTTCGGATGCGGACTTGGAATCGGGTTCGGCGGTGGTTGCTGGTCGGAGGGATGGCCGTTTGGGCGTTTGCGGGGCGGGCGGAGGCGAGGCCTCAAGAGGCTCGGGAACCGGACGGTGCGTTCGAGGCGAGGCCTCAGCAGGCGGAATACAAGGGGGGGGGAGCTCCTCATCATGAGGAGATTCGGAGCATGAAGATCGCTTTCTTCTCGGATATGTTGCAACTTACGCCGCAGGAGTCGGAGAAATTTTGGCCGATTTATAACGAATACTGGAAGGCTCGGCGGGAGATCGGTTGGCGGAGGCGGGAACTTCATCGAGTGATTCGCGAGGGACGGGCTGGGGAGGCTCAGTTTCGTGAATTGCTGGCTGTTATGGATGCCGAACGGAGGGTGACGGCGGAGTATGTTGCCAAATTCCGGCAGGTCTTGCCGGTGGAGAAGGCGGCGAAGGTTTTTGTAGCGGACGAGGATTTCAAAAACTTCCTGATTCGCAAGGCGGCGGGGGGACGGTGACTTTTTTCGGTGAGGGGATTGTGAGGGGGCGAGGATTGTTTTGTCAACGAGCGGCCTGCTGGATCAGCAGGCCGCTCGTTGCGTTTTCGGGAGTGTGTTTCTCTTCCGCTCGGGTGCCGCTCGCACCCGTTGGGCGTTTTGCTGGAGGTTTCTCTCCCGGCAGGC
>CAJTNK010000190.1 GCA_910577885.1 uncultured Rikenella sp.
CAACGGGATGCGTTCGGAAGTCTTTTGGGTACCTTTTCTTCAGAAAAGGTACGGTACCCTCCCGTCACCAAAGAACGGTCGCAGCAAACTAAGAGTGTTTATAAATAGCATGTAAAGGTATGAAAATTATTTCAAACGTAGGGCGAGTCGTTCGAGCCAGGCGCTGTTGGCGGGTGAACGGACGGTTGCGAGGATCCGTTGGATGATGTCGGCGGCGGCTGTTTTGGTTTCGTGGGATCCGCGTTGTGCGACGACCTCGAGTGAGAGTCCGAGCGGCACCTGGTAGGACTGCGGGACCAGGTCGATCAACAGTCCGAGTCGCGCCACGAAGAGCGAGAGGTCTTCGGCCGTGCGCAGTCGGGCGACATCGGCCATCGAGCGGATCATCAGGGCCGACGAGAGTCCGAGCTCCTCGGCCGCGCGCACCATCCGCTCCGTACGGAGCGTGTCGAGCGGCGCGCTGCCCACCGTGTAAGGCAGCATCGCTTCACGGATCGCCTCGGCCAACACCTCGTCGACCCGCTCCGCATCGATCTCGCGCCGGAACAGCTCGACGTGTTCGACCAGGTAGTCGAAAGCCGTCGACCCGTATCGCATCACCATGCTGTTCTCGAACATCGGCCATACCACGCTGTTGGCCACCTCCGTCGGCGCGAGCCCCCGGAGTAACTGTTCCACCGCCCGGTCGGTCGCCTCCGGGTCGGCACGTTCGGCCGCCCCGTACACCGTTCTCAACCGCCACGTCCCGCCCCCCTGAACCGTCATCAGAATGGCCCGGATGCGCTGTTCGAAATCCTCGGCATCGAGCGTGGTATCGATTTTGTCCAGCACGTCGCCCGCCGAGCTGAAAATCAGGATCGCCGGATAGCCCGTCACCTGGTAGAGCCGGGCGAGTTCGGCCCCTTCGTTGGTTTGGGTCGGCACCTGCACCGCCACGAAATGACGCTCGACCAGGGCCCGGATCGTCGAATCGCCCAGCACCCGTTCCGACATCCACCGGCTTCTGTGGTTCCAGTCGGCATAAAACTCGACCAGGAGCAGTTTTCGTTCCCGCCGCGCCACCGTCAACGCCGCATACGGATCGTTTCCCTGGTACGTGAGTCCCTTTTTCGCCTCGTCGGCCGCCGCCCGGCCCGCCGACAGCCACAACAGCAGTCCCGCTCCGACAAATGCTCCTACCCTACTCCAACCCCTCATGGTTCTTCGTTCTTGGTTATTGACATTCGATGATGCAAGAGAGGCTTCCGCCCTCCGGAAACCCGGTACGAAAGCCCCTCCTCCTGGTTCGTCCCCCCTCTCTCTGCATGCACAGAGAAAACGGTCTGTGATTAATGGCACCCGCCGCCACAGCCGTCTCCGCACCCATCCCCGCAATCTCTCCCTTCGCCGCACCCGCACGAGCCGCAGGAACACCCGCCGCCCATCGGCATCATATCTTCCTGCGTAGCCTCACGCACTCCGAGCACTTCGCCGGTAAAATTGAGCGTCTTCCCGGCCATCGGGTGGTTGAAATCCATCGTGACATCCGCCTCATTGACCGATTTGACGGTCCCCATGAGTCGATTTCCGGCCTGGTCGGCCATCGGCAGCACATTCCCGACCACCAGCATATCATCCGGAATCGCCCCGTCGACCATAAAGACCTCCTTCGGCAGATTGACCACCGCCTGCGGATTGACTTCGCCATACCCTTCCGCCGGCGCGAGTACGAACTCGAACCGATCCCCGACCTCTTTGCCGGCGATATACTCCTCGAACCGCGGCAGCAACATCCCGACCCCATAGACGAATTCCAACGGTCGTTCGGCCGTAGCCTGATCGGCCACCTGTCCGTCCACGGTCAGCGTATAAGCCAACGATACGAATTTGTTTTCTGAAATTTTCATTTACGTTTCGTGTTAAAGTAATTATTCTTTTCTGTGTACAACAAGGTCCCTCGCGCGCCTTGCAGGCGCGGTTTTTGAGCAGTGGGCTGGTCGGCCAGCCAGGCAATTGCACTCCGTAGGAGTGCGCGGGTCCTCGCCACCCCGGGCGGGGCGCGCAACTTCGTCGGTGCTCGTTGCTTTCCCCGCTGGCGGCGGCCCGTTTTTTCTCGCCCGCCAGGCCCGGTTCGAGTGCCGAGCGGCACCTATTCCTGGAGGCAACGCAACGGAAGACCGTACGCACGGTGACCTTGGTGCGGAGGATCGAGCTGGGTGGGGTAGAAAGCCAAGTAGTAGGCATTGGCGTCCATAATCGTCGACGTCCAGATGTACCCGGCGAAGCCGACGTTCCACAATCGACCGTAACCTCGATCGCTGAAAGCGTCGCGGAAGCCCGGGGCCG
>CAJTNK010000191.1 GCA_910577885.1 uncultured Rikenella sp.
CGAAGCACTTTCGAAAGTTTTTTTGGTTCTTTTTGTTCACAAAAAGAACAGTTCCTGCTCGTCACCAAACACGGTTCGCAAATTGCAGAAAGCAAAACGAGCGAAGCGAAGAGTTAAGCGATTTGCATGGCATCGACGCGTTGCCGGGCATAGTCGAGCCGCACGCGGAACGACTTGCGTTTCGAGGCCGGCACCTCGAACATGGCGTCCATCATGATCGCTTCGCAGATCGACCGCAAGCCCCGCGCCCCCAGGCGATATTCGATCGCCTTATCCACGATGTAGTCCAGCACCTCCGGATCGAACGAGAGTTTGACCCCGTCCAGTTCGAACAGTCGTACGTACTGTTTGACGATCGCATTTTTCGGTTCCGTCAGGATCTGCCTCAACGCGTCGCGGCCGAGCGGTTCGAGGTAGGTCAGCACCGGCAGCCGACCAATGAGTTCCGGGATCAGCCCGAAGCTCCGCAAGTCTTTCGGCGTGATGTACTGCAACAGGTTGTCGCGGTCGACCTCCGCCGCCACACGCGCCTGCTGGCCATACCCTACGACCCGCGTATTGAGCCGCTGAGCGATTTTCTTCTGCACCCCGTCGAACGCCCCGCCCGCCACAAACAGGATATTCCGCGTATCGACCTGAATGTATTTCTGGTCCGGATGTTTCCGCCCCCCCTGCGGCGGCACGTTCACCACGGTCCCCTCCAAGATCTTCAGCAGGGCCTGTTGCACCCCCTCGCCCGAGACGTCGCGCGTAATAGACGGATTGTCGCTCTTGCGGGCGATCTTGTCGATCTCGTCGATAAAGACGATCCCCCGCTCAGCCGCCGCCACGTCGTAGTCCGCCGCCTGCAACAGCCGCGACAGAATACTTTCGACATCCTCGCCCACATACCCCGCCTCCGTAAGCGCCGTAGCATCCACAATGGCGAACGGCACATTCAAGAGTCGAGCAATCGTCCTTGCAATCAACGTCTTACCCGTTCCCGTCTCCCCGACCAACAGAATATTCGACTTGTCCAGCTCGATCTCCGCCGCCGCATCGGCCTCCCCCTCCACCGGACTCGAGAGCCCGTGCATCAACCGCTTGTAATGGTTATACACCGCCACCGAGATATACTTCTTGGCCCGCTCCTGTCCCACGACATACTGGTCCAGGAACTCCTTGATCGATTGCGGCGTATAGAGCGACATCGCCTCGCCCAACGTCCGGGCGGCACTCTTCTTGCGCCGCCCCTCCATCTCCTCGCGCACGATCTCCCAAGCCCGCTCGGCGCAGCTGTCGCAAATCATGGCCTCCTGGCCGTGAATCATCATGCCGGTCTGCGAAGCCGGAGAACCGCAAAACGAACACCGCTCCGAATGCGTGTGTTGTGGTCCCTTGTTTTTATCCTCTGCCATAGTATAACGCTAATCCTCCCGTTTCGTGAGCACTCCGTCGATCAATCCATAATCGGCCGCCTCCCGGGCCGTCATCCAGAAATCCCGGTCGGCATCCTGTTCGATCTTCTTCACCTTCACCCCACTGTGCGCGGCCAGGATCGAATAGAGCTCCTGTTTGGTTTTGGAGATCTGCCGAGCGGTGATTTCGATATCGCTGGCCTGCCCCTCGACCCCGCCCAGCGGCTGGTGGATCATGATCCGCGAGTGTTGCAACGCCGACCGTTTCCCCCGCGTACCGGCCGTCAGCAACACAGCCCCCATCGATGCGGCCATCCCGGTACAGGTGGTCGCCACGTCCGGCGAGATCAGCTGCATCGTGTCGTAAATCCCCAGCCCGGCCGAAACCGAACCGCCCGGCGTATTGAGGTAGATCTGAATGTCGCTCTTCGGATCGGTCGACTCCAGAAAGAGCATCTGGGCCTGGATGATATTCGCCGCATCGTCATAAATCGGCACACCGAGAAAAATAATCCGGTCCATCATCAACCGCGAGAAAACGTCCATCGTAGCGACGTTCAACTGCCGTTCCTCGATGATCGTGGGCGATATGTATTCGGCCGCGACACGACCGTAGCGGTCCATCGCCAAGCTCGAAATCCCCCGTCCGAGCCGCGCGTACCGTTCAAATTCCTTTTTGTAATCCATGATTCCCTATTTCGTCCTGACAAAGATGTTGTGAAAGGTAAAATTACGACTTTTTTATGAAACAAGCCTCATCCCCGCTCCAAAATAAAATAGGTTTCGGGGGCGCCGGGTTGGAGTACCGGGCGGCCCCCAGCCCCTGGGTACCGCTCGGCACTCGAACCGGGCTGTGTCTATCCTAACAAAGGCCGCGCGCCGTGA
>CAJTNK010000192.1 GCA_910577885.1 uncultured Rikenella sp.
GAGCAGCAACGAAGTTGCGCCCTCCGCGGGGGGCGGCGGAGGGGCGCGCGATCTACGATCGCGGTTTTCGAGCAGCAGTCCGGTTCGTCGGGTGGCGTCGGCCGCCCGTCTCTTCGAGGCGGTGGTGGGCAGAGAAAGGAGGCGAGCAATTTTGCCGAGTCAATTGCGACCTTCAGGTCGCCGGCCTCTGCGGTGCCGCTGGGCACTCCAGTCGGTCCTGCCGGTCGAGAAAAACCGGCATTGGCCTGCCGGGCGAGAGATTTGCCATAAATAGCCCTGCCTTCGGAGGCAGAGCTGCACACTCAGAGAAAGATAACAAGCGTTCAACCCACAAAAACGGATCGAACCATGAAGAAACAGAACCTGTTACAAGTCACGTGTACGGTGGCTTTCGGCGTGGCGGCGCTCGCCGCCGAGAGCGTTCGGGCTCAAGGCTCCGACGAGCTGCTCCGGTTTTCGCGCTACAATTTCGGGATTGCCACCGCCCGGTCGGCCGGGATGGGCGGGGCCTATACCTCGTTGGGTGCCGACGGGGCGACGATGAGCATCAATCCGGCCGGTATCTCGATGTACGGACACAGCGAGGTGGGGATCAGTCCCGGGTTGCGGATCACCAGCCAGCGGGCCGATTACAGCGGCTCGGGCGGGAATGTCTCCAATCGTCTCGGCAATACGAAGGGGAATATCGGGAGTTTCTCGATGGTGTATGCGAACGGAAATTTCGCCGTGGGGTTCGGGATGAATCGGCTGGCCGACTTCAACGGACGGAGCCGCGCGATCGGGTATGGCGAACAGTTCTCGATCGGCGACATGTTCGTCGAACAGCTCTATGGTATCCCGGCTTCGAATATCGGGGCGCCGGAAAATGATATTTACCAGGCGTTTTTCCGCTATCCGCCCAAGTTGTGGGGGGGTATTCTGGGTTATCAGGCCGGGCTTTTCGATCCGGTAGCGGGGACCGGAGGACCGGACCAGCCGTCGCAGCAATATACCACCCAAGGGATGATTCAGCCGGGGACGCTGCTGTATCCGGAGCTGTATCGGCGGACGTCGGGAACGGTCAACGAATACACCATCAGCGGCGGATACAATTTCAAGGATATACTCTATGTCGGGGCGACGCTCGGTATTCAAGACATTTATTACAACCGTTTCGATACCTATTCCGAGGCGACGACGGTCACGAACGTCGGGTTGCACAGCCTGTTCTACGACCAGAATCTGCGGATGAGCGGCGCGGGGGTCAACCTCAAGGTGGGGGCGACGGTTCGTCCGGTGCCGTGGCTGCGGATCGGGGTGGCCTACCACTCGCCCACGTGGATCAACATGAGCGAAGAGTACGACGGGGCGATGACGGTGTTCTACACCCAGCCGATCGCCGGGTACGATTACGGTTTCAGCGACACGCCGATCAGTCGGGACGAATATAATATGCGTACTCCGTCCCGACTGTTGGCCGGTATCTCGGCCACGATCGGGAGCGTCGGGATCGTCAGCCTGGACTACGAGCGGGTGTGGTACCAGGACATGAAATACACCTCGGACGGCTTCCAGGACATCAACGAGGGGACGACCGCTACGCCGGGGATCAGGGAGTTGTACGGTCCGACGGACATGGTTCGTGCCGGGGTCGAATTCCAACCGGTCCGGTCGCTGTTCCTGCGGGCAGGCTACGGGTACAGCACGTCGCCGTACCGGGGCAGCGAGTTTCGCCGCTACGGCGAGTATCAGCAGTGGTCGGGCGGGATCGGTTTCCGGAACCACCGGGTGAACATCGACCTGGCCTATGTCTACGGAACGACGCGCGAAATGCCTTTCAAACCGTACAGCGACACGGGTTCGGACGGTTATCCGGTGGCGACGGACGGCACGATCTACCCACGGGACAAAAATCACAACCTGATTCTTTCCGTGGCGTTCAAGTTCTGAGTTGTTGGGGATTTCCGACCTCGCGTAGTTAGTGAGATGCTGCCGGCCCGAGCCGTAAAGGCTCGGGCCGGTTTTGTGTTTAGCGAGGGTGTCGGATGGGTGATGCGGGTTGGGTGTTTTCTCACCCGAATGGCCCCTACCGGGTGCCGGGAGGCACCGCCCGTCCGGCGCACCCGTTGGGTGTTTTGCCGGGGTTGTCTCTGCCTGTTTTTCTCGCCCGAATGGCCCATACCGAGTGCCGGAAGGCACCGCCTCCGCGGCGGACGCGTTCGCGTCACGGCGCGGGCCTTTATTAGGG
>CAJTNK010000193.1 GCA_910577885.1 uncultured Rikenella sp.
TTCTCCGAAATTTTCTCGCCCGAATGGCCAGTAAAACACCCAACGGGTGCGAGCGACACCCATCCGGCCGAGAAAGCCCAACAAAACGCCCTTACCCAACGAGAAAAACCAACCCACCCCCTCTGCAAACACCCTACTCCACGTACAGCACCAACCCCTTGAGGTACTCCCCCTCCGGATGGTAAATATTCACCGGATGATCGGCCGGCTGGGTCAGCTGGTGGAGAATCCGCACCCGACGCCCCGCCAAAGCCGCCGCACTGAACACCGCCGTCCGAAACTGCTCGCGCGAGACCGCCTGCGAACAGCTGAACGTAAAGAGAATCCCGCCCCGCGGCATCTTGGCCAAAGCCGCCGCATTGAGTCGTTTGTAACCCTGCAAGGCATTCCCCAAGACCTTGTGATGCTTGGCGAAAGCCGGCGGATCGAGGATCACCAGATCATACGCCTCTCGGGGCATCTCCCGCACGAAGGCCAACGCATCCGCCGTAACCTCGCGATGCGGGATCGACGGTTCGGCCAACGCCATATTCTCGGCACACAGCCGCACCGCCTTCTCCGAGCTGTCGACCGAGTCGACGGCCACCGCCCCGCCCTGCACGGCATAGACCGAGAATCCCCCCGTGTAACAGAACGTGTTCAACACCCGCCTCCCCCGCGCATAACGACCCACCAACGCCCGATTATCCCGCTGGTCGATGAAGAATCCCGTTTTTTGTCCGTCCTCCCAGTTGGCCCGGAAACGGTTGCCGCCCTCGAGCACGAAACCCGCCGTCGAAACAACCTCCGCCGCCGCATCCGAAGGCATCGACCGCCACAAGTAACCGTCCACCGCCTCCACCCCGCTCTTCGGCGGCACCGTCCCGGAACTCTTATCGTAAACGGCCGTCAGCTTCTCGCCCCCGTACACCCTCCGCAGAGCCTCCGCAATCTCCTCCCGCGCCAGGTACATCCCCACCGAATGGGCCTGCACCACCGCCGTCGTCCCATACACGTCGATCACCAACCCCGGCAGATCGTCTCCCTCTCCATGCACGAGCCGATAACAAGTCGTGTCGGTCGAGTCGGTCAACCCCAACGCCCGCCGAACCCCGTATGCCGCACCGATTCGCCGCTCCCAGAACGCCCCGTCGACAGGCTCTTCCCGATCGAAAGTCAACACCCGCACGGCAATCGAACCGATCCCGCAATGTCCCCGCGCGATGAAATCGCCCGAAGCCGTGAACACCTCCACCACGTCCCCCTCTTCCGGCGTCCCGTCCGCGCTGTGGATCGCACCCGAAAAGATCCACGGGTGACGCCGCAACAAAGACTCCTCCTTACCGCGTTTGAGTGTCAGTTTTACCATCTGCTGTGTTTTCTGCATTAATCGGATTCCTTCCGGTCGTTTTCCTCCGTCGACGACGACACGACGCCCCCCGCCCCTGTTGCGGCTGCCGTCCCCCGCCTTTCTTCGCCTTCCGCGACGCCCCGTCGAGCGCCTGCTGCCGCAACTGAAGCTCCACCGCCTCGTCCATCCGCTGCGGCTCATCGGCCCGCAGCCGCAGGTACATCTCCCGACACACCCAAGCATCCATCGCCGCATACTCCTGCTGCGGCTCGGTGAGCCGAACGGCCTCCCAATTGGTCAGCCGCTGCGCCTTCGACACCTTGATCCCCAGCACGATAGCGGCCATCTTCTTGACGCTCAACTCCTCGATCCCCCACCGCCCCACCACACCCTGCAAATCCACAAAACCGGCCGGACGAAACTCCGCCACCGTGCGCATCCCACGAATATCGTCGCGAATCGCCGCCCCCACCTTCAGCACCTCCGGCGACGAAAGCATCTCGCAAACCGCCGCCGACAACGGCACCTGCTTCACCCGAAACAACAAAGCG
This sequence comes from uncultured Rikenella sp., assembly GCA_910577885.1. Taxonomy (GTDB): domain Bacteria; phylum Bacteroidota; class Bacteroidia; order Bacteroidales; family Rikenellaceae; genus Rikenella. Next base: position 1,882 of record CAJTNK010000193.1, read on the forward strand.
GTATCTGCCGTCGAAATCTGCACCAACGCCATCCCGTACTTGAGCCCCTTCTGAAACGACGGGCGAGTCTCAGTATCATACCCCACGACCGACACCCCGCGCAACACCTCTTCGGCCTCGCGCATGGTCTCCTCGCTGTCCACCACGAGCACCCGACCCGGAAACCGGCCCACCGGAAGCTCATTGATAGCCTCATTCGTTATCGTCGCCTGATACTTCATTCCGCCTACAAAGGTACTGTTATATTTACATAATCCGTTCTTTAGCTACGAGCAGGTACCGTACCTTTTCTGAAGAAAAGGTACCCAAAAGACTTTCAG
>CAJTNK010000194.1 GCA_910577885.1 uncultured Rikenella sp.
GGCCGGGCTCCGCTTACGCCGCGGGGGCGCGCCCATAGGGCGTCTTATTGGCCTGGCGGGCAAGAAAGCCTCAGCCATGCGGGCCGTCTACTCCACCAAGCCCCGAAGGGGCCTACAGTACCACAAAGCGGTCTTCGCGGACGATCTCGATGCCGTTGACGGCGAGCAGCTGGCGGACCATCTTGTCGGCACAGCCGTAGAGCTCCGCGAAGTCGCACGAGCGACGGACGTAGGCTGCCGGAAGTTGCGCCGCCAGCTCCGTTCGGAGAGCCGTGGGGAGCGGCCGACCGTTTTTGAGCGGTTTGGCCGCGCCGGCTTTCAGGGCCAGTGTTCCGCTGTCCAGTTCGAGACGACCGTCGGAAAAATCGCCCAGGTGGGTTCGTCCGAAGGCGTCGATAATTCGCTCGGCCTCGGCCATTTGTGCTTCGGATTCCTGTTTGGCGGCTTTGGCCGTGCGGTAGAGGGCTATGGCTTGTTCGGCCTCTTGGCGGGTGACAGAGAGTGGGTTCATGGGAGTTGTTTTTAGAAGATTAGGAGTTAGGTTGCGTTCGATCCAGGTCGTCTCGTCGATCCGCTCGTAACGGACCTTGAGGTTTCGACGGGTCTGTTTGACCCGTGCGAGCAGGGCTTGTGCTTCGGCGCGATGCTCGTACACGTCGTCGAATAACCAGCTCATCGGCCCGTGGTTTGGGGGCGACTGACCAGCCGTCGGGTTGCGTTGAGTGTCCGGGCTCTCTCCTCGGCGCGGTACAGAGAGGTCGTCCGGTGATGGGCGGTGCCCAGAATCAGGTTCCATAGTTTTTTCATCGGTCTGCCGTTTTTGAATGGTTTTGTAATCGTTTGACACGACAAAAATAATACTTTTTGTATTTATAAAAAATACTTTCTGTATGACAGTGGCAAGGTATTACGCGTTTTTTTTGTTTGTTTTTGAGTGTCAGAAAGTTTGGTGCAAATGACTGGTTAAATGAACATTAATATACAATTATCGGGCGACCGCAGAACGCAATCGCCCGATAATCAGAAGAATACTTTTTGTCTTAAAAAATACGACTGACGAAATCGAAAAACACCCTATGCCTCTTTTTTCAATTCCCGTTGTCGCTGCCGACACCAGGCCGCCACCCCGCAGTCGGCGCATTTCGGCGTTCGTGCCGTACAAACATACCGTCCGTGCAAGATAAGCCAATGGTGTGCCCGCCCGAGGAGTTCGGCCGGAATGTGGGCCACCAGTTTCCGTTCCGTCTCCAGCGGATTCCGCGAGCGAGTCGTCAACCCGATCCGCTCGGCCACCCGAAACACATGCGTATCGACCGCCATGGCCGGTTTTCCATAGACGATCGAGACGATCACATTGGCCGTCTTGCGTCCCACGCCCTGAAGGGTGACCAGCTCTTCGACCGTGTCGGGCACCCTCCCTCCGTACGCCTCTTCGAGTCTCCGCGCCATGGCCACGAGGTGTTCGGCCTTCGCGTTGGGATACGACACCGACTTCACATACTCGAACACCTCGTCCGGTTCGGCGAGCGCCATCCGCCGCGCATCCGGAAACCGTTCGAACAGAGCCGGCGTCACGAGATTCACCCGTTTGTCGGTGCATTGCGCCGACAGCATCACGGCCACCAGCAGCTCGAACGGCGTACGATAATGGAGTTCGGTATCCGCCTCCGGCATGTGTTCCGCGAACCACCCGATGATTCCGGCAAACCTCTCTTTGACAGTCATAAACGAAACAGGATTTGTGGTAAAAGTACGGAAAAATTCCGGGATTCGACAGAGTCGTTCTTCGAGGAAGCGCGTCCCTCCCCGGGGTATTTTGTTGCCGTCGAGGCGGATTTTTTGGGCCGAGTCCCCCAGTCTTCGCATGCCGAGCGGCACCCCCAGGCTTCCGCGACAGCGGATGGCGCGAAGAAACCGAAGGCGGTTCGGGCAAGTTGTATAACGTCGGCCGCAGCGGGTTCAGTTGGTCGTCGGCGGTTCCTTCGGGAAGTGGCTATGCCTACCGTTTTGGCTTCGTCTACAATGGAATCAGCCCGCAGAACGGCGACCACCGTGCATTCGGTCTTCAGTTGCGTTGCCTCCAGGAAGAGGGGGTCGGCGCGGCCCCGGGACGAAGCCTCCCAGTCCCCCGTCGGGGCCCAACCCTCTCGGGGAG
>CAJTNK010000195.1 GCA_910577885.1 uncultured Rikenella sp.
AACACCCAACGGGTGCGCCGCGGAGGCGGTGCCTCCCGGCACCCGGCATGGGCCTGCCGGGCGAGAAAACAGTCTTTGTCCGCGCGCTGGCAAACTTCGTTTCGCGAGCCGGCAGAAAAACCAAAAATCAACCCTCGCTCTCCGCAATCAACCGTTCCAGCCGTTCCAACGCCTCCTCCTGCGGGATATTCCGTTCCACCACCTCACGACCCCGGTAGAGCGTCACCAAACCCGGACCCGACCCCACATAACCGAAATCGGCATCCGCCATCTCGCCCGGTCCGTTGACAATACAACCCATCACCGCGATCTTCAGCCCCGGATAGTGCCCGAATCGCGCCTTGACCTCGCGAGCCACCGCCTGCAGCTCGAACAACGTCCGCCCACAACCCGGACAAGAGATGATCTCGGTGCGTGAGATCCGGGCCCGTGCCGCCTGGAGGATCGAAAACGAAAGTGACGTCAGATCGAAATCCGGTGTCACATCCCGTTCCGTGGTGATCAGATTCCCCGTCTCGTCCTCGTCGTACTCCGTCGTGAAGACCTCGTTCACGATCCAAATCCCGTCTCCGAATCCGTCGATCAACAAAGCCCCGAAGTCGGCCGCAGCGTAAAGCTGCAACCGTTCCAGCTGCCGTTCGCCGTAACAACGGCTCACGACCACCGGATTCCGAACCCCGTTGCGCATCAGCAACACGAAGCAAGCCCGAATCTCGCCGACCCAGTTGGTGTTTTCGGAAACCAATACCACCACCCGCTGCGGATTCCGTCCGAGCCACTCCATAAAATCGCCGTTCAGGTGCTCGAGCGTACAGGCGATCCACCCCTCCGCCCCGGCCACAGCCTGCCGCGGCGTAACCAGCGCAAAGTCCTCGGGCGTCAGATCGGCCCCCGCTGCCCGATCGCCCACAACCACCGGCACCGCACCGCCGCCGATCGCGACGCTCCCCACCGAAACCCCGTGCGAAACCCGCCGCGCATAGTTGTACGGGTCGTACGGCACCGGCTCCTCCTCCACCGGAATATAGTTGTGCATCTCCCGACCGCGAAAGTAATCGGCCAAAATCCTGGCCGGCAGTATCTCATTTTCCGGAGCTTCGGTCAGCGACACCCGGATCGTATCCCCGATCCCGTCCGCCAGCAGCGCCCCGATCCCTACGGCCGACCGGATCCGCCCATCCTCGCCCTCGCCCGCCTCGGTCACCCCCAGGTGCAGCGGGTAGTGCATCCCTTCCTCGTCCATCCGCACCACCAGCTTGCGATACGCCTCGACCATCACCCGCGTGTTGCTCGACTTCATCGAGATCACCACCCGCCCATACCCCTCGGCCCGACAAACCCGCAGAAACTCCATCGCCGACTCGACCATCCCGTCGGTCGTATCCCCGTACCGCGACATGATCCGGTCCGACAACGAACCGTGGTTCACCCCGATCCGAATCACCGTATGGTAGTACTTGCACACCTCGATCAAAGCCGTGAGCTGCACCCGCAACCGCTCCAACTCGGCCGCATACTCGGCGTCGGTGTAGTCCAGCTGCTGGAACGTAGCCCGCTTGTCGATAAAATTCCCGGGATTGATCCGCACCTTGCTCACATACTGCGCCGCGATCAGCGCCACCTGCGGATTGAAATGGATGTCGGCCACCAGCGGCACATAACACTCCTGTTCCTCGATCCGTCGCCGAATGGTGAGGAGCCTTTCGGCCTCGGTGCGTCCCGGCGCAGTGAGCCGCACCATCTCGGCCCCCGCCGCCGCAATACGTCTCACCTGCCGGGCCGAGGCCTCGACATCGGCCGTATTGGCGGTGGTCATCGACTGCACGACGATCGGCGCACCGCCTCCCAGAACCAAGTGGCTGCCGATCCGGATCGGATCGCTCCGGCGACGTGTATAACAGAACAGGCTGGGACAGTATCGTTTCATCGCGAAAGGGGTTTTTGGAACAAGCCGCAGAGGCGTTGCGATCTCGGCCACCGAAGCAGCCGGAAGCACGCGTTATACCGACAAATTTACGAAAAAACTTGGCGGTTCGATTTCGCAACACTGTGTTCGCCCGGTTTTCGTCCGTTTCGCCCGGTGCCGCTCGGCACTCGAAAGCTGGAGTTGGCTCGGCAACAAGCTACGACTGCCCTGCGCGGGCGGCGGC
>CAJTNK010000196.1 GCA_910577885.1 uncultured Rikenella sp.
CGGGACGTCCTCTCCCTATTCCTGGAGGCAACGCAACGGAAAACCGTACGCACGGGCATTGCTGCTCTGCGGGTTGACCCCATTGCAGTGGAAGTACAAGAAGTGGGCATCGGAGCCCGTAATCGTCGACGAACCAGCTGTACCCGTTGCTGCCGACGTCACGCAATCCACCGAAACCGCGGGTACTCATAGCGTCGCGGTAGCCCGGGGCCGGTGCCGCTGGGCACTCCAGCCGGGCCTGCCGGGGTGCTTGCATTAACCGCTCAATCGGAGAAACGACAGGACGCATGAAGAAATAACGCTGACCGTCTCGACTCTGTAAAGGTGGCGGAATCCCGATAAAAAAGTGTATTTTTGTTCCGCCGGAAAAACCGACCACCGAAATTCACGTTTCACCCTTTTCCCCATCCACTCTATGACTCCTCTTTTTGTCGTTTGGGACGCCGAACCTGTCGCCTTCTCCATCGGATCGCTCGAAATCGCCTGGTACGGCGTCTTGTGGGCTGTGGCACTGTTGGCCGCCTTGTGGATCTTCGCACGCATGGTGCGGCGAGAGGGATTGGACCCCAGGCTGGTGGATTCCGGATTCCTGTACGGTGTGCTGGCTACCATTATCGGCGCCAGGCTCGGACACTGTCTCTTCTATGAGCCGGGGGAATACTTCCTGGATCCGTTCATGCCGGGATTTCCGTGGATCAAACTCCTCGATATCCGGGGCGGAGGGCTGGCCAGTCACGGGGCGGCGTTCGGGCTGCTCGTGGGGCTGTGGCTTTTTGCCCGGAAGTGGAAGCTGCCTTATATCTGGATCTTGGACCGTGTGGCGGTCATGGTGCCGCTCAGCGGCGCGCTGGTGCGGCTCGGGAACTTGATGAACTCCGAAATCTACGGCGATCCGACCACGCTGCCGTGGGGGTTCGTTTTCGTGCGGAACGGCGAGACGATGCCGATGCACCCGACACAAATTTATGAGGCGGTGGGCTACCTGGTGATCTTTTTTCTATTGGCGCATCTCTACTGGCGCACTCGGTTGGCGGCTGAACGGAGGGGGGTGATTTTCGGCCTGTTTCTTGTCTTGCTTTTTGCGGTGCGGTTTGCCGTCGAGTCGATCAAACTGCCGCAGGAGATCTGGGAACAGGATATGGTGCTCAATATGGGGCAGATTCTCAGCCTGCCGTTTATCGCGGCGGGCGGTGTGATCTTGTGGTGGGCGCTGCGGCGACCGGCTCGGCCTTATGTCGATATGCCGAGGGCGTCGGCTGCGGGGAGGGCGAAAAATCTTCAGAACAACAAAAAACGTTAAAACGACTATGCGACTGCTTCTTATCAGTAATTCGACCAACGCCGGCGAGGCTTACCTCGAATACCCGAAACGGCAGATTGCCGATTTCTTGGCGGCGGACGGGGTGAAACGGGTTCTCTTCGTGCCGTATGCGGCGGTGACGTTCAGTTACGACGACTACCAGGCGAAGGTGGCGGCTCGGTTTGCGGAGTTCGGCGTGGAGGTCGACTCGGTGCACCGGTACGACAACCCGGCTGAGGCGGTGCGGCGGGCGGAAGCCATTGTGGTCGGGGGCGGAAATACGTTCCACCTGGCCAGGACGATGCAGGATCAGGGACTCTACGAACCGATTCGGGAGGCGGTCTTGGCGCGCGGGGTGCCGTACGTGGGGTGGAGTGCGGGGTCGAACATGAGTTGTCCGACGATCTGTACGACGAACGATATGCCGATTGTCGAACCGTTGTCGTTCAAGGCGCTGAATCTCATTTCGTTCCAGATCAATCCGCACTACTTGGACGCTCACCCGGACGGTCATGCCGGTGAGACGCGTGAAATGCGGATCGAAGAGTTCCTGGCGGCGAATAAGGGGATTCGTGTGGCGGGTTTGCGCGAGGGGTGTATGCTGCGGGTCGAGGGAGACCGGGTGGCGTTGATCGGCTCTCGGCCGTTGCGCTTGTTCCGATACGGAACCGAACCGCAGGAGCTTCAGCCGACCGACAACTTGGCCGGATTGTTGTAGGGTGGGGTTTTGGTTTTTCGGAGAACAGGTAATACCGAGTGCCGGGAGGCACCGCCTCCGCGGCGGACGCGTTCGCGTCACGGCGC
>CAJTNK010000197.1 GCA_910577885.1 uncultured Rikenella sp.
CGTAGCCGACGTCACGTACCTTACCGTGCTCGTAGCCGCGGAGGCCCGGGGCCGGTGTCGCTGGGCACTCCAACCGGGCCATTCGGGCGAGAAAAACGGGCACACGGGCGGCACCCCGGATCGGGTCACTCGTCGCTCATGTGGGTCAGCTGCTCGCGGTAGGCCGTCAGCAGCTTCGACTTCGAAATGAAACCCAGGTAGTGACCCGCTTCGTCCGCTACCGGCAGGTTCCAAGCGCGGGTCTGTTCGAACTTCTCCATCACGCTCCGAATCGGTTCGTCCGGGTGAACCCGTTCTGGCGCTTTCGACATGTAACGGGTCAGCGGCATGTCATACTTCTCTCGGTCGAACATGTCGGTCCGGATGTCGTCCATCGTGATGACGCCCATTAGCTCGCCCCGCGGATTGACGACCGGAAAAACGTTCCGGCGGGTGTGTTCCACAGCCCGGATCACGTGCCTCAGCTTGCCGCCCAGCGGCACCGTCTCGAAGTCGTATTCCATCAGCGAGCGGGTGTTGAGAAACTGCATCGCATTCTCGTCCTTGTTGTGGGTGAGCAGCTCGCCGCGCGCCGCCAGCCGCTTGGTGTAGATCGAGTAGGGCTCGAAGTAGTAGCTCACGGCGAACGAGATGGCCGAGGCGAGCATCAACGGCAGAAACAGGACGAATCCGCCGGTCAGTTCCGCCACCAGGAACATCGACGTAATGGGGGCTTTCATCACCCCGCCCATCACGGTGGCCATCCCGACGAGCGTGAAGCTGGCTACGGAGAGTTCCGTGCCGAGAAAGTGGTTGGCCAGGAAGGCGAACAGGTAGCCCATGATAGCCCCGACGAAGAGCGACGGCGCGAAGGTCCCGCCGACCCCTCCCGAGGCATTGGTGAGGGTCATGGCCACCACCTTGAAGACCAGAATCCCGGCCACATAGAGCAGAATCATCCAAACGGCCTCACGCCATTCATAGAAGAGCGACTGGTCGAAGATAGTGGCCTGCCGTCCGGTCATGAGGTCCGTGATGATCTCATAGCCTTCGCCGTAGAGCGGCGGAAAGACGAAAATCAATCCGCCCAGTATCAAGCCTCCGATGAGTACGCGGTTGCGTTTTTTGCGAATGCTCTTGATCCTCGCTTCCAGCTTCATGGAGGTGTTGGCGAAGAAGTAGGAGACGCATCCGCCGGCTATGCCGAGCAAGACATAGAAGGGGATGTCTTTGAGTACGAAGGTGGGATTCACGCCGGAGAAAAACGGCTGCATGTCGACGAACAGGTAGGTGGTCGTAGCGGCGGTCACCGACGCCAGCAGCAGCGGCACGACGCTCGTAAAGGTGAGTTCGAGCATCAGGACCTCGATCACGAAGACGAATCCGGCGATCGGCGCTTTGTAGACCGCGGCGATGGCCGCTCCGGCGCCACACCCCAGCAGCAGGGTGATGTACTTGTAGTTGAGCCTCAGGAACTGTCCGACGGTCGATCCGATGGCGGCTCCGGTCAGCACGATCGGCGCTTCGGCCCCTACGGATCCCCCGAACCCGATCGTTGCGGAGCTGGCCAGCAACGAGGTGTAGCAGTTGTGGGGTTTGATCCGGGACTCTTTGCGTGAGATGGCGTAGAAAATCCGTGTCACGCCGTGCGAAATGTCGTCCTTGACCCAGTACTTGACGAACAGGACGGTGACGGCGATGCCGACCATCGGGTAGAGGAAGTAGAGTACGTTGGCCACTTCGATGTCTGCCCAGGAGGTGAGTCCTTGTTTGATGAGGTGTATGCAGCCGCGGAGCAGGTGTCCGGCGACGGCGGCGGCGATGCCGACCACGACGGCCAGAATCAGAATGAGTTGCCGTTCGGAGAGGCGTTTGGTGAGCCTCGTGAACCAGCGGTATAAGATCTCGGTGGATTTCACGGTCTCTGAGGAGTGTGTGTTGAGTTTTTTTCTGCGGGCAAAGGTAGTGATTTTCATGCGGTGCCGCTCCGGGGGACGCGGGCTTTTGTTGGACTTTTCTTCCGTCAGGCTCCTACCGGGTGCCGGGAGACACCGCCCCCGCGGCGGACGCGTTCGCGTCACGGCGCGGGCCTTTGTTAGGGTAG
>CAJTNK010000198.1 GCA_910577885.1 uncultured Rikenella sp.
ATAAACTCATCGTTTATCGGAGTGATTTCCTCTTAAGGCGTGGCGCGCGGTGCCGCTCGGCACCCTATTCCTGGAGGCAACGCAACGGAAAACCGTACCCACGGTAGTAGAGATCCTGCGGGACGATCCGGGCGTAGTTGAAGTACAAGCCATGGGCATTGGTACCGGCTTCGGTCGACGACCAGCTGAACCCGTAGTCGCCGACGTAAAACAACGTACCGTGGTCTCGGTGGCGGTAGCCCGGGGCCGGTGCAATTTGCATTGTCCGCGCGCTGGCGGAAATTGGCCAAACAACTTATGGTTGTTTGGCCAATTTCCTACTCCAGCAGTCGCGCGCGGGTCAAGCTATCCTGACGAGCAAGAACTGCGCTTAGGCCGCGCGGGCCCCGCTTACGCCGCGGGGGCGCGCCCAAAGGGCGTTTTGCTGGCCTGACGGGCGAGAAAACACCAGCGCTCGGGTGCCGCTCGGCACTCGAACCGGGCTGTGTCTACCCTAACAAAGGCCCGCGCCGTGACGCGAACGCGTCCGCCGCAGGAGCGCGCCCATAGGGCGTTTTATTGGCCTGACGGACGAGAAATTTGCCACGAAAAACCCAGCCCTCGCGTGCCGAGCGGCACCCGAGCGCACCCGAGCGGCACTCCGGTTACAAAATCCGTTCGATCACCGGAACCAACAGGGCCGTAATCAATCCCATCAATCCGATAGCCAGGCCGCTCACCGCCCCTTCGACGGCTCCCATCTCCATGGCCCGAGCGGTGCCGACCCCGTGGGCCGCCGAACCCAAGGCCAATCCTTTGGCGATTCGGCTGGTGATTTTCAGCTTCCGTAGCACGAACGGCCCGACGATACTGCCGAAAATCCCTGTGAAAACCACGACGATCGCTGTCAGCGAACCGATCCCGCCCGACCGTTCGGCAATCGACATCGCGATGGGCGTTGTCACCGATTTCGGCACCAAGGAGGCTTCGATGGCATGTTCCGCCCCGAAGAGCCGAAGAATCACGATCACACTCACGATACCCACCACGCTTCCCACAACGACCGACGTGACAATCGAAACGGCGTTGGCTCGCAGCTGTTCGACCTGCCGGTAGAGCGCATACCCCAGCGCAACGACCGACGGACCCAACATGAAGTCGATCAGGGTCGTAGCCTGGTGGTAGTGCTCGTAGGAGATGCCCGTGGCGAGCAGGAAGACGATAATGACCGCCGCCGAGGTCAGCAGCGGGTGCAACAGGCCGATCCGTGTCCGGCGGAACAGCCACAGAGAGAGGACATAAACCCCGATCGTGAAAGTCAGCAGAAAGAGTTGCGAGCCGATCAGCAGACCGAGCGCTTGGGTGGCGTTATCGAGTTTCATGTCCTCCCTCCCGGATTTTACGTTTGCGTTTTCGGATTTCCAGCCGTTGTTGCGTTCCGGCCACCACGGCCACGATCAGTACGGTGCTCACCGTCGCGGCCACCAGAATGGCCACCAGATTGGCCGAGATCAGTCCCACGGAGGTAATCAGTCCCACGGCTGCCGGCAGAAAAAAGAGGATCATATTGTCGAGCATCAGTTCCGCGATGCGCTCGATCCGTTGGACGGGCAGCCAGCCGAAGGCCAGGGCCATGAAGAGCAGTACCATCCCGAGTACGCTGCCGGGAATGATGCCTCCGATCAGCAGGCTCACTCCCAGCCCCAGGAGGTAAAAGAACAGAAGCCAGAATGCTTGTACGAGGAATTTCATGTCGCAAAGATAAACACAATGCCGCGTTGTTATGCTTTGGGTGCGGTAGTTTTTGAGGGTGGTTCGGGGAACTTGTGCGGGTTTGTTTTTTTGAGCCGGGCTCCGGCAAAAAGAAGTTTTGGCGTGCGGCCGGAGCCGGTTTTTGCAGCCGGATGGTCCATGCGATGCGGTTTTGTTGGGTTTTCTCGCCCGGTAGGTCAGTACCGGGTGCCGGGAGGCACCGCCCGAGGACGAATTTCTCTGCTGGTGGTTCATCGCCGGTGTCACTCGGCACCGGCCCCGGGCT
>CAJTNK010000199.1 GCA_910577885.1 uncultured Rikenella sp.
TGGTTCTTTTTCTTCAGAAAAAGAACAGTACCCTCCCGTCGCTAAAAAACTGTTTACACATTATACCGAAGTAAAGCGAGGAAGCCGGAGGTAAAAGGGACAGGCCCGCACGTCGCTAAAACAAGACCACACCAAAAAGCAGCGGAGAAGGGCTACTTATTGCCGTACATTTCGGCATAGTACCGTTCGTAGGCACCGGACGTGATATTATCGAGCCACTCTTGGTTGTCGAGGTACCACCGGATGGTTTTTTCGATCCCCTCTTCGAACTGGAGGCTCGGTTCCCAGCCGAGTTCTTCGTGGAGTTTGGTCGAGTCGATGGCGTAGCGCAAGTCGTGTCCCGCGCGGTCCTGCACATAGGTAATCAGCCCGTCGGAATGGCCCTCCGGATTACCCAACAGACGGTCGGCCGTACGGATCATCACCCGAATCAGGTCGATATTGCGCCACTCGTTGAAACCGCCGATGTTGTAGGTCTCGCCGACCCGCCCCCGGTGGAAAATCGTATCGATCGCCCGCGCATGGTCGATCACATAGAGCCAGTCCCGCACATTCTCACCCGTGCCGTAAACCGGGAGCGGCTTGCCGTGCCGGATATTGTTGATGAACAACGGAATGAGCTTCTCCGGGAACTGGTTCGGACCGTAGTTGTTCGAGCAGTTCGAAACCACCACCGGCAACCCGTAAGTATTCCCGAACGCACGCACGAAGTGGTCGCTCGACGCCTTCGATGCCGAGTACGGAGACTGAGGATCGTAAGAAGTAGTCTCGACGAAGAAAGTCCCCGGCTCGTGCAACGACCCGTACACCTCGTCCGTCGAAACGTGGTAGAACAACTTACCCTCCATATCATCCGCCCAAGCCTCCCGCGCCGCCTGCAACAGCGACAGGGTCCCCAGCACATTGGTCTGCGCAAAGGCGAACGGATCCCGGATCGACCGGTCGACATGGCTCTCCGCAGCCAGGTGAATCACCCCGTCGATACCGTACTCCCCGAAAATCCGACGCATGTGGTCCAGGTCGCAGATATCCCCCTTGATGAAGCGGTAGTTCGGACACTCCGCGGCCACATCCTTCAGGTTTTCCAAGTTCCCCGCATAGGTCAACTTGTCGAGGTTGTAAATCCGGTAATCGGGATACGTCCGGCAAAACAACCGAACCACATGGCTCCCGATAAATCCGGCACCCCCGGTGATCAATATATTTCTCATCGTTTTGTAATTTCCCATCACGATCAATTCATCGAGCGAAGGTATCTCTTTTTTCTCTTTTTTGCCAATCGTGGCGATCAATCCCATAACAACCCGACTCTACGTTTACTTTTTCTCCTTCAACAAATCGCGGATCTCGGTCAACAACCGTTCCTCCTTGGTCGGTTCCGGTTCGACGGCCGGAGCAGCCTCCTCGGCTTCAGCCTTCGCCTTGTCGGTCTTGTTCCTCAACACGTTCACGAACTTGACCAATGCAAACACCGAAAACGCAATGATAATGAAATCGATCACCGTCTGAATGAACTTTCCGTAACCGATCACCACCGCCGGCTCGTCGCCCACCGCCCGCTTCAACGTGAAAGCCAGGTCCGAAAAATCGACCCCGCCCAACAGCACCCCGATCGGAGGCATAATCACATCGCTGACCAACGAACTGACGATCTTCCCGAACGCCGCACCGATAATGATACCGACGGCCATATCGACGACATTGCCGCGCATGGCGAACTTCTTAAATTCCGACAACCATTTCATAACGCTTTGTTTTTTAGATATTCGTATTTTCTTTTCTGTAGGTAATATTTCTCGCACTGGGTCCGTCCGGAGCGACAACTCGCTCCCCGAATCCCGTCTTCGAAAGCCGAGCAAGGAGACTTGGCAAAGAGAACCCCGGCAAAACACCCTGTGGGTACGGCCCCGGGGTTCCGCTCGGCACGCGAACCGGGCGGGGCCCAACCCTCTCAGGGAGAATATAACTCTTTCCTCTCCCCCGCTCGAGCCGCGGGGGCTCCTACTTTC
>CAJTNK010000200.1 GCA_910577885.1 uncultured Rikenella sp.
CCCAACGGGTGCGCCGGGCAGGCGCGCCCAAAGGGCGTTTTGCTGGCCTGACGGGCGAGAAAAACCGTCTTCGTCCGCGCGCTGGCGGAAAATAACAAATCTATCGAAGCCCCAATCAAAGCATCCCCGTCTGCTGGAAAGCTTCCGAGACACCCAGCAGATGGAGCCGCAACATATTCAACGCATGCGTCGCCGCCCGTTCGATGTTCTGTTCGCGGAGCTCGCTGAAGCGCATCAGCCGTGCCGAAGTCATCACCTCGCCCGCCTCATCTCGCCACGCCAGTGCCATCCAGACCGTCCCGACCGGTTTTTCCGACGTTCCGCCACCCGGACCGGCAATTCCTGTCGTCGAAACCGCATAGTCCGCCCCGAACCGTTCCAACGCCCCGGCAGCCATCTGCCTCGCCACCGGTTCGCTCACCGCCCCGTGCTGTTCGAGATCCGCCGCCGAAACCCCCAGCAACTGGGCTTTCGCGGCGTTGCTGTAGGTCGTCGCCCCACCGAGGTAGTACTCCGAAGCCCCCGCCAAAGCCGTAATCCGGGCCGAGATCGAACCACCCGTGCACGACTCCGCCACCGCCAGCGTCTCACCTCGGCTCCGCAATAATTCCGCCACCGCCGACTCCACGCTGGACGGTTCGTAGCCCAACAGATACGGCCCGATGTACTCGCCCAGCCGCACGAACTGCCGTTCGATCTCCTCCGCCGCCTGCCCCTCCTCCACATCGTAAGCCGACAGTCGCAACCGAATCCCCCGTGCATTGGGCAAATAAGCCAAGTGCAGCCCCTCGGGCAAGGCCGTCTCCCAAGGTTCGATCCGCTCGGCCATCGCCGACTCGGCCAACCCGAAAGTCATCATCGTCCGGTGGACCACCGACCGCAACGCAAAACGGCTCCGGATAATCGGGATTACCTGTTCGGCCATCAGCTCCTTCATCTCGAACGGCACGCCGGGCAGCGAGAAAAGCAACTTCTCCGCCCCGGAAGCTGCCCCGGCGGGACCGACGAACAACATCCCCGGCGCCGTCCCCACCCGGTTCGGCAACACCGTACACCCCTCGGGCACCAACGCCTGCGCTTGATTCAGCTCGTTGAAGACCATGCCGCGCTCAGCAGTCATCCGCCGCACGTGCTCGAAAACAGCCTCATCGCGCCCCATCCTCCCCCCGGCAAACAGATCGGCCAACGTCTTTTTCGTAATATCGTCTTTGGTCGGCCCCAGCCCTCCGGTCATCACCACCACATCGGCCCGACCGAGCGCCGTCCGAACCGCCTCCCGAATATCCTCGGCCGAGTCATGAACCGACACGATTCTATCTACCTGTGCTCCGATGCGCCCGAGCTCTCGGCCGATCCAGGCCGAATTGGTATCGATCACCTGCCCGATCAGCAGTTCATCGCCCACGGTAATCAATTCGATGCTTACCATTTTATATTGTGTTTTTTGAGAGATCTACTTTTTTGGGGGGCTCTACTTGTCGCCCTGCCCTCAGAAAAAAATTCGTCCTCGGGCGCGGTGCCGCTCGGCACACGAACCGGGCAGCCTCGACCCCAAGCAGAGGCCGGCGATGCAAAGCATCGCGACAGGCTCAGCAAAATTCTCCGCCCAAAACTCAGCCGGGATCTCCCTATGACGGCCGACGCCTCCCCCGGCGAAAGGCCGGTGCCGCTCGGCACACGAACCGGACCTCCCGGACGCCCGGCCACTGCTTCACAAATAGGCTTTGACCGCGCGCCTTGGGAAATACTTCCGTTTCAACTCTTCGTTGAAACGGTGTATTTCCCTTCTAAGGCGCGGCGCGCGGGATTTCTCGCTGCATTTTGCGACGCAAACCCAGCAAAA
>CAJTNK010000201.1 GCA_910577885.1 uncultured Rikenella sp.
TCTTTTGGGTACCTTTTCTTCAGAAAAGGTACAGTACCCTCCAGCACAAAGAACGATTAGCACATTACACCGAGGCAAAGCAAGGAAAGAAAAGGTAAAAGGTATAGTACCCTCCTGTTGCAAAAGAACGACATTATACCTTCAGAGTCATGCGAAAATCACGCCAAAGCGGCTAAGTAACTGACGATAAGTGTATTGTAAAAACAACACAGGAGGTGGAATGTCCAAAAATTGGACACCGGGTGTCTACTTTTTGGACACTCCACCCCCAAAAACGCACGAAAAAACGACGGCTCCGGGCCCCTTGGAAAAACCAAGAAACCCGGAGCCGCCCAGCAACTCCGCTCAATCGCGACAAGGATGCTCGAGGGACTTGCCCCCCTCCCCGTCCCTACGCCTTCATTTTAGCGCACCCCTTGCCACACTTGGCTTTCGCCTGTTTGCTGATCTCCTCGCTCTTGGCGCTCACCTTCTTAGCCGCGCTCGACACGGCCGATGCCGCCGTCGCCACGCCGCTGTTCACCTTTTCCTTCACCGTCTCGGTCACCTCGCCGGCTTTTTCCTTCACCTGCGCAGCCTTTTCCTTGGCGGTTTCCTTCAGTTTACCGGCTTTCTCAGCCACAGCCTCGGTCACTTCGCCGGCCTTTTCTTTCATCTGCGCGGCCTTTTCCTTAGCGGTCTCCTTCAACTTGCCGGCCTTTTCGGCCACAGCCTCTTTCACCTCGCCGGCCTTGATCGAAACGGCCGTAGCAGCCTGCGATGCCGCCTCTTTTACCGCATGACCCGCATCCTTGAGTTTGCTTTTCGCTTCGGTCAAAGCTTCTTTAACCGCAGCCTGGTTTTCTTTCGTTTTCATACTGAGATAGGTTTTTTTAATGGGTTTCTACTATCGGGCCGCCCTCCTCCCGGGGGAGGCGTAACCCGGTTACGGAACCTCTCTCCAGCAAACTACGTGCAAAAGTCGACGACCGACTCACTTTTTTTTACCGAACCAGCTGATGTTTGCGGTCGATACGGATTCCAAGAATATTGAACACCCCTGGATTCAGGTTCTGTTTCTTGTTCCGGCTCAGCGAACCGGCGTCTTCGAGCAGGTCGATACTCTTGATCCGCGCCACGTCGCCCGCCAGCAACGGACTGAACAGGGCGGTGAACACCTCGCCCCGCCCCAGCGGCGTATAGTGGTCTTTCACCATACTGATCCCGCGCGTACTCCGCAAAGTCAGCACTTTGGTCTCTCCCCCTTTCAGGTGGCACACCAAGGTGGTGCTCGGCATCAGATTCGCCCTCCCTCGTTGTTCCGCATAGTGCATCCGCACGGTGGTGTAGTCTTTCCCGAACTCGATCGCATCGACCCAAATCGCACAGCGATCAGCCTTTTTTGTCGAGACGGCATAAATGATTTTCCGTTCGCCGTTTTCGGTCTGAGCCTGTGCCGCAGGACTCCAAAAGCCCATCAGCAACGCCCCCAAAACGGCGATTAACGCATGTTTCTGTTTCATCATTCTGTGGTTCTTTAAAGATTAGCTGAGGTAAATATAACCGATTTTCTCGTTTCCACAACATTTTTTCGGCCTTCTGCTCCCAGCGGCCCCCGGGCTTCCGCGACGCCTTTAGTACTCGGGGCTACGGTCGATTGTGGTACGTCGGCTACGGCGGGTACAGTTGGTCGTCGACGGGGGCAGGCGCCTATGCCCGCTTCTTGTACTTCAACTACGGCTTTCTCGCCCGACAGGCCAACAAAACGCCCGGTGGGCGCGGTTTTCAGTTGCGTTGCCTCCAGGAATAGGGCGCCAACCGGGCCATTCGGGCGAGAAAGCTC
>CAJTNK010000202.1 GCA_910577885.1 uncultured Rikenella sp.
AAAGTTTTTTTGGTTCTTTTTGTTCACAAAAAGAACAGTACCCTCCCGGCGCTAAAAACTGAGTTATTGAATCTGCAGTAGTTCGTCGATGAAGCGGCGATCGTTGCACAAACGCGGAACCTTGTTTTGACCGCCGAGTTTTTGGCGCTGCTCCATCCAGCGGTAGAAGACCCCTTTTCGCGCCACCACCAGTTTCGGTGCCGAGAGGGTCGAGTTTTTGAACCGTTTGGCCGCGTAGTCCGAGTTGACCTCCTGGAGCGTCCGGTCGATCACCTCGGCAAAGAGCATCGCATCGGACGGCGGCGTGGCGAACTCCACCAGCCACTCGTGTCCCCCTTTGGCCCGGCCCTCCATGAAGATCGGCGCGACCGTATAGTCCGACACCTTGGCACCCGTAGCCGCCGAGGCCGCAGCCACGGCCCGTTCGGCATTGTCTATGATGAGCTCCTCGCCGAAAGCGTTGATGTAGCTCTTGGTACGTCCCGTGATGCGGATCTTGTAGGGCGCGAGGCTCGTGAATTCCACCGTGTCGCCGATCATGTACCGCCACAACCCCCCGTTGGTCGAGATAATCATCGCATAGTTGACCCCCGTTTCGACGTCGGCCAGCGTCACCGCCTTCGACGGATCGTGCAACTCCTTGGTGGGCAGAAACTCGTAGAAAATCCCGTAGTCCAGCATCAGCAGCATGTCGGGAGTCGAGAGGTTGTCCTGCAAGGCGAAGAACCCTTCCGAAGCGTTGTAAGTCTCCATGTACTTCATCTGCGGCGACGGAATGATACGCTTGTACTGTTCGCGATAGGGCGCGAAACTGACTCCCCCGTGAATAAACAACGACAGGTCGGGCCACACCTCCAAGAGGCTGTCCGTGCCGGTGTATTCGAGCAGCCGGTTCATCAACACGAGGTTCCACGACGGCACCCCCGCAAAAGCGGTGATCCGCTGCCGCGAGCAACGCCGACAGATCGCCTCCACCTTCCGCTCGAAGTCCGGAATCAACGCCACCTGAGTCGACGGCTCGCGCAACCCCTTGGCCCACCGCGGCATGTTCCGAATCAGAATGGCCGACAGGTCGCCGCTCTGCGCCCCGCCTCCCATGGCGTCCAAGCGGTGACTCCCCCCCAGAGTCAAGGTCTTTCCGCAGAAAGCCTTGCTCTGCGGGTTGTAGTAAGCGAAAACGGTCATCACATCCCGCCCCCCCTGGAAGTGGCACTGCCGCAGCGACTCCCGCGTCACGGGAATATACTTGCTGCGGTCGCCCGTGGTGCCGGACGACTGCGCAAACCATTCGGTCCGCCCCGGCCACAACACATTCGGGACCCCGGCCCGAACCCGCTCGATGTCAGCCTGCAACTCGTCGTAACCCACCACCGGCAACCGATGCTGAAACGACTCCACACTCCCGAAAGCCCCCATCCCGTAACGCTGAAAATACTCGGTCTGCGCTCCGTAACTCATCAACAACCGAAACTGCTCGTACTGTACCTCCCACGGCGAACGACGAAACCGGTCGAAAGCCTTCAACCGCTTCCCGTAAACCGTCGATAACATCGTATTTATCAGTGCCATATGTCTTATATTATCTGTTCCTTGATATTTCCGTACTCCCTCGATATAATGTGCAATCGGTCTTTGGGTTGGAGGGTACTGTACCTTTTCTGAAGAAAAGGTACCCAAAAGACTTCCGAGGATG
>CAJTNK010000203.1 GCA_910577885.1 uncultured Rikenella sp.
CGGCGGCCCAACTAAGGCTAAGATAACCCCAGCAAAACACCCAACGGGTGCGCTGGACGGGCGGTGCCTTCCGGCACACGGTACGGGCCATTCGGGCGAGAAAACAGTCTCTGTCCGCACGAACCGTTAGATCTGCGAAAGGAAAAGCTGTTGGGCCGGGTCGTCGGGATCGTAGTCGAAACCATCCGCCTTGCGCGCCTCCCAGACTCGCATATAGTCGGGTTTGACCTCGAACGGCGGCAGGTTGACGAACGCCAGCGAGCGGGTGTACTCGCCGAAGATTTCGGCACAAACCTGCCGGATCGGTTCGATAATTTCCTGTTGTTCGACCCGGATCAGGGTATTCAACGCGATGTTGTACTCGTGCCGGACGCGATCGGCCGAAAAACCGGTCGAATACTCCATCCCGCTTAGCGTACGGAACCAGCTGTGAGCCACGATGATGTCCGAGACAGCCTGGTCGTGGAGCGACTTCCAGTCGCCGTCGCTGGTGGTTTCGATCGGGACGAACTTCGTGGTGTCGCCGTCGATTCCGTTTTTGACCAGGAACATCACCTGACCGGGTTTTCCGGCAAACCGATCTTCGGCCAGCCGGGCGATTTCGGCCGCCTCCTGTTCGGAGTCCGTGTCACCGTCGAGCACCATCACACCCGAAGGCTGGAAGGCGTTGTCGAGCCGCGAGAGGTTCCATCGGTCCGTTTTCCAGACGATGGCCGACGCCCCCAACCCCGCAATGTACTTCGGCACACCGTAATGTTCGAACATCGGTTCGTAATCCTTGTAGTGGATCACGGCCCTCAACGTGCCGTCCGACTGGGGTTCGAAGGCCGGATAAAGGGGCAGAACAATCGCCTCCGAAGGACGATACTGTCTCCAGTCGTGATGCAGGATGACGTGGCAATTATCGCGCGAGAGCCGACACCGCGTCGCATCCTGGTGGTAGAGCGAGAGGAAATTTCGCCCCGGGTCGGTGACCACCTCCAGAAAGGCGTTTCCGAGCAGACACCGGTCCAAGGCCACTCGTTGGAGAATGGTCCGCAGACTCTGCCCCTCTCCGTTGGCGGCTTTGAGCAGAGCGGCCGTGCGGGGATTGGCCTCGTCGACGGTCAACCCGCTCCCGCTGATGTAATCGGCCTTGTCGTTGATGATCCGCCGATGGATCGTGGAGCTGCGCGAAAGGGCCGCCAACGCTTCGGGCAGTCGGTTATCGGTGCCCCACCGCCAGACATCGCGTTGCGCAGCGACCGCGACGGGCAAGGCTCCCGGAGGTGCTGCCTGTCCGACGACAAAGACTCTGCGCTGTCGATTTTTGGAATTTTTCATAGTTTTTAAAATAATTTAATACCTATCAATTCTCTCCCACCTTTGGGTGGGCGGACCGTCAGGCCCGGTTGGAGTGCCCAGCGGCACCCCCGGGCTTCCGCCATTATAATGCCGGTGCGTTGTATAGCGTCGGGCGCGGAGGGTACAGTCTCTCATCCCGAGTTACGGGAGTTCAGATCTATTATCTGTATTTTGACTGCGACGGCATTGTCCCGAGTAACGGTAGTAGCCATGCGTACGGTCATTCGTTGCGTTGCCTCCAGGAACACCCAAAGGGTGTCTTACTGGCCATCCGGCGGAGA
>CAJTNK010000204.1 GCA_910577885.1 uncultured Rikenella sp.
ACGCGTCGGCCGCGCGGGCCCCACGTCCCGTGGACGGGCGATACTGCGTATCGCATGGCCCTGCCGGATGAAAAAGCCCTCCCAAACCGAACGCCTCTACGCAAAACGTTCCAACTGACGATCGATCCAAGCCATCTGCTCCGCCACCGTCATCCGACTGTTGTCCAGCACCACCGCATCCGCCGCCCGACGCAACGGACTCACCGCCCGCGTTTCGTCCTGCCGATCCCGTTCGCGGATATTCCGCTCGATCTCCTCCATCGAAACCCGCTCACCCTTGGCCGTCAGCTCCCGATACCTGCGCTCGGCACGCACCTCCGGATCCGCCGTCATAAAAATCTTCAACTCCGCACCCGGGAATACCACCGTACCGATATCCCGCCCGTCCATCACCACCCCCTTGGCCCGTCCCATCTCCTGCTGCATCGCCACCAGCTTGGCCCTCACCTCCGGAATACTGCTCACCGTGCTCACCCGCTCGCTGACGTCGATCCGGCGAATCTCCGTCTCGACATTCTCGCCATTCAGATAAACATCGCTCCGCCCCGCCGCCGGATCGAACCGGAACTCGATCCGCACCTCCGGCAACGCCGCCACCAGCCTCTCCCGATCCTCCACCATCCCTCCCCGCATGGCGTACAACGTCACCGCCCGATACATCGCCCCGGTGTCAATAAAAATATAACCCAGCTTCGCCGCCACCGCCTTGGCAAACGTACTTTTGCCGCACGACGAATAACCGTCGATCGCTATGATGATTTTCTCCATGTCACTAAGTAAAAAACGCTCCTGTCCGTGCGTCAAGGCAGAATGTATTCCACCGGTCCCAAATCCACCACGATGCTCAGCACAAGCAACACCCCGAACAGAACGATCAACCCGCCCGTAATTTTATTGATCCACCACAAATGCCTCAGTCTGAACCTCTTTCTGAGCCGGCTCACCACATACGTCAGCGTGAACCACCACGCACCCGCCCCGCCCAGCACCCCGAGCAGCAAAACGACGTTCAACCCCACCGAATAACCCTCGCTACTGATCCCCAACGCAGCGAACAACGTAATAAAAACCAAAATGTAAGCCGGATTGGTCAAGGTCAGCAGCAGAATCGAAAAATAGTCGCTCACCAGACTGCTCCGGGTCTGCCTCCGCTGACTCGGCCGCCGCACACGCTTGTTGAAAATCGAAACCCCCAAAACAATCACCAGGATCCCCCCGATGGCCGTAAACCAAACCTTGTACGCGGTCATGAAATCGGTCAGAAACGACAACGAAAACACCGCCAACGTCGCAAAAATCGTATCCGCAGTCGCAGCCCCCAACCCCGAAACAAAACCCGACCGATGACTCCCGCTCAAAGTTCGCTGAACACAGATCACCCCGATCGGTCCCAAAGGCACCGATGCCAAAAAACCCACCAACAAACCCTGCCACACCAAATTCACCCAATCCATTTCTCCTTAATCCATATTCAACAATTCTCGGTTTCCTCGCCTTACTTCGGTGTAATGTGTAAACGGTCTTTAGCGATGGGAGGGTACTGTACCTTTTACCTACGGTTTCCTCACGCTACCTCGGCATAGCGTGCAAGCCCGCTCTGCGCTCGGTACGCTGCTCGGTTC
>CAJTNK010000205.1 GCA_910577885.1 uncultured Rikenella sp.
AACGGCCCGAACTTGGCGGAGAAAAACCCAGTCTTCGTGTGCCGAGCGGCACCCCCGGGCCTCCGCGATGCGGGAAATTACAGTGGTTTTGGGGCTCTGCGTGGTGTCGGCAACTACGGATATAGCTGGTCGTCGTTCGCGTCGGAGGGCAATGCCCGCTCCTTGGACTTCAACTGTGTCCGGATCGTCCCGCAGTACAGCCAGTACCCTGCGTACGGTTTCCAGTTGCGTTGCCTCCAGGAATAGGGAGAGGACGCTCGGCACGCGAAAACTGGAGTTTGCATTGCAAAAAAACGCCGCTCCCGGCCCCGGGCTTCCGCGATGCCGGGTATTTTAACGGTTATGGTACGTTGTATGGCGTCGGCTACGCCGGGTACATCTGGTCGTCGACGATTCCGACGGGGAGTGGCAATGCCCACTACTTGAGCTTCGGCTACGGAGGGATCAACCCGCAGGGCAACAATTACCGTGGGTACGGTTTTCCGTTGCGTTGCCTCCAGGAATAGGGAGAGGCCGCTGGGTACTCCAACCGCACCCGTTCGGGTATTTTGCTGGGCTTGTCTCAGCCAAATCCAACCGGGCCTGACGGGCGAGAAATCTGAACCGGGCCTGCCGGCGAAGAAAATCAGAAAAGGGAGTGAGGCCGACGAGATGCGGATGGAACAAAATGAGAGGTGAAGGAATCAGCGTCGCCGAAATTCAGATAGGGTGATGGCCGTCGCCGTCGCCACGTTGAGCGACTCGGAGGTCGGAGCGGCTGTCGCCGGGAAAGGCGGGATGTAGAGCTTGTGGGTGATGTGTGCCGCCACCGAAGCCGAAATGCCCCGGCCCTCGTTACCCATCACGATCAACCCTCGGTCCGGCGACAGGTCGCTGTCGTAGATATTCTCGCCCTCCAGGAAAGTCCCGTAGATCGGTACGCCAGCTCGGCAGACCGTCGCAAGCAACTCTTCCAACGGCGTGTACCGGACCCGCACGCGGAAAATCGCCCCCATCGTGGCCTGTACGACCTTGGGGTTCCAGCAGTCGGCCGTTTCCGGCGAGCAGTACAGCTCCCGCACGCCGAACCAGTCCGCCAGCCGGAGGATCGTCCCGACGTTGCCCGGATCCTGGACTCCGTCCAAAGCCAGCGTCAGGCCGTCCCCCGCAAACGTTGCCGAAGCCTCTCTCTCCGTCGCGTTCGGGAGCTCGGCCAGCGCCAGGACCGGTGTCGGTGTCCGGAGGAACGAAATACGCTCCATCTCGGCCCGGGAAACGTTCTCGCCGACCCGGAAGAGCTCCCGAACCGTAAAGTCCGAGGCCAGCAGCTCGCCGACCAGTTTCTCGCCCTCGACGACGAACAGCCCCTCGTCCCGCCGTCCCGCCTTGTCGCCCAACGACCGGATTCGTCGGATCTCCCCTTTACTCAGCATATCGTATAGTTAATTTGTTTTTTCTGTGTTTGTTGAACTGGATAGAACTGTACCTTTTACCTTCGTTTACCTCGCGTTGCTTCGGTGTAATGTGTAAACGGTTTTTAGCAACGGGAGGGTACTGTACCTTTTCTGAAGAAAAGGTACCCAAAAGACTTCCGA
>CAJTNK010000206.1 GCA_910577885.1 uncultured Rikenella sp.
TCTTTTTGGTTCTTTTTCTTCAGAAAAAGAACGGTTCCGGCTCGTAGCCAAAGAAGAAGAACAAGCAATTAAGACATAGAGAAATGGGGATATTTGAGTTATTTAAGAAGCGTGATTCCGGCGAGGCGCAGCAGGCCGCGTTGGAGAGCGGGTTGGGGAAAAGCCGAGAAGGGATTTTCGGACGGTTGTCGCGAGCCGTTGCCGGGAAGTCGCGGGTGGACGAGGAGGTACTCGACGAGTTGGAGGAGATTTTGATAACGGCCGACGTGGGGGTTGAGACGACGGTTCGGATCATCGAGCGGATCGAGGCGCGGGTGGCTCGGGACAAGTACCTGGGGACGGCCGAGCTGGATACGATCTTGCGCGAGGAGGTGGCAGCTCTGTTGGCCGAGGCTCCGGCGGCGGAGTCGTCGTCGGAACTGGGCATGTTGTTCGAGAAGGACGCGTCGGGGAATCCTTTTGTGTTGATGGTGGTGGGGGTCAACGGGGTGGGCAAGACGACCACGATCGGAAAGCTGGCGGCCCGGTTGACGGCTGCCGGGAAGAAGGTCTTTCTGGGAGCGGCCGACACGTTCCGGGCGGCGGCGATCGACCAGCTCGAGGTGTGGGCCGAACGGTCGGGCGCCCGGCTCGTCAAACAACAGATGGGAGCCGATCCGGCTTCGGTGGCGTTCGACACCTTGTCGGCCGCCCGGGCGGCGGGAGCCGACGTGGCTATCATAGATACGGCCGGACGGTTGCACAACAAGATCAACCTGATGAACGAGCTCGCCAAGATCCGCAACGTGATGCAGAAAGTAGTTCCGGGAGCTCCGCATGAGGTGATGTTGGTGGTGGACGGGTCGACGGGTCAGAACGCGTTCGAACAGGCCAAACAGTTCTCGGCGGCTACGCAGATCTCGTCGCTGGCGGTCACCAAGCTGGACGGAACGGCAAAAGGCGGGGTAGTGATCGGGATTTCGGACCAGTTCCGCATTCCGGTGCGTTACATCGGTGTGGGCGAGGGGGTGGACGACTTGCAGGTGTTCGACCGGGCGCGGTTCGTGGCCTCGCTGTTCGGCGAGGGGCGGTAACGAAGAGAAGGCGGCGGAAGAGAGGCGGCGGAAGAAGGGCGGCGGAAGAGGGGCGGGCGAGGTGCCGCTCGGCACGCGAACCGGACTGTGTCAGCCTTAGGCGGCGACAACGGCTACTATTGATCGACAGCAATAGCGAGCACCACAGCTCATTTTTGGACTTCGTCTACGGTTTTCTCGCCCGAATGGCCAAATTGGAGTGCCCAGCGGCACCCCCGGGCTTCCGCGACGCCGGTAACAACAAAGGATACGGTACGTTATATAGCGTCGGCACCAGCGGATTCAATTGGTCGTCAACAAGGACGGACACCGGTGCTCACTACTTGTACTTCAGCTCCCCCTGGCTCAATCCGCAGGGCAACAGTAGCCGTGCGCACGGTTTTCTGTTGCGTTGCCTCCAGGAAAAGGGAACGAACCGCATCGGGTCAGCCGACCGGCGGAACTTTGCAAAGAAAAGCCCAGCCT
>CAJTNK010000207.1 GCA_910577885.1 uncultured Rikenella sp.
CAAAGAAACAAAGCGAATACTGTACCGAGATAGAGTTAGGATGCGTAAGCATCCTTGGAAGTTTCTTTGGTACTTTCTGTTCACAGAAAGTACAGTACCCTCCCGTCGTCAAATACGGTTTACAAATTGCCGAAAGCAAGACGAGAGAAGCGAAGATAAAAGGAGAAGATAAGAATAAGTAGTTATGATAGAGGAGATTAGTGTACCTCGGACTGGGCGGCCCGGAGAGCCGTCGCGGGTGGTGATCGGCGATGCGTTGGCGTTGTTGGATGGATGGCTCGAAGGGCGGCGGGCCGTTGTCATTACGGATTCCAATCTGAAGGCGGCTTATCCGGAGCTCGTCGGGCGGTTTCCGCACGTGGTGATCGGGCTCGGCGAACGGCATAAGACGCTCGAGACGGTCGGAGAGGTCTATCGAGAACTTCTCCGGCTCGGGGCCGATCGAGGGTCGTACCTCGTCGGGATCGGAGGCGGCATCGTCACGGATGTGACGGGATTCGTGGCCTCGACCTATATGCGGGGAGTGAGCGGGTTCGGTTTTGTGGCTACGTCGCTGCTGGCGCAGGTCGATGCCAGTGTGGGGGGGAAAAACGGGGTCAACCTGGACGGTTACAAAAACTTCGTCGGGGTTTTCAACCAGCCGGACTTCGTGCTCTGCGACCGGAAGATGCTCGACACGTTGCCCGAACGCGAGCTGCGGGCCGGATTGGCCGAGGTCGTCAAGTGCGGATTGATCGGCGACCGGTCGCTGTTCGAGCTTTTCGAGGGGCGGACGTTTGCCGACTTTACGGCCGATCCGGAGGCCATGCACCGGGCCATCACGGCGTCGGTCGGGCTCAAGGCGAGGGTCGTGGCGGCCGATGAGCGCGAGCGTGGCGATCGGAAGTTGCTCAACCTGGGACACACCTTGGCGCATGCGGTCGAAAAGTGTACGGGACGGTATCTGCACGGCGAGGCGGTGGGGATCGGGTTGTGTGTGGCGGCAGGGGTCTCGCGGAAGCTGGGCTTGGTGACGGAGAGCGACGTGGCACGGGTCGTACGGGTGGTCGGGGCGATGGGGCTGCCCACGGCGGTGGCGCCGGAACTGGGCATCTCGGCGGAGCAGCTCCTGGCGGCGGCGGCTTCGGACAAGAAACGCGAGGCGGCATCCATCGACTATGTCTTGATGGAGGGAATCGGTCGGGCGGTGTGTCGCCGTCTGACGCTCGCGGATTTGAATACATTAACTACTGATTTGCTTGTATAATCTTTCCTTGGCTACGAGCCGGGACTGCCGCTTTTTGAAAAAAGCGGCACCAAAAACTTTTG
>CAJTNK010000208.1 GCA_910577885.1 uncultured Rikenella sp.
TCTTTCAAGAAAGGGACAGTACCCTCCAGCACAAAGAACGTTTGCAGACTTGGCCAAAGCAGCGCGAGGGAAACGGAGGTAAAACGGGATTTAGAAGACAACCGGGACCGCCGTTACGCGTCCCAGTTGAAACACCGGGATGCGTTCGCGTGCCAGCTCCTCGGTGCCGTCCACGAGCCGGACGATCTGTACCGCCGGAATCCGGTAACGCACGTTCACAGCGCCTTTCTTCGCCCCGCCGGCATGAGACGCAGCATCGTTGGCGGCCTCCGTCTCCGGCGTCATCTCGATCACGATCGGCCGACCGGCCAAGTCGCTGTCCGCCACCACCCCTTTCGAGATCGAAAACCGGCAGACGATCCCCGTACCCTTCGCCGGCGGCAGCACAGAGAAGGTCCGTACCAACCGCTGTGTATAGCGTTTCCCAACGAACAGCGCCAGGTATTCCGACTCGATCCTCTCCATCTCCTTCAAGGCCGCCTCCAGCCCCGCCCCGAACACACCGTCGCCCACTTCGCCCGTCACCAGGTCGAACCGCCGCTTACGGAGCGTAAAAATCGCATTCGCCGCCTCGGCCGCCATCTGTTCCGTGCTCTTCTCGACCACCGACGTGCGGTTCACCGGCAGCTCGCCGAAACCCTCGCCGTCGGCCAAGCCGCTCTGCACCGTCGTCGACCCGTACAACGGGCTGAGACTCACATCCCGGAACGGATTGTTGTTCCCGATCGCAGCCCCCTGAAAATCACCGTCGACCCGCAGCGGCTGTTGCGGCCGGTCGACCGACAACCAATGGAAAACCCGACTCCCCGCCTCCACCGGACGATCCAGATGATAAGTCTGCGCCGGATCCGGCTCCTCGGCATACCCCAGCGTGGCATCGATAATCCGATAGTTCTGTTTGTCGCTCATCGCCGCCCCCGAAATCCCGAGGTACTGGGCCGCAAATTTGGCATACGGCCCGCGCAAAATCACCTCCCGTTCGATCACCAACGTCGCCTCCACCACCGTCCGCGGCAGCGTGTACCCGTCTACGGTCCCTGCACCGCCCCCCTGCGGAAAAGCACTCACTTGCGCCCGGGCCGTTCCGCACAGCCCCGCAACGGCAGCGAAAACAAGCGCTGCCCGGCTATAAAATGTCGTCTTTTTCATACTCGTTTCAGATTGATAAACCGGTCAAATGTACGTTTTTTTTCTTTGGCGACGGGAGGGTACCGTACCTTTTCTGAAGAAAAGGTACCCAAAAGACTTTCAGATA
>CAJTNK010000209.1 GCA_910577885.1 uncultured Rikenella sp.
GAAGCCCGGCCCCTCGTAGATCAGCCCCGAATAGACCTGTACCAGCGACGCACCCGCCTCGAGCATGGCCTCGGCATCCTCCACACTCATCACCCCCCCCACCCCGATGATCGGCAATCGACCTTCGGTTTTTCGGTGGATGTAACGAACCATCTCGCACGACCGCCGCGTCAACGGACCACCGCTCAACCCGCCGTTCCCGATCTCTCGCACCCGCTCGGGAGCCGTCGCCAACCCCTCGCGCGAAGTGGTCGTATTGGTCGCCACAATGCCGTCGATCTTGCACGCGCTCACCACCTCGATCATCTGGTCCACCTGTTCCTGCGTAAGGTCGGGCGAGATTTTGAGCAGGATCGGCCGATAATCGCTCTGCCCCTGCCGAAACTCCTTGAGCGGCTCGAGAATCGCCACCGTCGCTGCCTGACTCTGGAGAGCCGTCAGACACGCCACATTCGGGCAGCTCACGTTCACCACAAAGTAGTCCACATAGTCGTACAACGCCCGGAAGGCCTTCAAATAATCGGCCGGCGCCTGTTCGTTCGGAGTGAGCGTATTTTTACCGATATTCCCCCCGACGATCAATCCGGGTCTTCGGTGACGGAGGTTCCGGACTGCGTGCTGAACTCCGTGGTTGTTGAAACCCATGCGATTGATGATAGCACGATCGGCCGGGAGTCGGAAACAACGCGGTTTCGGATTGCCGTTCTGCGGCTTCGGGGTGACGGTACCGACCTCGACGAAACCGAAACCCAAAGCCCCCAACATATCATACACCTCGGCATTCTTGTCGAAACCGGCCGCCAACCCGATCGGATTCGGAAACTTAAGGCCCAACACCTCTCTCTCCAACTGCGGCGCACGACGCACATAAACCGCCCGCAGAATCGCCCGGCCGAATGGCACGAAATGCAAAACCCGTAACAGCTTAACCATCAGATGATGAATCGTTTCCGGCTGGATGCGAAACAAAATCGGTCGAAAAAACTTATACATGAAATTCACCTCTCGATTGATATACGCCCGCAAAGGTACTCTTATTATTTAACACTTCTCCTTTGGCGACGAGCAGCAACCGTTCTTTTTAACTTCACTTCCCTCGTTTTACTTTTGACAATTTGCAAACCGTATTTGGCTACCGTACGGAACTGTTCTTT
>CAJTNK010000210.1 GCA_910577885.1 uncultured Rikenella sp.
GATGCTACCGCCTCTCTTCCTGGAGGCAACGCAACGGAAAACCGAGCGCACGGCTATCGTTGAGCTGCGGGATGAGCCGGATGGAGAGAAACTCCAGGTAGTAGGCACCGCCACTCCCCGAAAGAATCGACGACGACCAACTGACCCCGGCGTAGCCGACATAGTACAACTTACCCGAACCGCCTTCGGTTTCTTCGCGCAGGCCGCAGTCGCGGAAGCCCGGGGGTGCTCGGCCGCGAAGGCTGGGTTTTTCTTCGCTGAATGGCCAACAAGACACCCTGTGGGTGCGGTTGGCGTGCCCAGCGGCCCCCTATTCCTGGAGGCAACGCAACGGAAGACCGTACGCACGGTTACCGTGGTCTTCCGGCCTGAGCCAGATGTTGCTGAGATTCAAGAAATGGGCGCTGGTACTCACCATTGCCGATGTCCAGCTGAACCCGTTGCCGCCGACGCTATATAACGTACCGTATCCTTTGTTATTTCCGGCGTCGCGGAAGCCCGGGGCCGGGCCGCTCGGCACTCGAAAGCTGGAGTTGGCTCGGCAACAAGCTGGAACTGCCCTGCGCGGGCGGCGGCCTAAATAAGGCTAAGATAACCCCGGCAAAAGCCCCAGCGGGGCCCCCGGCGGGACGGGCGATGCTGCGCATCGCATGGGCCATCCGGGCGAAAGAACCCCGCAAAAACGCCCCCGACACGAACCGAAATCCGGGGCGAGACAATCTCCGAAAGGGGGTAGACGTTTTAAAATATGCTATCTTTGTAAAATCAAGTCACAGTCAGAAAGACTACAAAAACCCCAAAACCCGACGACAATTATGTTAGGATTCAGCGGATTCGGACGCAAGACGCGTCAGTTCGAGTACAAACCCCGTTATTGGGACCCCGAGGCCGAAGAACGCGAGGCGCGTCGTCGGCGGATCCTGGGCGAGGATTATGCCGAAGGCGAGTATCGGCCCGGTATGTATATCCGGGAACGGCGGATGCTCCGGATGCAGGAGCGCGATCAACAACGCACCGAAAGGGGACGGCGGTTGGCCTTACGGACCGTTTTTTTTCTCGGCGGGATCGTGGCTGTGTTGTACGTGATGTATAATTATTTCGGGCGGGCGTTCTGAGCGGGGGCGGCGGGGGCCGGGGA
>CAJTNK010000211.1 GCA_910577885.1 uncultured Rikenella sp.
GATGGGCCCGCGGCGGTCGCGAGCGGCTCGGGAGAGCGATGGGAAACACTTAACAGAGGAGCGAAAATTCAGTGGCAGATCTGATAAAAATATTGCCCGACCATGTCGCCAACCAGATAGCGGCCGGGGAGGTGGTGCAGCGTCCGGCGTCGATGGTCAAGGAGTTGATGGAGAATGCCGTGGATGCCGGAGCCCGGTCCGTGAGCGTGGTGGTGCGTGACGGCGGGAAGAGCCTCGTGCAGGTGATCGACGACGGGTGCGGCATGGCGGAGGAGGATGCCGCGGTGTGCTTTGCCCGCCACGCCACGTCGAAAATCAGAGAGTCGGAAGACCTCTTTGCCTTGCAGACGTTCGGTTTTCGGGGCGAGGCATTGGCCTCGATCGCGTCGGTGGCCGAGGTCGAGCTCCGTACGCGCCGGGAGGTGGATGAGGTGGGGACTCTGGTGGCGATTGCCGGGGGGACGGAGGTCGATGCGCGGACCGAACGGGTCAGCTGCCCGCGGGGGACGCAGGTGACGGTGCGCAACCTGTTTTTCAACACCCCGGCGCGTCG
Organism: uncultured Rikenella sp.; assembly: GCA_910577885.1. Taxonomy (GTDB): domain Bacteria; phylum Bacteroidota; class Bacteroidia; order Bacteroidales; family Rikenellaceae; genus Rikenella. The sequence continues at coordinate 554 of CAJTNK010000211.1, forward strand.
GAAGTTTCTGAAGGCGGATGCGACGGAGACCAAACAGATCATCTCGGAGTTTCAGCGGGTGGCGCTTTGCCATCCGGAGCTGGCTTTCACGCTGGTGGCCGATGACAAGACCCTCTTCAGCCTGCCGCCGGGGGGGATGAAGCAGCGCATTGCGGCGATCGTGGGGCGCAAGACGGGCGATAAGCTGCTGGAGGTGGAGGTCGATACGCCGATCGTGAAGATCAGCGGGTATGTGGGTCTTCCGGCGACGGCCAAGAAAAACAGCACCGAACAGTTCTTTTTCGTCAACGGTCGTTATTTTCGGAGTCCGTACTTGCAGAAGGCGGTGGTCAATGGCTATAATAAGCTCTTGCCGTATGGCTATACGCCGTCGTATTTCATTTACATTCAGGTCGAACCGTCGCGCATCGATGTCAATATCCACCCGCAGAAGACCGAAATCAAGTTCGAGGACGAACAGGCCATGTGGCAGATGTTGACTTCGGCGGTGGGGCGGAGCTTGGGGAAGTATAATGTGGTGCCGGTGTTGGATTTCGAGGGGGCGGTGCCGGGGCTGGAGATCCCGGTGGGCAACACG
>CAJTNK010000212.1 GCA_910577885.1 uncultured Rikenella sp.
CCGCTGGCGGCGACCCGCATGGTGAGAATGGCAGGAGTGGGGGCGTTCGGTGAGAGCTTGTTTCTCGGCCGGCACCAGCGGGACTTTGCAAAGAAAAGCCCAGCCTTCGCGTGCCGAGCGGCACCCTGCCCGAGGACGCATGTTTCCGCTGGTTGACCAGCTCCGGCGGGAGCGGGGAAGAGGAAAATATCCTTTAAGAAGTACGACCGGCAGTCAAACCGAGCTAACAGCAGAGGCAGCCCCCGCCTCTGCCTACCGAAGTATCCCTCACGGGAACCCAAACACAGAGAAGCAAGAGAATGTACGTTATGGAACAGAACAAGAAAAAAACACTGCTTGTCATCCTTCTGATCGTCGCCCTGGTGACCATCGACCAACTCGTCAAAATATGCGTCAAGACCCACATGACGCTCGATGAGGAGATACGGGTCTTCGGCCACTGGTTCTACATCCACTTCATCGAAAACCGCGGCGCCGCTTACGGCATGGAGCTCGGCGGAAGCTACGGCAAATTGCTGCTGAGCCTCTTCCGGATCGCCGCCGTGGGGGTGATCGGGTGGTACATCCACCGGCTCATCAAACGCGGAGCACCTACGGGGGTGATTGTCGGCATCTCGATCATCCTGGCCGGAGCACTCGGCAATATCCTCGACTCGGCATTCTACGGCCTCTTCTTCTCGGAATCCACCTTCACCCAAGTGGCCCGCTTCGTCCCTTGGGGCACGGGTTATGCTCCGTTCCTCCACGGTAGCGTCGTCGACATGCTCTACTTCCCCCTCATCGAAATAGACCGATTGCCCGACTGGATCCCCTTCGTCGGCGGAGAACCCTACACATTCTTCAGCCCCACTTTCAACATCGCTGACTCATACGTCACCGGGGGACTACTCTACCTCATCATCTTCAAACTCAAATTTTTTAAATAATCTTTTCGTTATAGTTGAATATGCCCAGTTCTTGGGCTACAGGAGGGTACTGTTCTTACTAACTTCGCTTTGCTCGTGCTACTTTCGGCAATTGGCGAACCGTATTTGGTGCCGGATAGAACTGTTCTCTTTGTGAACAAAGAGAACCAGAAAAACTTTCGAGG
>CAJTNK010000213.1 GCA_910577885.1 uncultured Rikenella sp.
CCCGGCCCCGGGCTTCCGCGACGCGGGAAATAACAGAGGATACGGTACGTTGTATTACGTCGGCAGCGCCGGATAATTTTGGTCATCGTCGATTCCTGCGGGGAGTGGCAATGCCCACTTCTTGGACTTCTACTACTATGGGGTCTACCCGCAGGGCCACAATAGCCGTGCGTACGGTCTTCAGTTGCGTTGCCTCCAGGAAGAGGGGACGAACCGCATCGGGTCAGCCGACCGGCGGAACTTTGCAAAGAAAAGCCCAGCCTTCGCGTGCCGAGCGGCACCCCCGGAGACACCCCCGGCGACGGGCGTCACCTCGACAAGCTCGGTTTTGCCCGCGCTGGCTCCGAGGCGCATATCTCTGTTTGCCAACCGGCTACAAAACCTTCTCGGAGAAAGTTCGGCCTTGCGCCCACCCCCCCAAGGCGCTTCGCGCCTGGGCGCATAGGCCGGCGACTCTGCGAGTCGCGACCCGCTCAGCCAAACTTCTCAGCCCAAGACTCACCCGCTTTTCTCCGCATACAGCCGCCTCGAAGAGGCGGACGGCCGAACGTCTCCCCTAGCCGAAAACCTGCGATTCACAACAGACTACGCCCGTAGGGCGCGCGAGTCGCCGCCACCCCACGCGGCGCGAGCTACATTCACTTCGTTCACTCGCTCTGCCGCTGGCGGCAACTCGCTATTATCTAAGAAACCACCTTTTTTCAGCAAAACTGTCTCTGACCGCGCGCCTGGGCCGAGTTCTCCCCATGGCGGGGCGGACGCCTCCCCCTCGGAAGGGACGCACAGCGTCTTTTGCTGCCTGCCTCTACCCCAAACGCCCACTCCCGGGCGTCCAGCCCGAAAAACTGCTCGGCCCAACGGTCATTGACCGCGCGCCTTGGGAAATCCTGTTTGAATAATTCACATTATTCAAACGTATTTCC
>CAJTNK010000214.1 GCA_910577885.1 uncultured Rikenella sp.
AGTTGGCTCTGCAACAAGCTACGACTGCCCTGCGCGGACGGCGGCTAACTAAGGCTGGGATAACCCCAGTAAAACACCCAACGGGTGCGCCGGACAGGCGGTGCCTTCCGGCACCCGGTACTGGCCTGCCGGAAGAGAAACCGTCTCTGCCCACGCAGGCTCAGCCCCCCCGCCCGCCTCACTTCTTGAGCCGCTTCTCCGCCTCGATCGCCGAAACCACCGTCATCACCGGTCGACCGTCCGGCGTGTAGTTGGGTTCCTCGCAGCCGAACAACTCCCGCACCAGCGCATCCGCCTCGACCGTCGACACACCGCCCCCTACACCGCTCCCCGCTCCACCCCCTGCAAACAACGCCGCACAACAACTCCGAGCCATCGCCGCTGCCAACCGCTCACGATGGTTATCCCGCAAGGAGCTCCCCTCCTCGTGGATCTGCCCCAGGAGCTCCTCAACAGCCGCTGCCGGAGTCACCCGGTCGCCCATCTCCACCGGCAGCCCGTAGACCACCACCGTCGTTCCCCCCATATCCCGCAGGTCGAACCCCATGGCCGCCAGTTCCGAGGCGTGTTCCATCAGCAGAAAATGATCCGCTGCCGAGAGCTCCACCGTCTGCGGAAAAAGATCGCGCTGACCCACCACCGAAAAGTCGTTCTCCATCCGCCGCAAGAACTCCTCGTAGACCACCCGCAGCTTGGCCCGCGCCCGGTCGATAATCACCACCCCGTCCACCGTAGTGGTCACCAAATATTTTCCGCCGCCGAACACCAGGCTCCGCGCCTCGCCGCCTCCTCCCCCAACCCCCGCAGCCCCCAACGGCAACGCCCCCTGTGCCGGCACCTC
>CAJTNK010000215.1:0-495 GCA_910577885.1 uncultured Rikenella sp.
AATGTGCAAGAACTGTTAAAATATCCATTATTTTAAGTTATTGCATAAATTATTCCTACATTCGCATCATATTAATAATGGATGAACATGAAACAGAAGCTATTAGCAGATATCGAATTGGATGTTCATGAGTTGAAGTATCTCATGGATTCATTTACCAAGGAACCTACTCAGACTCTGTCTGAACTGTTGAAGCGGAGTGTTGCGCGTATGCAGGGACGTCTGGATGAATTGTCGCAGGAAATAGATTCTGTTGAGTTGGTTTCTTTGTCTTCTTTTGTTGTAGAAGAAACGGTAGTGAAAGAGAATGAAATTACCGCTCAGGAAAAGGATGCGTCTGTTATTATCCAATCTCCCGAACCTGTTATAGAGGCAGCAGAAGCAGCAGCAGCAGAAGAAGAAGAAGAAGAAGAAGAAGAAGAACCCGTCATCGAAGAGGCCTCCGTCATAATAAAGAAGGAAGAACCCAAAAACGCCGTGTTGGGAGAAAGCATA
>CAJTNK010000215.1:505-777 GCA_910577885.1 uncultured Rikenella sp.
GCTGGCTGCCGGCTTGCGCCATTCTATCAGCTTGAATGATTCTTTCCGTTTCTCACGCGAACTGTTTAAGGGAGATACTGATTTGATGAACCGTGTGATTGAGCAGATATCAGTTATGGGCTCATACAAGACTGCTGTCGCATTTCTTTCCTCGAAAGTTGAAATAGACGAAGAGAAAGATGCAGTAGTTGACTTCTTGGAGTTATTGAAAAAGTATTTTAACCAATCAGCATAAACAAAAATATATGGGAAAGTTGTATGTAGTGCCTACG
>CAJTNK010000216.1 GCA_910577885.1 uncultured Rikenella sp.
CATATACTTTAGTCGCAAGCCCATCCAAAAAATCACGGTCGTGGCTGACAAGAATCACAGTTCCGTCAAATTCGCGGATAGCTTCCTTCAAAACATCTTTCGAACGCATATCCAGATGATTGGTCGGTTCGTCCAGAATCAGTAGGTTTACGGGTTCCAGCAGAAGTTTAATCATTGCCAATCGCGTACGTTCTCCTCCGGAAAGGACTTTCACCTTTTTATCCGAAGCCTCGCCTCCAAACATGAAAGCTCCCAGTATATCACGTATCTTCAGACGGATATCTCCTGTGGCTACACGGTCGATGGTATCAAATACAGTCAGGTTCTCATCCAACATTTGTGCTTGGTTCTGCGCAAAATAACCGATTTGCACATTATGTCCGATCGTTAATTTACCTTCGAAATCTATTTCATCCATGATACATTTCACCAAGGTAGACTTACCTTCTCCATTCTTCCCGACGAAAGCAACTTTCTCTCCCCTGTTGATAGTCAGGTTGACATCATGGAAAACGACATGGCTGCCATACGCTTTGCGCACATCTTCGCAAATCACGGGATAGTTTCCGCTACGGCTGGCTGGAGGGAATTTTAAACGCAAGGCGGAATTATCTTCTTCGTCCACTTCGATGCGGTCTATCTTTTCCAGTTGCTTGATACGGCTTTGTACTTGTACGGCTTTCGTCGCCTTATAGCGGAAGCGTTCGATAAAGTCTTCCGTATCCTGTATTTGTTTCTG
>CAJTNK010000217.1 GCA_910577885.1 uncultured Rikenella sp.
CGGGTTTTGCCTGACTTATATCTTCACCTTCCGCTTTTTCATCGAATTCCTGAAAGAAAACCAGGAGGATTTTGAAAACAGCATGATGTTCAATATGGGGCAATGGTTAAGCGTTCCGTTTATCATCATAGGCGTCTATTTCATGTTCTTCTATGATAAGAAGAAAAAGAAAGCTTAAGGCAACAAAAAAGGGATTAGCGACTCAAATATCGCTAATCCCTTTTTTCCTATTTCATTTATCAGCTCTTCTTATTTCCCCCTGACTATCTTCTTTATATCATTCAGCTTATTCAGTGCTTCAATAGGAGTGAGATTATTCACATCAAGATTCAATATCTCATCGCGAATCTGACAGAGAATCGGATCGTCCAACTGGAAGAAGCTCAACTGCATACCTCCACGATTCTCGCCCACTTCTGCCAATGGCTTGCCTGCTATTCCCTGTTGACGATTATCAGATTCAAGCTGCTTCAATATCTCATTGCCACGCTTCACAATGCTTTTCGGCATACCCGCCATCTTTGCCACATGGATACCGAAAGAGTGTTCACTGCCGCCACGTTCCAGCTTACGAAGGAAGATTACCTTGTTATCCACCTCTTTCACCGATACATTATAATTCTTGATGCGCTTGAAGGATTTCTCCATCTCATTCAATTCATGATAATGCGTAGCAAATAATGTACGTGCTTTTGCTTTCGGATGTTCGTGGATATACTCTACAATT
>CAJTNK010000218.1 GCA_910577885.1 uncultured Rikenella sp.
GATACGAAGCAGTTGATTGTATTTAGCCATACGGTCTGAACGGCTCAAAGAGCCGGTTTTGATTTGTCCGCTGTTGGTAGCTACTGCGATGTCGGCAATAGTAGCGTCTTCCGTTTCACCCGAACGGTGAGAAGTAACCGTAGTGTAACCGTGACGGTGAGCCATCTCGATAGCGTTCAATGTTTCGGTCAACGAACCGATTTGGTTTACTTTGATCAGGATAGAGTTGGCGCAACCCTTTTCGATACCCATTGCAAGGAAGTCTACGTTAGTCACGAACAAGTCGTCACCTACCAATTGGCAGCGGTCACCAATACGTTCAGTGAGTTTCTTCCAGCCGTCCCAGTCGTTTTCACTCATGCCGTCTTCGATAGAGTCGATAGGATATTTGTTGATTAACTCTTCCAAATAGTCGATTTGTTCCTCGGCGGTACGTTTCTTGCCTTTTTCGCCTTCAAACTTAGTGTAGTCGTAAATACCGTCATGGTAGAATTCGGAGGAGGCGCAGTCCATACCAATCATTACGTCTTTGCCCGGTTCATATCCTGCTGCTTTGATAGCGGCGAGAATAGAATTCAGAGCGTCTTCCGTACCTTTCAGGTTGGGAGCGAAACCACCTTCGTCACCTACGGCGGTGCTAAGACCACGGTCTTTCAAGACTTTCTTCAATGCATGGAACACTTCAGCGCCCATACGCAAACCTTCTTTGAAAGA
>CAJTNK010000219.1 GCA_910577885.1 uncultured Rikenella sp.
GCGACAGAAAGTAGGCAAAGAACGCATCCAAGGGGACTCCGCCCCCTTGGCTAACCCCCGCCGGAACGGCCCGAACTTGGCGGAGAAAGCCCCAGTTTTCGAGTGCCGAGCGGCACCGCGACTGTAGGTCGCACGCCCCGGAGCCATCCCCGGCTGCAGGCCGCAACGTTCGCTTCGGCTCACTTGCGACCTCCGCTGGCGGCGACTCTCCCTATTCCTGGAGGCAACGCAACGGACGACCGTTCGCACGGCCGTGGCTGTACTGCGGATGGAGCCCGCCGGAATGGAAGTACAGGAAGCAGGCATTGGTACCGGCCACGGTCGACGACCAACTGTACCCGCTGTTGCCGACGTCCCACAACGCTCCTTCGCCGTAGCCGCGAACGCCCGGGGCCGGGTATTTCTCTGCGATCTCCCGATGACGGCCGTCGCCACCCCGCGCGGCACTCGAAAGCTGGGCTTTTCTTTGCAAAACCCGCTGGCGCCAGCCTCTTTCCAAAAACGGTCTCTAACCGCGCGCCTTGGAAATCATTTCCAATAAACTCATCGTTTATCGGTTTGATTTCCTCTTAAGGCGTGGCGCGCGGGATTT
>CAJTNK010000220.1:0-305 GCA_910577885.1 uncultured Rikenella sp.
GACGGAAGATTGTTTTACGTCCCGCAGACCTGTAACCTGTGCCGCAGCCTTAAAATCATAGCCGAACAGTGCGGTCTGGGATGTCACCTGACATTCTATCAGGCGAGGCACAGTTTTGCGACCCTTATCTGCCTGAGCAACGGGGTTCCGATAGAAACCATCAGCAAGATGATGGGACATTATTCCATACGCACCACCCAGATATATGCCGAGATAACCAACCACAAAGTGAGCAGGGATTTGGAAACCCTGTCTGAAAATACCAAAGGCAAATATACGTTGCCCGATGACGGTATGCCGTCACG
>CAJTNK010000220.1:329-587 GCA_910577885.1 uncultured Rikenella sp.
TGCGGAAATTACAGCGGTTGGAAAAAGGAGTGTGCATCAAATGATGAAACTAAAATCAAGTGACAATGAATAGAGGAATAATAACAATCAGTGAAACGGGTGCGGTCACGATGCCGACCGTATCCGTATGGATGACGCAACAAGAGATAGCCGACCTGTTCGGCGTGTTTTCCTGCCACGTCCGCAAGGCTATCCGTTCCATCTACAAGAACAAGGAACTGAATGAACTTGATACAATGAAGTATCTCAGGCAAGCGG
>CAJTNK010000221.1 GCA_910577885.1 uncultured Rikenella sp.
TCTCTCTTACGAAATCCCACTGATTAGCCTTAATGGAAACTCCTAAACTTTGGTACTTCTTCTTCCCATCTTTACAGATGCGTAACATTAATGGGTGCTCGCCATTTGATAGAATTTTAGACTTGTAGCACACCACTGTAATTGTAGCATTCATGCTGTTCTTGGTTTAACTCTCAGTTTAACTCACACGGTTAAACCACGCTAAAAACAAAAATCAGATAGGAATCTTTTGATAACTATCTGATTTCCAGCAGAGCGGCAAACGGGATTCGAACCCGCGACCCTCAGCTTGGGAAGCTGATGCTCTACCAACTGAGCTACTGCCGCATCTCTAAAACGGAAACAAAAGTAATATATATTTTTCAACCGACCAAATATAAGCAAACAATATTTACTATAACCATCAAAATTTCTGCTCTCCTGTTTATATCGACAGCTTTATGCATATCCTGTGTATGGATAAACCGATCCTTATCTCCAATAAAAGGTTTATAGACTATCTCTCCAAAATAAACATGAGGACCTCCAAAACGGCAATTCAAGATACCTGCTAAAGCAGACTCC
>CAJTNK010000222.1 GCA_910577885.1 uncultured Rikenella sp.
CTCGTGGCGTACGGATAGTGACTATTTTAGGAAAGAAGCCGACGCCAGCGGTCTTCGCCGAGTAAAACCCAATCTTCGAGTGCCGCTCGGCACCGGCCTTCCGCCTGGGGGTGGCGTCGGCCGCCATGGGGAGAACTTGGGCGAGCTTTAGAACTGAGCTCGTCGCGACTCTCCGAGTCGCCGTCCTCGGTCTGGGGTAGAGGCTGCCCGGTTCGAGTGCCGAGCGGCACCGCGCCCAAGGACGAGTTTCTTTGTTGTTGGTTCGTAGCCGGGGGCTCCGGCCCGCCATGGGGAGATCTCGGCCGAGCTTCGGGCGGAGAACATTTTCCGAATTTGTCGCGATGCGCAGCATCGCCCGTCCTCTGCGGTGCCGCTGGGCACGACAATCGGGGTTTTGCAGAGCCTCAAGGGGGTGGGCGCAAGGCCGAATTTTCTCGGTTGGTGATTCGCTGCCCAGTCGGGGGGGATGGCCAAGGGGGCGAAGACCCCTTGGCTGCGTTCTTTGCCTACTTTCTGTCGCATCACAGAAAGTAAGTGCCTGCCCGGCATGAGGG
>CAJTNK010000223.1 GCA_910577885.1 uncultured Rikenella sp.
CGGCGTAAGGGCGGCCCGCGCGGCCTGAGCGCAGTTCTCTCAAGATTCCGCGCGCGAGTGCTGGAGTAGGAAATTGGCCAAACAATGTGAGTTGTTTGGCCAATTTCCGCCAGCGCGCGGACAATGCAGGTTGCACCCGGCAGGTCAGTAGAACACCCGAAGGGTGCGCGCCACGCCTTAAGAGGGAAATACACCGTTTCAACGATGAGTTGAAACGGATGAATTTCCCCAGGCGCGCGGACAATGACCGTAGGGCGGAGTAGCTTTTTTCTGGGTCGGCGCCCGGGAATTGGTCGGCAAGCAGGGAATCTGCACTCCGTAGGAGTGCGCGAGTCGCCGCCATCCCCCTGCGGCGCGGGCTACTCGACGGAGCTCGTAGCTCTTTCCGCTGGCGACGACTCTCAAGGGGGTAAGTGTGACCAGCGGGCTTTGCCGAGCAAAACCCAGTCTTCGAGTGCCGAGCAGCTCCTCCCTATTCCTGGAGGCAACGCAACTGGAAACCGTACGCAGGGTACTGGCTGTA
>CAJTNK010000224.1 GCA_910577885.1 uncultured Rikenella sp.
CGCGGGGGGAGGCGACGGGCCGCCCGCCTCTGCGAGGCGGTATTGCGCGGAGAAAGGCGTGAGGCCGGAGCTTGGGTTGAGTTTCGAGGTGAGCTTGTCGCGATGCTTTGCATCGCCGGCCCTGTCGGTGCCGCTGGGCACGCCAACCGGGGTTTTGCATAGCCTCAAGGGTGGGCGCAAGGCCGAACTTTCTCCAAGGGGGCGGACTGCTGAGAAACTGCGGCCGCAGGGCTGCGCGAGCCGCCGTCACCCCACACGGCGCGAGGTGCCGCTCGGCACGCGAAAATTGGGTTTTGCTCGGTAAAATCCGCTGGCGCCGACTCGGTGGTAGCTAAAAACAGGCTCTGACCGCGCGCCAGCGAAATCTTTTCAAACGCAAAACATGCGTTTGAACGATTTCGCCCTCAAGGCTCGGCGCGCGCACCCACAGGGTGTTTTGCTGGCCTGCCGGTTGCAACCTACATTGTCCGCGCGCTGGCGGAAATCAACCAAACAACTCTCGGTTGCTTGGCCAATTTCCT